>NZ_JALNTM010000015.1:0-171029 GCF_023161845.1 Pseudoalteromonas sp. 2CM39R
GATCATCCTCTCAAACCAGCTAGGGATCGTCGCCTTGGTGAGCCATTACCTCACCAACTAGCTAATCCCACTTGGGCTAATCTTATGGCGTGAGGCCCGAAGGTCCCCCACTTTGGTCCGTAGACATCATGCGGTATTAGCAGTCGTTTCCAACTGTTGTCCCCCACCATAAGGCATATTCCCAAGCATTACTCACCCGTCCGCCGCTCGACGCCAGAGGTGCAAGCACCTCTTCGTTTCCGCTCGACTTGCATGTGTTAGGCCTGCCGCCAGCGTTCAATCTGAGCCATGATCAAACTCTTCAATTAAAAGTTTTTTCTGTCCCGAAGGACATGCTCAATGAATTCTGAATTTTGATATCTTTCGATATCGAATTGACTGTGCTGAAACAAGTAAACTTGTTTCCGTTGGTCACTCAGTTCAATTGAGACTCTAAATTTGTTTGCGTTACTTAGTAAACTAAGCTCCGCTGTTAGAACTCAATCTGTACGAGTGCCCACACAGATGATTGCTTTATATTGTTAAAGAACGTTGCGACGTTGTCGCTAGGGATGCGTATAATACATCCTTAATTTTTCGAGTCAACACTTAATTTTAAACTTTCTATTTAGACCGTTTTAAACCGAAGTTTTACTTAACTCTGTGTCACTTTGTTCAGCGCTTTTCATTGCTGCCCGCCGTGTCAGTGGATGCGCATTATAGGGATGCGAAGAATTAACGCAAGCACTTTTTGTAGAAAACTACTAAAAACTTACCTTTCGCGCAAAAAACAAGCTAAAGGCAGTAAAAAACACAGTTTACTGTACAAAATACAGCCAACTTTTCTCGAGAGGATCTTAAGTATTATCGAAATTAGGTAATACGCAAGTTTTTAAATAAAAAAAGCGCCACAATCTTAGTGGCGCTTTTATCAATCAACTCTGAATTAGTACAAGATACTATATAACTTACGACGATACTTAGATGCCAAGGCATCGCCATCAGGTAAAGAAGCGATAATTTCTAGATAGGTTGGTTTTGCATCTGCGTAGTTAAGATCTTTTTTAAGTACATTAAATAGCATCTCTAAAGCCTCTTCTTTACGACCCGCGCTATTAAGAGCATTACTTAGTTCTACTTTTATCTCTAAATCATTTGGGTATTTTTCAACTTTATCCTGCAGCGCTTTTATCTCTGGTGAATCTGTTGCAGCTAATGCTTGTTCACATTTTGCTTGAATATTTGTGAAATACGCGTCACGTTCATTTTCTGCAACCGAATCTAATAATGCTTGCGCATCCTCTAATTTATGAATTTGAATACAGATATCAGCTAAAACTAACTTTACACGTGTATGGTTTGGATCAAGCTCATAAGCCTGCTTTGCATAGTTAAAGGCATTATTTAGATCTTGATTAATTAACGCTTGCTTAGCTTGCTCTAGTAATAATTCGTGTTGAGCTGGTAAATGTTTGGCTAGCGCATCGCGAATTTGCTGCTCTGTTTGAGCACCAGGTAACATATCCACAGGCGCTGAATCTTTTAACATCACAAGCGTAGGTAATGCTTGTAAACCAATTTGCTGCGCAAGTTGCCCAGCAAGGGCTTGCTCAACATCACAATCTAATGTCGCTACTAATAAATGCTCACCATACTCATTTGCTATTTTCTCTAAAATTGCAGCTTGCTGATGACACTCTGGGTTTTGCGCAGAGTAAAAAGTAAGTAGCACTAGCTTTTCAGCGGACGTTTCACCCAGTGCTTGCTGCAAATTTTGCTGGGTAAGTTTTATCATATTATTCATTTGATCGATTGCACTATATAAGTATTTAGGTTTTTATATAGTGGCAAACATAACAATTACAAGCCCCACGGGTCGAGGTCATTATGAAATTATCTGCTATTTCTGCAGCTTTATTACTTCTTAGTCCATTCGCACAAGCAACAACGCTCGATTTAAATCTCAAAAAAACTATGCCTGAGATTGAAAAGCTTTATTTAGATTTACATCAATCTCCCGAGCTGTCTTACCACGAAAAAGAAACTGGTCAAAAGCTAGCAAAGCAATTAAAACAACTGGGCTTTACTGTTACAGATAATGTAGGTGGTTATGGCGTTGTTGGTATTTATGAAAACGGTGATGGCCCTACAGTAATGATCCGCACTGATACTGATGGATTACCAATTGTTGAGCAAACTGGAAAACCTTACGCCTCTAAAGTGACTGTAACAAATGATGCTGGTGCAACCGTTGGCGTAATGCATGGTTGTGGTCATGATATTCACATGAGTTCATTTATTGGCACAGCACAACAGTTAATGACACATAAAGATCAGTGGCAAGGTACGCTAATGATGGTCGCACAACCTGCTGAGGAAGTGGGCGGTGGTGCAAAAGCAATGCTTAAAGAAGGGCTTTTTACTAAGTACCCTACTCCAGACCATGTTATTGGTTTACATGTAAGTGCGAGTGTTCCTGCTGGTAAAGTTAGCATGAAAACTGAGTATACGATGGCAAGTGTTGACTCTGTTGATATTACTGTAAAGGGTAAAGGCGGTCACGGTGCCTATCCACATACAACAATAGACCCTGTTGTGATTTCTTCACGTATTGTATTGGCACTGCAAACTATTACTAGTCGCGAATTGTCACCACTAGAACCTTCTGTGATTACCGTTGGCTCAATTCATGGTGGCTCTAAACACAATGTCATTTCTGATGAAGTAAAACTACAACTTACATTGCGTAGTTACAACCCTGAAGTACGTTTGCAACAAATCGCAGCGATTAAACGAATTTCTAAAGGTATTGCATTAAGTGCAGGACTTGATGAAAGCTTAGCACCTGAAGTATATGTGCATGAAGATGAGTCAATTCCCTCGACTTACAATAACCCTGCACAAACCAATGTAGTGCGTTCAGCAATTGCTAATGCTATTGGTGAAGACAATGTACTTGAAACTGAAGCTGTCATGGCTGGTGAAGACTTTGGCCTTTATGGTCGTACAGAGCAGCACGTGCCAATTACTTTGTTTTGGCTAGGCGGTGTTGAACCGAGTCAATATGATGCAGCAATGCAATCTGGCGCAACATTACCTTCTTTACACTCAAGTAAGTTTGCACCTGATTACAAAAAGGCGCTTCCTACTGGGATTACAGCGATGAGTAATGCTGCGGTTGCCCTATTCAACAAAAAATAGTTTAGGCTGACTTAGCTCTGGGCTTAGCTTTTCTTTTAAAACGTCGCTTTTGCGGCGTTTTTGGTAACTGGGCAAAGACTTGGCTGTCGCACTGCTTAGCTTGCTCAACTAAAGCATGTAACTCTGCCAACAATGGCGTTAAAAATTGCTGATAACTCATATGTTGCTCAGCTATATTCCCTAACGATGCTTCCCACTTAGCTGTTAAGTCAGGGCTAGCAAGCTGCTCTGGTAATGTACTTATGAGAGCTTTGCCTGTTGCGGTAGCTAGAATGTTTTTACCCTGACGCTCTAAAAAGCGGCGTTTAAATAAAAGCTCAAGAATACCAGCCCGTGTAGCCTCAGTGCCTAAGCCATCAGTTTCTTTGAGGATCTTTTTAATTTCTGGGTCTTTCACATAGCGGCTGATGCCTGTCATAGCACTCAATAAGGTAGCATCAGTAAAATGCGCTGGCGGTGTCGTCATTTTGTCTACCACTTCACCTTGATTGCAATGTAGCGGCTGACCTTTTTCAAGTGGCGGTAAGGTTTGCTCATCTTTTAACTCTGTTTTGCCCATTAATGTTTTAAAGCCTAAGCTAACATCTTGCTTAGCAGCTGCTTTAAAAAGCCCACCCGCAATTTCAACCGTTACTTTGGTCTCGTTAAAAACATAGTCTGGATAAAACTGGATTAAATAATGACGACAGACCAAGCGATAGATTTTTTGTTCATCGCTATTTAATGATGCTGAGCGAAGCTGTTTTTCGGTAGGAACAATAGCGTGGTGAGCTGCAACCTTGTTGTCATTAAAACATTTACTCCGCTTACTGGTATCAGCTTGTTTGCAAGCTTCACTTGCTTGACCTTCATTATTGACGATAGCAGCAATAATCCTCGCGGCATCTTTATGATGCTCTTTTGGTAAATAGCGGTTATCTGAACGAGGATACGTAATTAACTTATGGCGCTCATACAAGCTTTGACAGGTATCTAATACTTTTTGTGCAGGCATAGAAAACGCTTTTGCCGCATCAATTTGCAAAGCAGATAAGTTATAAGGCAGTGGCGCTTGTTGCTTTTTTTGCTTTTGATCAAGCTCAACCACTTTAGCCGGTTGATTAGTTATGCGTGACACAACATTTTCAGCAAGCCCTCTATGCAATACTCGCCCTTCTTCATCTTGATAAGGTTCACATGCTTTACTTGGCTGCCACTTTGCAGAAAATGCTTGCTGCTGCTGAGTTTCAAGATGAGCTAATACTTCATAAAAAGGTTTTGCTACAAAGTTAGCGATTTCATTATCACGATTTACAACTAGACCTAAAATAGGAGTTTGAACACGCCCAACAGATAACACATTACCAAATCCAGCTTTTTGCCCAGCAAGCGTATAAGCGCGAGTTAAATTCATGCCAAATAGCCAATCTGCACGTGAGCGAGCTAAAGCAGATACACTCAATGGAATAAAATCGCGATTCGACTTTAAATTATTCAGCGCTTTTTTAACTGCACTTAAGTTTAAGTCGCTGATCAAGAGTCGTTGAATTTGCTGTTTTTTAGCTTGGCTAAGTTTAACCTGTTCGATCACTTCATCAACCAATAGCTGGCCTTCGCGATCAGGGTCACCGGCATGAACAATTATATTTGCCTGCTTGATTAGCTTTTTTAATACAGTGAGTTGTTTACGTGTTTTTGATTTAGGTTTTAATTGCCATTGTTCAGGCACGATAGGTAAATGTTCAAACCGCCACTTTTTAAAACTTGCATCGTAGTCATCAGGTTCTGCTTGTTCAAGCAAATGACCAATACACCATGAGACACAATCACCATTACCTAGCTCTATATAGCCATCATGCTTTTTTTGTGGTTTTGGCAGAGCATCTGCAATGGCTCGCGCCAAGGATGGTTTTTCGGCAATGTAAAGTTTCATAACGCAACACTAAATACTGTTTTTATAACCAGTAGTCTAGCACAGGATTTTTAACGAAGAAACGCCTTAAGCTTGCTGGCTTCGTCGAGTAAAGAGGTAGATAAGCGGTAGGTAACATACGACCACAGTACCAATATTGATTAGCGGTAGCAGGGTCTTGTACATGTAGGTGCTGTAAGACAAATCCCAAAGGTGGCGGTCAACTAAACGGAACAACTGTAAAATGGGCGCCATTATCACAACCAACTGCCCTAAAACACTTTGCCATAAGTAGACTTTATCTTTAATACCTAAGTAAGCAATGATTGCCATCCAAGCAATATCATTAAAAGCCCAAACGACATAGCGCCAGATATAGATATCATCAAACTCTCTTAAAGCAGAATAAATAAGAGTTCCATAAAGGAAAAAAGCAGCAGTAATGATAGAGAAATAAAAAGCGGGCCAATCTTTACGAAGGTAAAAAATAATAATAGCCGGGCTCAAAATGAACACCCAGCTATTGCTTAATATAACTCTAATTTCTACAAACCAATCAGGCAAAATGCAGTGCCTTAATCAGTTTTATCGTCATCACCGCCATCACCATTGCCTGGCATATAGCTATATTTATCAACTTTTTTCATTTTTATACTCCATTACATGTGTTAATGAAGTTTCACTTTAATTGATTTATTGCCTTACATCAATAGGGTCAGACTCGTGTGCTTTACCTTGCATAATAGAGATTTCAACACGGCGATTACGCTTGCGATCTTCATCGGTCACATTCGGTACAAGGGGCCTTGTTTCTGCGTGACCTACCACCATCATACGAGATTTATCAAAACCGGGCGCTTTTTCCATTTCACTGGCAACTGCCACCGCACGTTTTGATGATAAATCCCAATTATTTGTATAAAGCTCATTCGATACTTGGAAGTCATCAGTGTGCCCTGACACGGTTATTTCACCCGGCACATCTTTTAACAGCGTAGCAATATCACGAATAATAGGTTTAAATTTTGGCTGTAAAAAAGCACTACCCGATGGGAATGAACCATTCTCACGAATGCGAATAATAATTTGCTGGCCTAATGACTCGAGCTCAATCGCACCATCCATAATTTGCTGTTCTAGTTGCTGAGCAATTTTCTTCACAAGTTCATTTGTTTGTTCTTGATCAGCTGCTGAAATTGACTGTTCTAAAGCTTGTTGTTGAGCCGTACTTTGCGATTCACCACCACGTTTATTACCGCGCTGTTCTTGACGACCACCGGCAGAGCTTTCATCACCAGCCTGAAACTCAAGCATTTGTTGCGTCATTTCTACGGTTTGTTGTTGAATCGTTTCAATAGGAGTGGGTTCAGGTTTACCCGGAGTGAACTCCATGGCAATGACCGAGGTTCCCTTTGGAATATCTTTTACTTCAATTTTATTTTGTACACCGAAAGCAAACTTCATAGAACCGGCAATTTGCTTAAACTTCAGTACGTCCATTTCTGAGAAAGCAAGCAAGAGTACAAAGAAGCACATTAATAATGACATTAAATCTGCGAAGGTTCCCATCCAGGCGGGTAAACCCGGTGGTGGACATTTGCACTCTTCATCTGACATGCCCTACTCCTCGGTATCAACTTTACGTTTTGATTCAGCTAAGTAGTTTTTCAAGATACCTTCAATTACTTTCGGGTTTTGACCATCTTGAATACCTAGTACCGCGTCGAGAATTAAGCGTTGATTAAGCGCTTCCTCGTCTTTACGTAGCTCTAGTTTTACCTGAATTGGAATAGCAACAACGTTTGCTAAGAACGCACCATAAAGAGTAGTTAAAAGTGCAACCGCCATTGCAGGGCCGATTGCTTTCGGGTCATCCATATTTGATAACATAGCAACCAGACCGATTAGCGTACCGATCATACCCATTGCAGGAGCGATATCGGCAAGTGATTTGAATAATCCAGCCCCTATTTCATGACGGTTAGCAGTAAGAGAAATATCTTTTTGCAGTGTGGCACGAACAACATCAGCATCATGACCATCCACTAACATATCGACCCCTTTACGCATAAAACCGTTGGGGATTTCGGCTTCTTCTAATGCTAAGAAACCACCTTTACGTGCTGAATCAGCTAATTCTACTGCTTTTTCAATTAACTCTTCTGGAGATTCGATTTTGAACATAAAGGCTTTTGCAGCAACTTTACCTATGCCCAAAAATTGCCCCATAGTGAAATTCGATAATACGATAAAAATCGAACCACCAAATACAATGACCACCGAAGGCGTGTTGTAAAACATTGCAACTTGGCCGTCACTACTTAACACCATCGACATAGCAATTAAGCCTATGGCACCAAGAATACCTATTATGGTTGCTAAATCCACATACCCCTCCAGAGGAACAATTACACGACACCCTCAGGTATCAAATTTTTATTATTAACTGCTTATCGGCAAGCAGTTGAAATACTTAAATCATTAAATGAATTAATTTTATTTTAATGTAAGATTTTTAAGCTACAAGTTTAAGCTGTATCTAAAACCGTAAAAATAGCATATTGAAAATGGATTATGCGTAAAAAAACACATCATTCTTTGACCTAGTTTAGCATTCCCCCTAAAATTGGCCTCACTTTCTAACAGCTATCGAGGCCACAATGGCAACAAAGAAACCAGAAAACTTAAGCTTTGAAGAAGCGCTGGATGAATTATCTCAAATTGTTGCACAAATGGAGCAAGGTGAATTGTCACTAGAACAATCGCTAAAACAATTTGAACGCGGCATTGCACTGGCGAATGCTTCGTCTGGTAAGTTACAGCAAGCCGAACAAAAGGTTGCCATTTTAATGGGTAACGATAGCCAAGCTCCTCTTAGTAATTTTGATTCAAACTTGGACTAATTAAGTGCAATTAAAAGAACAACTACAACGCGCTCGTGAAGACGTTGAAGCACATTTAAATCGCTATTTCGAACTACCACTTAATACCGAAAAAACTATCAAAGAAGCCACCCATTACGGTGTTTTAAATGGTGGTAAGCGCTTACGTCCATACCTTGTATACGCAACAGGTCGAATGATGGGCGCAGACAAGGCCGATCTTGATATTCTTGCTGCCGCTATTGAGTGTATTCATAGCTACTCTTTAGTCCATGATGACTTACCAGCCATGGATGATGATGACTTAAGACGTGGCCGCCCTACCTGTCATATTGTTTATGGCGAAGCGCAAGCCATACTCGCGGGCGATGCATTACAAACGCTGGCATTTGATTTAATTGCCAACCATCAATTTGCCGTTCCTGCGAGCCAGCAAGTAAAAATGATTGCCTCATTAAGCAAAGCCTCAGGTATTGAAGGTATGGTAGGTGGGCAAGCACTGGATATTGAAGCGACCGATAAAGAAATTTCAGTTGCGCAGTTAGAGCGCATTCATCAGCTAAAAACGGGCGCCTTGCTTAATTGTGCTATTACACTCGGTGCATTGAGTGCAAAAAGCTGTGATGAACATACTCTCGCGCAATTAAACCTATTTGGCCAAGCAATAGGGCTAGCTTTTCAGGTACAAGACGATATCCTTGATGTAGAAGCTGATACTGAAACATTAGGTAAGCCACAAGGCTCAGATATTGCGGCTAATAAAGCAACTTACCCTGCTTTATTAGGTATGGCTGGTGCAAAGCAAAAAGCACAAGATTTACTAGCTCAAGCTCATCAAGCTCTTGAGGCAATTGATTACGACACCAGCGAACTGGCGAGCCTTGCTAGCTATATCGTTGAACGTAATTATTAATGCCTAAAAAAGAAAGACAAAATAACTAAAAAATCAGAGCAGCAATGGGCTATAATGCACTCTGGTTAGCGAAGGATGTATAAAAAATCATGACACTTGATAGTAGCAAGTATCCATTATTAAGTTTGGTTGACGAACCAGCACAGCTGCGTGATTTAGCGCAAGACAAGTTACCTGCGTTTAGTAAAGAGTTACGCGAATACCTACTTAATTCAGTTTCGCAAAGTAGTGGTCATCTAGCATCAGGTTTAGGCACTGTTGAGTTAACCGTTGCGCTGCATTATGTTTATAACACTCCTGAAGATCGTTTAGTATGGGATGTGGGTCATCAAGCATACCCGCACAAAATCTTAACGGGTCGTCGTGACCAAATGCATACTATTCGTCAAAAAGACGGTTTGCACCCTTTCCCATTCCGTGAAGAAAGCCCGTACGATACTTTTAGTGTTGGCCATTCGAGCACCTCTATTTCGGCTGCCTTAGGTATGGCCATTGCTGCCGAAAAAGAAGGTAAAGATCGTAAAACTGTTGCTGTTATTGGCGATGGTGCGATCACTGCTGGTATGGCATTTGAAGCGATGAACCACATGGGTGATGTTAACCCTAACGTGTTAATTATCTTAAACGATAATGAAATGTCGATTTCAGAAAACGTAGGTGCACTAAACAATCACTTTGCCCGTATTTTGTCTGGTAGCTTCTACACCAATATTCGTGAAGGCAGTAAAAAGCTTCTTTCTGGTTTACCGCCAGTGAAAGAACTTGCCAGCCGAATGGAAGAACATTTAAAAGGTATGGTCATTCCGGGCACTTTCTTTGAAGAGTTAGGCCTTAATTACATCGGCCCAATTGATGGTCATGATGTTAATATGATGGTAGATACCTTACGTAATATGCGTAACCTTAAAGGCCCGCAATTACTACATATTAAAACGCAAAAAGGTAAAGGTTATAAGCCTGCCGAAGCGGATCCAATTGGTTACCATGGCGTACCAAAATTTGATCCGAGCATGTCAAAATTACCAAAATCTAAACCTGGCGCTGCCACATTCTCAAATGTGTTTGGTGACTGGTTATGCGATATGGCAGCCCAAGACGACAAGCTAATGGCAATTACCCCTGCGATGCGTGAAGGCTCAGGCATGGTACGTTTTTCTAAAGAGTACCCAGCGCAATACTTTGATGTAGCAATTGCTGAGCAACATGCTGTAACGCTTGCAGCTGGCCTTGCTTGTGAAGGGTTGAAGCCTGTTGTTGCTATTTATTCAAGCTTTTTACAACGTGCGTACGACCAACTTATCCACGATGTAGCATTACAAAACTTACCTGTTTTATTCGCTATTGACCGTGCTGGTATTGTTGGTGCTGATGGTGAAACTCACCAAGGCGCCTATGACTTAAGCTTTATGCGCTGTATTCCTAATATGATCATCATGGCGCCTAGCGACACTAACGAGTGCCGCCAAATGCTTTACACTGGCTACCAATGCAATCAACCTGTTGCTGTTCGTTACCCACGTGGTAGTGCCGGCACTTGTGAAGTTGAATCGACTATGAGCGCGGTTGAAATCGGTAAAGCGCGTAGTATCAAACAAGGTAATAAAGTGGCCATCTTGTCGTTTGGTACGCTGCTAGAGAACGCCAAGGTAGCTGCAGAAGAGCTTAACGCAACAGTTATTGATATGCGCTTTATTAAGCCTCTTGATACTGACGCTATCAGTGAATTACTCGGCAGCCATGATGTCATTGTTACCCTAGAAGACAACGCCATTGCTGGCGGTGCAGGTTCTGCTGTGAATGAATATTTAGCTGCAATCAAAGCCGATGTGACTATCTTAAACTTAGGTATTCCAGATGAGTTCATTAAGCATGGTACGCAAGATGAAATGCACGCCGAAATGGGCCTAGATGCAAGTGGTATCTTAACTAGCATCAAAGAGTTCATGGCTTAAGCCAAACAGCATTCACTAAAAAGGAGCCTTAAGGCTCCTTTTTTAATCGCTAGCGCATCCAAATTTTAATATCGGCTAAACCATTAGCTTGTAGTGCACTAAGCTGCTGATCAACATTGTGGCTTTGTTCGAACTCAAAGGCATCTAATTGCTCGTCAAAGGTGATGTTTGCTACACCATCACCACCGCGCTTTTTAACTTGATGCAGGGCGATATCGGCAAGGTTAACTGAAGTTTCCCAACCAATAACTTGGCCACCCAATAAAGGTAATGGATAGAAAGACCAGCCAACCGAAGCTGTAATCGTGGTCGATTCTCCATTCGGTAATCTAAATGGGTTTGCTGCAATTGCTTCACATAAATCGGCCACATAATTGTCTATCGCTGTGCGTTTGAAATCACGTAGTAAGAGTAAAAACTCATCACCACTCCAACGTGCAACATAGTCAGAACCTTGAGTACGGCTATTCAATAAAGTCGCCATTTGCTGTAAGCAGCTATCGCCAGCGAGCGGGCCATATGCATCATTAATGCGACTAAAGTTATCAAAGTTAATTATCAATAGAACGAGCGACTTACCCTGCGCTTGCAATGACTGCGAGTTTCGCTGGAAGTGTTCGATATCTTTAGGGAGCTGATCAAACAAGAAGCGTCGGCTACGAAGACCTGTAAGCTCATCTGAGTGACTTACTAGCTTAAGCTGTGAGTTCACTTGGTTAAGCTTATCGTTAGCTTCTCGAAGCTCTACGGTACGTTCTGTTACTAAGCTTTCAAGGGCTAATTGCTTACGTTTCTCTTGCGCTCTAAATACCCAAAACACAAGGTAGAACAGTAAAATAAAGCTACTGGTGATCAATAGTCTAAAATAAATAGTCTCATCAAAACGGCGCGGCACTACAAAGCTGTACTCAGTACGACGTGCTTTTTGCCAATCTTCACCACGGCGTTTTGCTTCAAGTTGGAATAAAAACGACCCCGGTGGTAAGTTGGTATAGATTGCCTCACGACGAGTATTGGCATAACGCCAGTCACTGTCTAAGCCACTTAAACGGTAACGGAACTCAATACTTGAAGGAGCATAATAATCAATCGCGGTATATTTTAACGTTACATCGCGTTCATCAATTTGTAGCTCTGGTTTATCGCCTAAAGTTGCGGTACTTAAATGACGAAGCGGCGTGATCAAGCTCTCAATACGAGGCTTAAGTGCTTGTACACCAAAAAGCTCAACGCTCTTTGGTATTTCTACCACACCTTGTAGGCTTGGATACCAAATAGAGTTACCTGTATCTGCTACAGCGTCATGACCCAGACCAGCACAACACTGACTTGCCTTACCATCAAGTTGGCGGTCGAACGATGAGATCACTTGTTCTACTTTTAAGCTCTCGATATCAGTACCAAACTGTTCGACTGGCATGCGGTATACACCTTTCATGGTACTGACCCAGATACGTTTTAATTGCTTGTCGTAAACAAGACTAAAAATAGAGCCATACGGCAGACCATCGGTTGCATCTAACTGACGCCACTGGCCTTTGGTACTGCGATAAAATAAACCATCGTTAAGTGAGCCAATTAATATCCCCACCCCTTCAATATTCAAAATACTGGTAACGTAGGCACTTTCTAAGCTGGTTTGGTCGCCAATTTTTTCAATACCACGGTCGGTAAAGTAATAAGCCCCTTTACTGGTGCCAATTAAGCCAAAGTTTTGCTCATCCAGAACATAGGTAATAAATTTACTGCTTAAGAATGCATTGTATGCAAAGGGTGTTAAACCACCGTAGCTTAAGCGGTACATACCACGGCCAGTACCTAGCCAAAAACCGCCTTTGCTAGAACGGCTTATTGCGAATACTGGGTTATCGCGCAGTGCTCGCCCCGGCACCGTATACAAGTTTTGGTTTTCGTAATAAAACACACCGCGGCCTGTTGCTATGTACAAACGATCACCGTCAAACTGTAAGTCGTGCACTGCTGCTCGACCAAACTGATTACTCGGAATTTGATTTACAAAATTCTTGTTGTAATCGAAGTAGCCAACACCGCTGCGGTTAGCCACCCATAATTTGCCATCAGGTGCTTGGCTAATCGCCATCACCGCTTCGGTCATATTTGAGATAGCTGAGTGACGCTCAATACGTCCTTCGTGAGCAAGCCATAAGCCTTCACTGAAGCTTGCCAGCCAAATATTATTTTGATTGTCACGGAAAATATCGGCAAACCAAATGCTTTGATCGAGCTGGCTTGGCTCAACCCATTGCCAATCCCCTGAGTTGTCACGAAATAACAGTCGGCCATAGGTCGAGATCCATAGCGCCCCATCTGAGTCGCTCATAAACTTATAAACGGCAGAGTTACTGGCATTTGGCAGTGGAAATGGGCGCAGCTCGTCATCTAAATCAAGAAAGTAAGCACCCAGCTCTGAAGCAAGGTATAAGTTCCCTTCAAGCCAAGCCATGTCATGAATAATGGTTTGTGCTAATCGTTCAGGTAATGAAACTTTGGCAGTCAGCTCTAATCGTAATTTAGCAAAGTCAGAAGAGGTATTGGTTAAACGCAATAAGTGACGCTCATTAACCAGCCAAATGCCTTCTGGCGACAACGCCATTTGGCTCACTGAACCCACAATTTGCGTAATTGCTGTGGCATTAGATACCGGCACGATTAATGCGGAGTTTTGGTTTAGTGTGACTTGGTTTCGAGCAACGTAATAAAGGCCATTCGCTGCAATCCAAATACTGCCTTTGGAATCTTCAAGAATATCGCGAACCGGACCTTTTACGTTAAAGGTTTGCGACATCATGGTTTTAGGATCAAGTGTTACCAAGCCATTTTTGGTACCAACCCAAAGTAACCCAGTACTATCAACTAATAGTTTATTAATACCATTACTTGGCAGGAAATCGCTGTTTTGCGTATTGAAGTTAGTGAAGGTGTTACCATCAAAGCGACTTAAGCCAAACTGAGTGCCCAGCCACATATAGCCTTGCTCATCTTGAGCAATACTTTTTAAAGATTGCGATGGCAAGCCATTTTGGATGTTCCACTGTTTGACGACATAGTCAGTAATAGATGCAAACGCAGGCGTGCTGCAAAGCATCAACAAACAGACAACTAGAAATCGCATCATATACTTGCCACCAAGTAACACTTAACTCATCGTTTAAAAAGGCAAATAGCCTGCTTTAAACAAGGCTTGAACACAAATTAATGAAAATATACCTGCTAAAATATCATCAGCCATGATGCCCAAGCCACCGTGTAAACGTCTATCTAGAATTCGGATAGGGCCTGGTTTAGCGATATCAAAAAAGCGGAACAATAAAAAACCAACCAACAGTGACTGCCAACTCAGTGCAGCACCAATCATGGTGATATAATAACCAGCAACTTCATCCCAAACAATGGCTGGATGATCATGTACCCCTAAGTCATCTGCTGTTTTACCACATGCCCAAATACCAAATACACTGATCACGATGGCAAACACAATTTGTAACCACAGTGGAAAGTACATAGTAGTAAAAATAAATGGCAAGGCAGCAAAGGTACCAAAGGTACCAGGTGCTTTAGGGGCAAGGCCTAAGCCAAAACCCAAACCAAAAAATTGGTGTGGGCGTTTTAAATTGAATAATCGGTTACTGCTCAAACCGGCTCCTTCGTAAAATGCTGAAAGCCCTTACCTTGATAGTTAAATTGCTCACCATCAAGTAATAGCTCAATCTCACCTTCGCCACTTTTAATTTGACCTACACAACTTGCTTCAACACCATATTGGCGTAGCTTCATATCAACCATGCTTTTATTGCTTTCTGGCACAGTAAACAGCAGCTCGTAGTCGTCACCGTAATTTAAGATATAGTCAAATTGCTCTGCTCGTGGAATCGACGAATTTAATGCATCAGAAACAGGCACTTTATCGACATTGATCACTGCACTAACTTGCGATAGCGCTAAAATATGGCCCAAGTCAGCTAATAAGCCATCGGAAATATCAATTGCTGCAGAGGCAGCGCCTCGCAGAACCTGACCAGCTGCAACACGTGGAGTCGGATAATCAAAACGATTATTTAAATAGCTTAAGTGTTCAGGGGCAATATCGAGGCCTTGTTTACGGGCTTCAATGGCTACACCAGCATCACCTAATGGACCAGTTACATAAATCCAATCGCCAACTTTAGCACCGCTACGGCGCAGTGCTTTGCCTTCAGGCACGATACCTTTAGCACAAATCGTAATAGTTAAAGGGCCTTGAGTGGTATCACCACCAATAATTTGCACATTGAAGTACTCTGCAATTTCATGCATGCCTTCAGTGAACTCTTCAAGCCACTCTATATTTGCTTCAGGCAAAGTTAGGCCTACCGAAATCCACGTAGGTTCAGCACCCATTGCCGCAAGATCACTTAAGTTAACAGCTAAAGCTCGATGCCCAAGGGCACGCGCAGAGATGTCATCAAAAAAGTGTACGCCCGCAACTAAAGTGTCTGTTGTTACCGCCAATTGACAGTTTTCAGGCACAGTTACTAAGGCACAATCGTCACCAATACCTAGGTTCACATCGCGGCGAATAATGCCACGCCCCTTAAAGTAACGATTGATTAGTTCAAATTCCTTCATACACAAAAAAGCCGGCCCAAGCCGGCTCTCCTTTACGGGGTTACTTACTTACGCAGTTCTTTCACTGCTTTATCAAGTACACCGTTGACAAACTTATGGCTGTCTTCAGCACCAAACATCTTAGCAAGCTCAATGCCTTCATTGATTGCCACTTTGTAAGGTACGTCTTCACGGAATTTCAGCTCATAGCCAGACAGACGTAAAATTGCTTTTTCGACCATGTCTAACTCATCAGCTGGGCGTGCTAAATGTGGTGCAACGATTTCATCTAATTGCTTACAGTTAACAACAACACCGCGTGCTAGGTCTTTGAAATATTCGACGTCGATCTTAGTCACATCATTTTCAATTAACATTTGCTGTTCAATATCAGCAATTGGGTTACCGCTTAACTGCCAAGAGTATACGGCTTGAAGTGCTAAGATACGTGCTTTACGTCTTGCTGCTGGTTTCACAGAGATTCCTTAAACTTAAATTTTGTCTAACACATTAACCATTTCAAGCGCACCTAAAGCAGCTTCGCCGCCTTTGTTACCCATTTTGGTACCTGCGCGCTCAATTGCTTGCTCAATGCTTTCAGTGGTTAATACGCCAAATGCAACCGGGATATCATACTCAAGAGATACTTGCGCAAGACCTTTGTTTGATTCGCCAGCGACTAAATCAAAGTGTGGTGTACCACCTCTGATCACTACGCCTAAAGCGATGATTGCATCGTGTTCTTTCTTTGCTGCAACGCGTTTCGCTGCTAAAGGTAATTCAACGGCACCTGGTACGTAAACAACTGTAATGTCGTCTTCAGATACGCCACCTGTGCGCTTAAGCTCATCAACAGCACCTGCTAATAGGCTGCTACCAATAAAGTCATTAAAGCGAGAAATGACAATGGCAAATTTTTTGCCCGGTGCGTATTTGTTACCTTCAATAATTTTCATTTAATAACCCTAAAAAATAAGTTTAAGCGGTTGCGATTGCGCAAAAATTACGGCGCATAATACCACAAAAATATAAAAGTAGCCTAGTAAATCTGTTTTCCCTAATTAAGAGCGAGGCTCAACGTAGTCAACCACTTCTAAGTGGAAACCAGATAACGCATGGTACTTCTTAGGACGGCTCATTAAGCGCATCTTTTCAATACCTAAATCAGCCAAAATTTGCGAGCCCACACCCACAGTACGCGATGTACCTTGGAATTTACGATGACTGACATTTTCGCCAGCATCTTCAGCGGCAAAGGCTTTAACGGTTGCTTCTAGGTCTTCTGTTGACTCTTGTTTACCCAAGATAACCAGCACACCGTTGTGCTGAGCGATATAAGCCATAGCATCTGATAAGCCCCAGCTACGATCAGCACTTCTATCTGATAATAGGATATCGTTAAAGGTACTTTGTAAGTGAACACGTACTAACGTTGGCTCGTCTTTCGATATTTCACCTTTTTGTAAAACATAGTGAAGTTGACCATCAATGGTGTCTTTGTACGTCACTAAATCAAACTCACCGTGATCTGTTGGCAGTTTACATTTAGCAACGCGCTCAATGGTGGTTTCGTTTAGGTTTCGGTATTCGATTAAATCTGCAATGGTGCCAATCTTTAAGTCATGCTCTTTAGCAAATACTTCAAGATCTGGGCGACGCGCCATGGTGCCATCTGGGTTTAAGATTTCAACAATCACAGATGACGCCTCAAGACCCGCTAAACGCGCTAAATCACAACCCGCTTCAGTATGACCTGCACGTGTTAACACGCCACCAGGCTGCGCCATAATTGGGAAAATATGCCCTGGCTGTACGATATCGCTCGGCACGGCACCTTTAGCGATTGCAGCTTGAACGGTACGTGCGCGGTCGGCCGCTGAAATACCTGTAGTTACACCTTTCGCCGCTTCAATTGACATTGTGAAGTTAGTTGAAAAAGCAGCACCGTTATTTTTCACCATAAGTGGTAATTCTAACTGCTGACAACGCTCTTGTGTCATTGTTAAACAAATTAAACCACGGCCATGTGTTGCCATAAAGTTGATAGCATCAGCACTAATGTGCTCTGCTGCGATGATTAAATCGCCTTCATTTTCTCGGTCTTCATCGTCCATTAAAATAACCATTTTACCGGCTTTAATGTCATCGATAATTTCTTGCGCGCTGTGTAAATTCATAATGTGCCCATGAGAGTATGATTAATAGTGACGTATCTTTGCTTATTTAATAAAGCCAGCTTGTGCTAGCAAGCTCATTGATATGTCTGAACGGGAAGGTTGTTCAGCCCCTTTAATTAGGCGCTCTAAATAGCGAGCAATCTGGTCAACTTCTAAGTTCACCTGAGTCCCCACCTGAAATTCTGCAATCGTTGTTTGCTCTGCAGTATGCGGAACAATCGTCAGCTTAAAGCGATTTTGCTCAACCTCGTTAACGGTTAAGCTAATGCCATCAATACACACCGAACCTTTGTACGGAATGTACTTCATTAAATCATTGTCTGTGCTTAACCAGTACTCAGTTGCACGAGCATTAGGACTAATACTTTCGACAGTCGCAATACCATCAACATGGCCTGACACTAAGTGCCCACCTAAGCGAGAAACCGGTTGCATGGCTTTTTCGAGGTTAACTGTTTGACCTTTTTTATAATGTGCAAACCCAGTTAAGCTAATTGTTTCGTTTGATAAGTCAGCACTAAAACCATCGCTATGTTTAGCGACAACCGTTAAACACACACCATTGGTGGCAATACTGTCACCGAGCTTGACGTCTTTCATATCCAAATTAGGGCTTTGAATACGAATAGCTAGATCACCTTGCTTTTGTGTTAGTTCAACAATTTTACCTGTTGCTTCAATAATTCCAGTAAACATAGTGCTACTCTTTATTTTCAATGTCTGTGGCTTGCTTTGCTTTTATCGCTGTTAAGCGAATATCATCGCCAATCATCACTGTATCAGTAAAGGTCAGTTCAGTGATATCACTCATCATGGTGACTTCTGCAAAGTTTAGTAAGCTTTTGCCCATATCACCTATTAACTTAGGGGCAATATAAACAATGTATTCGTCAATTAAATCTTGCTCTGCGAACACCCCAGCAAGGGTTGCCCCCGCTTCGAGCCAAATATGATTAAATTGTAGTTCAGCAAGACGCTTTAAAACCGCCGATAAATCAACTTTATTGTTATTTGCTGGCACCACTTCGTGTTTAACAAAGTGAGGCCACTTGGTGTGATTATCAAGCGAAGTGGTAAAAATTATCACCGGGCTCTCGATGCTGAATAACGCAAGCTCAGGCGTTAACCTGTTTTGTGAGTCAATAATGATTCGGGTTGGTTGGCGCAAAGGCAACGAGGTTGGCATGGTAAATGGCAACTCATCAACACGGACATTAAGTTTGGCATTATCAGTAATAACGGTGTCTGCACCGGTTAAGATAGCACAGCTTTGCGCACGAAATGCTTGCACATCTTGGCGCGCTTTAGGGCCTGTTATCCATTTACTTTGGCCGTTATTTAGCGCGGTTTTACCATCTAAACTACATGCCATTTTACAAGTCACATATGGCAATCCAGATTCCATACGCTTTAAAAAACCTTTATTTAAATCGCGCGCTTGTTGTTCAAGTAAACCAGATGCAACGCTAATACCTGCGTCCGCTAAAATTTGTAGGCCGCGACCACTCACCGCAGGGTTTGGGTCAACCATAGCGGCAATGACCTTGCTAACACCCGCGGCTTTTAAACCTTCGGCACAAGGTGGAGTGCGTCCATAATGACTACAAGGCTCTAAGGTCACATACGCTGTGGCGCCTTTCGCGTTGTCGCCAGCTACAGCCAAGGCATTCACTTCAGCATGGCCCTGCCCAGCTAATTGATGAAACCCTTCACCGACTATTTCGCCATCTTTAACCAAAACACAGCCAACATTCGGGTTTGGCGTCGTAGTAAAACGACCTTGTTTAGCAAGCTCAATGGCACGCGCCATATAAGCCGTATCAAGCTCTGTAAACGACATGATTAATCACCTAAACGAGCGATTTCTTCACCAAACTCGCGAATATCTTCAAATGAACGATAAACCGATGCAAAGCGCACATAGGCTACTTTGTCGAGTTTCTTTAGTGACTCCATGATGCACTCGCCAATTAAATGGCTAGAGATTTCACGCTCACCCGTAGCACGAAGTTGAGATTTAATGATGTTAACGACTTCGTCGACCTGCTCAGTGCTCACTGGGCGTTTCTCTAAAGCGCGATGCAAGCCATTCAGTAACTTGTCTTCATTGAATGGTTCGCGGCTACCGTCTTGCTTGATGACTCTTGGCATCACAAGTTCAGCGCCTTCAAAGGTGGTAAAGCGCTCATGGCATTCGTTACATTCACGTCGACGTCTCACTTGGTGACCACCGCCAACAAGTCGAGAATCAATTACTTTAGTATCTTTTGCGGTGCAAAAAGGGCAATGCATAGGGTTCAACTTCCGTTTATAAAAAACAAAAAAAGGCCGCTTAGTAAGCGGCCTTTATAATAGCAAAAAACAACGCTATTGTTATCTTAATTACGGTTTAACCAGTAATTAAGCGTAAACTGGTAATTTTTTACAGATAGCTTTAACTTTCTCTTTTACTTCTGCTTGTACAGACTCATCGTTGATGTTGTCTAGTACGTCACAGATCCAGCCAGCAAGCTCTTTTGACTCAGCTTCTTTGAAACCACGGCGAGTAATAGCCGGAGAACCAATACGAAGACCAGACGTTACAAACGGTGAACGTGGGTCGTTTGGTACTGAGTTTTTGTTTACAGTGATGTTTGCGTTACCTAGTGCAGCGTCAGCATCTTTACCTGTGATATCTTTATCGATTAGGTCAAGAAGGAATAAATGGTTGTCTGTTTTACCAGAAACAACTTTGTAGCCACGCTCTTGCAGTACTTCAACCATTGCTTGTGCGTTCTTAACAACTTGTGCTTGGTACGCTTTGAATTCTGGTTGTAATGCTTCTTTGAAAGCAACCGCTTTAGCAGCAATGATGTGGCATAAAGGACCACCTTGACCGCCAGGGAATACAGCGCTATTTAGCTTTTTGTAGATCTCTTCATCACCACATGCAGAAACGATTAGACCGCCACGAGGACCTGCTAATGTTTTGTGAGTTGTTGTTGAAACAACGTGTGCATGAGGGATTGGACTTGGGTATACACCTGCCGCGATAAGACCAGCAACGTGAGCCATATCTACGAATAAGTATGCACCTACTTTATCAGCGATTTCACGGAATTTAGCCCAGTCAACAACGCCTGAGTATGCAGAGAAACCAGCGATGATCATTTTTGGTTTGTGCTCTAATGCAAGTGCTTCAACTTGAGCGTAATCAATTTCGCCAGTTTCGTCGTTTAGGCCGTATTGAATTGCATTGTACGTTTTACCAGAAAAGTTAACGTGTGAACCGTGAGTTAAGTGACCACCATGAGCTAAGCTCATACCTAGTACTGTATCGTGTGGCTGAAGAAGAGCTTGGAAAACAGCTGCGTTTGCTTGTGAACCCGCATGTGGTTGAACGTTAGCGTAATCTGTGCCGAATAATTCGTTTGCACGGTCAATTGCTAGTTGCTCAACAACGTCAACATGCTCACAACCGCCATAGTAACGTTTGCCTGGGTAACCTTCAGCATATTTGTTGGTAAGCTGAGAACCCTGCGCTTCAAGTACGCGTGGGCTACAGTAGTTTTCAGACGCGATCAGTTCGATGTGCTCTTCTTGACGAGCCGTCTCTTTATTGATGGCTGCAAATAACTCTGGATCGAAATCCGAAATATTCATGCTACGTTCTAACATGGGGTCTCCTAAGGCAACGTGTATGGTGTTTTTTAAAGGCTGTATTGTACGCTTAAAACGCACTTTTGCCTATCTTGTAAAGATGAACATATTTAAACAGGGATTGAATTTATTTCACAGTGTTTTAATAATGATATTTTTTTATTGATACATAACAAAAATTTATAAATTTAAAATGTTTCATAGATATTTAAAATGTTACTTAAACAAAAAATCGCTCTGTTAAATTGCGTTTTTATTAGGGCAAACTAAGCTTATATAACTAGTCAATATCAAGGATGGTATAAGTACATGTTAGCTAAACCAATATACGAATTAGTCCCCTACGGATACTTTTTTCTCGGCATCAGTTGTATCACATTAGCCAATAATTATGTGCCTACATTAATCGGTGTAATCTTATTTTTATTAGGTGCTAACATTTGGCGGATGCGTTCTGAAGCCAGAAGAACCGATCATTCAAGCCAGCGAGTCAAGCAAAGAAAACGTCGCTATTACTATGAATTTAAACCTTTTATCATTTTTATTTCGGCATTCACCTTGATGCAATGGACGCAAAATGAACTCGTTTCGGTGATCAGTATTTTGCTGTGTATCTCGGCAGGGGTCATTCTAAGCATGCGGATTTTAAACCGTCATAGCCATTCGTTACTTCATTGAGGGCTTTATTAAAAGACTGCATAAAAAAGAGCGGCTTAGCCGCTCTATAATCAAGGTTATGCTAATTTATTTAACAGCTCAGTTCGAAGCAATTGATAGTCAAACTTAATATCTTCAGCCAAGCACTCATTTGCTAGCGCATCAGCAAGCGGCTTCGGCATAGGTAGTTCGATGTCTAAAATTTCTTCTACACTGTCTTTAAATTTTGCTGGGTGTGCAGTCGCTAAAAAGATACCTGCACTGCCATCTGCTAGATTTTCTTTCAAGCCTTGATAAGCAATTGCAGTATGAGGTTCTGCGATATAACCCGTTTGATGAATTTTTTTCATCACCTCTTTTGTTTCTTCTTCACCAACACAGCTTGAATAAAAGTCATCATAGCTAAACCATTTGTTATCCAACATAAACTGAACACGTGGCCAGTTATTCGGTTTACTCACATCCATAGCGTTAGATAAAGACTCAAGCGTGTCATTCGGTGCCCACTCTTTGCTTTGTAAGAAACGAGGCACAGTGTCGTTTTGGTTAGTTGTAGCGCTTAATTTAGCCACTGGCATACCAAGCACAGCACCGATCATTGCAGCGCACACATTACCAAAGTTACCACTTGGTACTGAGATATGTGCTTTACTACGCTGCTCTTTAGGTAATTGAGCAATCGCTTCAAAGTAATAGCAAACCTGTGCAACTAAACGACTGATGTTGATTGAGTTAGCAGAGTTTAGACCTAGCTTTTGTTTAACTTCATCGTCTAAGAACGCTTGTTTTACCATGCTTTGGCAATCATCAAAGCTACCATCAACAGCGTAGCAATGAATGTTATTGCCTAACGTTGTGAATAGCTTTTGTTGCGCTAGTGAAATTTTACCTTTCGGGTATAAGATCACGACATCGATATTTGGCTTATTATAAAATGCATGGGCAACCGCAGCCCCTGTGTCGCCTGATGTTGCTGTTAAAATAGTGACTTTTTCGCCTTGGTTAAATTGTGCAAGACACTCAGCCATAAAACGGCCGCCAAAATCTTTAAAGGCAAGCGTTGGACCATGAAATAGCTCTAAGCAATAAATATCTTTTTCTACTTCAACCAATTCCACATCAAAGTTAAAAGCATTTTGTACCATCTGTGCAACGGTATCGGCAGGTAGTTCATCGCCAATTAGGTGCGATAAAATCTTGCTGCTACGACTAACAAAGTCTAAATCAAGTAACGCATCAATGTCTTGAATTGGCGAAAGGCTTTCAGGGAAAAACACCCCTTGGTTACGCCCTAACCCCGTTTTTACCGCTTCAACAAACGACACCTGTTGTGTTTCATCTTTTAAATTATGTAATTGCATGTTTATTCCTTAAATTCTTTAAAGCTGTCGTGTGCCAAGCTGATCAAGTTTACAGATGTGGCTGAAACCTTGTTCATTTACGTAATTATCATTCAGCCAAGCTGCACATTTTTGAGCAGCTTCAAGGCTTTTACACACGGTAAATAATGTTGGGCCAGCACCAGAAATACTAACAATCTCTGCGCCAAGCTCTGGCAAGGCACTTTTAGCTTCGGCAAAACCTTGGATTAATGGTGCGCGATGTGGCTCAGCGATTTCATCTGTCATAATTGATAACGCAGCATCAAAACGACCTGTTAGCAATAAGCTGCTGAATGCAGACAGTCGCTGTGCAAACTCAACACTGTCGTGCATTGATAATTGCGTTGGCAATACCGAACGCGCTTTTGCGGTATTCAGTGAAAAACCTGGAAAAGCCGCTACGTAATACCATTGATTATCAACGGGTAACGAAATTGACTTGTTCGGAATGAGTTCACCAGTTAATTGCAAGCCACCTAAATAACAGGGTGTGATGTTATCGTAATGACGGCCGCCACTTACTATGGCTTCAAAATCAGCCATCAACTCGATAAGTTGCTCTTGAGATAAATTTGTTTCGGCAAATTTATCAAGGGCAGCAAATGCTGCCACCACAGAACAAGCACTTGAACCTAAACCTGAGCCAATTGGTAGGTTCTTTTTAAGCTCAAGTTTTACCGCTGGCATAGCCGGCGCAACGTGCTCTTTAAAGTGAATTAAACATTGATAAGCCAAGTTTTCTTCAGCATTTGCAGGTAGTTTATGGGCATAGTCGCCAGAGCAGACAAAAGTATCTTGCTCAGCGGCACTCACCTCTACAACATCGCCTAATAACGTGCCATCGATAGGTGCTAGCGCAGCACCTAGTGCATCAAAGCCGACAGCAAAATTCCCGATTGAAGCGGGTGCATATACACGGATCATGACCAGCTCCTAACGTGTTAATGTTTTTAAGATATCAGCAAATACGCCTGCAGCCGTTACTTCAGCACCTGCGCCATAACCACGAATCACAAACGGACGTGGTTGATAATATTGACTTAAGATTGCCAATGCATTTTCACCGTCACGGATATCGTAAAGAGCATGGCTACTATCTACGGCTTCAATGCCTACTTTACATTGACCGTTTTCAATAGTGCCCACATAACGAAGTACTTTACCTTCACTTGCAGCGCTTTGAATGCGGTCGTTAAACTGTGCATCAAGAGATGGTAGTTTTGCCATGAAATCGGCTACAGAATCATCTTCTGCAAATCCTTTTGGTAAAACTGATTCAACTTCAATATCGCTTAGTTCTAACTCAAGACCCGACTCACGAGCAATGATCAGTAGTTTTCGGGCTACATCAGTGCCTGATAAATCATCACGCGGATCTGGCTCTGTAAAACCACTTTCTTTCGCTTTTAATGTTGCTTCGCTAAGAGATAAACCATCTTGTAGCGCACCAAACATATACGATAATGAACCCGACAAGATACCACTGAACTTAATAAGCTCATCACCGGCACCAAATAGTGATTTCAAGTTATCAAGTACTGGTAAGCCTGCACCTACGTTTGTTTCGTATAAAAACTTACGGTTATTCTTTTGTGTTGCTGTAACTAAATCTTGGTAGTAAGCATACGAGCTAGTATTGGCTTTTTTATTCGCCGCAACCACATGAAAACCGGCATTCAAGAAATCAACATATTGTCCAGCAAGTTTATCGGCTGAGCTACAATCAACTATCACAGGGTTAATTAAATGGTTTTGTTTAACAAATTGCTCAACCAGATTTAAATCAAATGCCTGTTCTGACTCGGCTAGTTTGTCTTGCCAGCCATCAAAAGCAATACCTTCACTATCTAGATAAAGCTGTCTTGAGTTAGCAACACCGTACAAGTTCAGCTTGATGTTACGTTTTTCAAGCCATGCTTGTTGACGTTCCAGCTGCTGAATAAGCTCTTGACCAACTAAGCCACAGCCAAGCAAAAACACATCGATTGAAGGAATGTGAGTAAAGAAGTTCTCATGGCACACTTTTACTGCGTCGTTGCATAGTTCACCGTCGATAACCGCTGAAATAGCACTCTCAGTTGAATCCTGTGCAATAGCAACAATGTTAACCTGCGCTTGAGCTAATGAAGCAAAGAACTTAGCAGCTAAACCTTTGTGCGCACGCATGTTATCACCGACTAGAGTAACAATCGCAAGGTTACGCTGTACTTGTACTGGCTCGATTAAACCGGCTTGTGATTCTAATTCGAAAGCAGTTTGTAATGCTTCTAAAGCAAGAGATAGGTCACTCTCATGCACACAGAAACTGATGCTAAATTCACACGAAGATTGAGTGATCAGCACAATTGAAACATTGTCGTGCGCCAATGCATTAAATACTTTTGACGCCATGCCCACTTTGCCTTTCATACCAGGGCCAGACACCGTTAACATAGCGAGGTTTTGTAAACTTGATAACGCTTTAACTGGATCGTTCGACACACTGTCGTTACTGATCACTGAACCTTCTGCACGTGGGTTATGAGTATTTTTGATCTCGCACGGCACGCCTGCTTTGGCACAAGGTAAAATCGTTTTCGGGTGCAACACTTTCGCACCAAAGTAAGAAAGCTCCATTGCTTCTTTATAAGATAACGAATCAACCTTAGATGCTTTTTTGATATAACGTGGGTCTGCATTGTAAACACCGTCAACATCAGTCCAGATTTGGCATACTTCAGCTTCTAGGCATGCTGCCGCAATAGCTGCTGAGTAATCGGAACCATTGCGACCAAGTGTTGTTAGCTCACCTTGCTCATTGGCAGCAGTAAAACCCGGCATGATATAAATAGTGCTCGGTGCCGCTTTTAATGCTGCTTGAAAACGTAACTTACTTGTAGCCAAGTCAGCTTCAGCATCAATGTAGCCACCCACTGAAGCTATGCAATCTGTCGCTTCTAAATAACGAGCATTACTTTCTTTAAGCATACACTCCATTAAGGCTACACTTACGCGCTCACCAAAACTGATTGCATAAGCACGTACTTGGTCTGGGCAGCACTTTAAAAGTGCAACACCATCTAGTTTATTCTTAAGTTCGCTCAAATCAGGCCAACTTGCTACCTGACCAAAGTCAGCTTCAACAGCAGCTTTTAGTTGTTCACAGCGCGCAACCAATGCTTGCCATAACTCACTAAAATCTTGTCCCTGCTCTGCAGCGCTTGCTAATGCTACTAATGAATCTGTCATACCACCGGGTGCTGACAGTACTAACAGCATTTCATCGCGTAATTCTTCTTTGACTAACTGAGCTACCTGTTGCAAACATGCGTAGTCGGCCAAGGACGACCCACCAAATTTTAATACTCGCATTATTTATGTTTCCTCATTCCATAAACGAAAAAGGCCTGTGTTCTAGTGAACACAGGCCTATAATTTTGTTGCACCGACCTATGCCACTATCCCGTAAGGATGATGGTTGTAATAATAATGGTCGTTGCGTGATTAAATGTTTTCATAGACTGTAGACTGCCTTAAATGTAGCCAGGCTGTCAACCCTTATAGAAAAGATAAATTATGCGTTTGTGTTATATAAAAGATTAGTGAATACCAAATTTATGCAAAGTAGCTTTTAGTCGCACAAGATCTATCGGTTTATCAATGAAGTCAATGGCACCCAATTTTACTACTCTTTGTTTCATTTCGGCCTGAATGTCAGCCGAAATCACTATAACAAAGCACTCTATTTTCTCTGCTTTGATCGTTTCGAGCACAGCAACACCATCCAATTCTGGCATGGTTAAATCTAAGCACAATAGATCAAAGTTTTGCTCGCGTAATAAGGCCAGAGCTTCACGGCCATTAGTGGCTTGTTGAACATCTGCATCCAAGCATTCCCCTAAACAGCGTACTACCTGCTTTCGGGCAATATTTGAATCATCACAGACCAGTACTGAAAAATTAGGATTATTCATGAAATAAAAATCTTCGCTGTAGCAAATACAACATCAAAAAAGGCTAAATTAAAGATGGAATAAATTTATAACACACTTTTTCAAGCGCAGTAAGGGCAAGTTTTTTCAAAATTTACTAACAATTTAGAAATGTTCCAGTAAAAAAGGATATATTTATTTCTTTTTAACCATTTATTAGCTAACTTTAGAACTAGCTGAATGTATTACAATTGTCACCAAGGAGCTATGGATATTCCATGCTACAAAAAAGCCTGTCCAAAGAATTATTAACAAATGTACTCTCAGTCTACTTTTTACTTACTTTTGTAGTGACCTGTGGACAAGTTATTGCTGAGTACGTTAATACCAAAGATTATATTCGCGACGAGTTAACGACTTTACAAAAAACATTTAGCCGTAGTTTAACCCGCGCTATTTGGGAACTGAACGATAAACAAACCATCACCACGGCTGAGGGCTTACTGGCAATCCCTATGATCGAGGGTATTATTGTGCGTGATGATAGCGGCGAGGTACTCTCTCAGTTAGGTCGCTCGTTAGATATTCACGAGCTATACAGTCAACAGTTAGTGCAGGAAGAAGCGATTATCGAAGATACGCCATCAGGCTTATTCGGTTATACATTCCCACTCATTTTTGAATTTTCAGGAAAAACAACCCAAGTAGGTGATGTAACCCTGTTCTCAAGTCGTGAAGTGGTATTTAGCCGCATCATGATTTCTATCTACTTTTTAATTGGTAATGCGATGATCAAAACCACCTTTTTGATCATTCTTTTCCTACTTGCATTTAGAAAGCGCTTAACCGAGCCACTGGCACAATTCACAGAACAAATTGAAGATCTGGAACTAAACGACCTAGAAGGCCGCCATATCGAGATCAAAACTGTTGAGCACAACGAATTAAAAGTAATGGAAGAGTCTTTCAACCGCTTAATTGATAAGGTGGTACTTTACCGTGAAGAGCTCGAACATACGCAAAAAGAGCTTTTGATAAGCAACGAAAAGCTCGACCAACATAACTTACAGTTAGAGCAAGAAGTAGCGCGCAAAACATCAAACCTAAGCCAAGCGATGATGGACTTGCAGCAACAAAAATACGAGCTTGAAAAACAAAAGCTGACACTAACTGAAGAAATTGATTTACGTAAACAAACTGAACAAGAGCTCATTACCAAGCAAACTGAGTTACAACGCTACCTTGATGAACTAAATATGGCGCAAGAGCGCTTAGTTGGATCAGAAAAAATGGCAGCATTAGGTGGCTTAGTGGCGGGTATTACTCATGATGTTAATACACCTATTGGGATTGGTGTTACCGCAACGTCATTTTTACAAGAACGCTTGGACCAAATTGAAGCGGCATATAAAGAAAAAACCCTATCGCCAAAAGCACTTGAAGAGTTTATTAATGACGCCAAGCAAAGTACTAGCCTACTCACTAGTAACCTAGACCGAGCTTCTGAGCTGGTTGCAAGCTTTAAGCAAATTGCAGTAGACCAAGCCAGTGAAGCGGTACGTACCATTAACTTTAAAGAGTATTTAGGTGAAGTGATCCGCTCACTACATCCAAAGCTAAAGAAAACATCGCACCATATTAATTTAGATTGCCCTGATGATTTAACACTTAACCTGCCTGCAGGTGCGATTAGTCAAATTTTCACAAACTTGATTATGAACTCACTCATTCATGGTTTCGAAGGAATTGAAAGTGGCATCATTGATATTGTTATTAAAGAAGAAGATGACGAAGTCGTTATCGACTTTAAAGACAATGGTAATGGCGTATCAAAAGAGCAGTTAGAAAAGCTATTCGACCCATTCTTTACAACCAAGCGCGACCAAGGCGGCAGTGGCTTGGGCACACATATTACTTTTAACCTTGTTAAGCAAACCCTGAGTGGCGATATTGAGGTATCAAGCGAAGTCGGTAAAGGCTTGCACTACCATATTAGTTTTCCGAAAAATATGCCAAAGCCACTTTCAATGTTTAACTCATAAGCAATTAACGCTGATGCCGAAATGATTCATTTCGGCATCAGTTTTTTATTGCTATGATTGGGCAAATTTATTGAAAGGATTAGCCTAATTATGTGGTTTAGTAACCTTATCTGTTACCGTTTTAAACAAGACGTTTCATACTCTCAAGAAGACTTCGACAAAGCCCTAGAACAAGATCTGTTTCGCTCATGTACTGGCCAAGAGCTTTCAACATTTGGTTGGACAAAAGCCTTTGGTAAGCATGGTCAAACCCTATCTCATTTCTCTCAAGACAGCATTTTAGTATGTGCTAAACGTGAAGAAAAAGTACTGCCAGCTGCCGTTATCAACGAATTAGTTGCAGAGAAAGTTGAGCAAATCGAAGCTGAAGAAAACCGCCCAGTAAAGAAAAAAGAAAAAGACGAACTAAAAGAAAATATTCTGCACACTTTACTGCCTCAAGCATTCAAAAAATCGAGCCTACAGTTTGCGTTTATTGACCAAAAGAATGGCTGGGTTGTGGTTAACAGCGCAAGCTTTAATAAAGCAGAAGAGCTATTAGCCCTATTACGTAAATCACTTGGCACGTTACCTGTCGTACCTGCATTTGCGAACTACGATTTAGATGTATTTTTAACAGATTGGCTAACGAACTTCAGCACCCCTGAAGGCTTTTCTATCGGTAACGATGCTGAGCTTGAAGAAGCTGATGACAGTGGCGCTCAGGTTAAATTAAAAGGCCATGATTTATCGTGTGACGAAGTAAAATCACACTTAGAAAATGGGAAGCGCGTAACTAAGCTGGCTCTTGATTGGCAAGAACGCATTAAGTTCATGCTACAAAACGATGGTTCAATTAAGCGTTTAAGCTACTCAGAAACATTAAAAGAAGAAAACGCCGACATTCCAAAAGAAGATATGGCGGTAAAACTTGATGCTGACTTTATCTTAGCATCAGAAGAAATTAAACAGCTGCTAGAAGAGCTAACTCAAGGCTTAGGTGACGCAGAAGATTTATAAAATTAACCCAGATAATGGTTAATATTAAAAGCGCGACTTAGTCGCGCTTTTTGATGTAGTTAGTCAGTAAAAATCGCTTTTACTTCGTTAAGCATATCGTGATATTCATCGTCACTGAACATATCAAGTGATTCAATCACGCCTTTGTCCATGTAAGTTTGTAATGCCGCAGACTTATCAGAAACCTGTAAGATGCCTTCTAATATCGCACCAATACGAATGAAATCAACATAGCAAATATGCTCTGGACGATAGTTTGGATTTGCCCAGCTTTCAGCTACTTCTACAAACTCATCAGTGAAGCCCCAAGCACGCATAATTGCGCCACCTACTTTACCACCCAGCTTTTGAATGGCATGAGCAAGGAAACTTGGGTTTGCGAACACCTCAGGGTGCTTTTCAGCTTCTGTTAAAATGGGCAGTACGCCAATGTTATAAACTAATGCCGCTAAGGTAATTGTGTCGCGATTAAGCGAGGTTTGCTTATTTCTGCGTAAGAAGAAATCCATTAAGGTAATTGAGTGGCACGCTACTTTAAGGGTTTTTTGCCATGCCTTGTCCATATAGCCTTTGATAAGCTCATTATGCGATACAAACAGCTGCTCCATTGCCATTGCAGTTGCAATGTTCTTAATTTGACGTAGGCCAATTCGTGTTACAGCTTGGTGTAGATTTGTAACTTTAACTGAGCGCCCCATAAATGCACTGTTGGCGACTTTGATCATTCGTGCTGATAATGCCGGATCATGAGAGATGACATCTGCCATATCCATCAAGTTTACCTCGGGGTTATCCGCAGCTTGCCTCACCTTCACTGCAACTTCTGGTAAGGTAGGTAACACTAAAGTGTCATTATTTATTCTGTCGACCAATATGGTCAGTAATGCATTTTCTGTTGACATATGTGTGCCATCCTCTTGGGTTAGCCCGCCCAAACAAAGACAGACTAATGACTGACATTATTAGATTAGTTATAGTTTTAGTATTGTCTAACTTAGCGCTAAAGTTAAGAAATTCACAGAAATTATCTATTTTTTATATTTTTTAACTTCTTAACTCATAAATAAATATTGCTTCTAGCGCTGTAAACTTGCCATATATATGTCAGGTTTGCTTTAATGCATAGACTTTTTGTTTTCTAAGCAATGACTCTCACTTTTTTAACGGGCAAAAAAATGACATTAAATAAAATTAGCCAAGCACTTATCTTATCAGGTGCTGTTTTCCTTGGTGCATGTTCTGACGAGCAAGCCACCACTTCTCAAACTAAGCCTGCTGCAGAGCAAACAAAGCAAACTACTGAACAAAACAACCCACAACTTATCAATGCTGAGAAAAGCCGCTTAGACATTTACACTGACTTTACGCTTACTTCTGATCTTAGCCACTTAAGCGATAACCAGAAGCAAATGATTGGCAAGTTAATAGATGCCTCAAAAATCATGGATGAGCTATTTTGGCGCCAAGCATTTGGTGAGAGCAAAGACGCTTTCTTAGCAAAAATTAATGATGAAAAAGTTCAGAAGTTTGCAGATATTAACTACGGCCCTTGGGATCGCTTAAACGGTGACCAGGTTTTCTTATCGGGTTATGAAGAAAAGCCACTAGGCGCTGAGTTTTACCCAAGCGATATCACTAAAGAAGAATTAAACAACGCAATCGTTGATGACAAAACCGGTCTTTACTCGGTGATCAAGCGCGATGAAAAAGGTCTTCTTTATAGCGTGGCTTACTCAGTTGAGTATGCACAAGAACTAGAAAAAGCAGCTAATTTATTACGCGAAGCAAGTAAACTGGCTGATGATAAAGAATTCGCTAACTACCTAAGCATGCGTGCAGACGCACTAGTAAGTGATGATTTCCAACCATCTGATTTTGCATGGATGGATATGAAAAATAACCCAATTGACGTGGTTATTGGCCCTATCGAAACCTATGAAGATCAATTATTTGGTTATCGTGCAGCGTATGAATCTTATGTACTAATTAAAGATTTAGCATGGAGCGAACGTTTAGCTAAATTTGCCGCTTTCTTACCTGAGCTACAAAAAGGTTTACCTGTAGACGAAAAGTACAAGCAAGAAGTCCCTGGCTCTGATGCTGACCTAAATGCTTACGATGTTGTTTATTACGCAGGTCACTCAAATGCAGGTAGTAAAACAATTGCTATCAACCTACCAAATGATGAGCAAGTACAACTAGAAAAAGGCACACGTCGATTACAGCTTAAAAACGCAATGCGCGCTAAATTCGATAAAATCTTAGTGCCAATTTCAGAGCAACTAATCGTTCCTGAGCAGCGTAAACACATTACCTTTGATGCTTTCTTCGCAAACACTATGTTCCATGAGGTAGCGCACGGTTTAGGTATTAAAAACACCATTACTGGTAAAGGAACTGTTCGCCAATCATTGCAAGAGCATGCAAGTGCCCTTGAAGAAGGTAAAGCGGATATCTTAGGTCTTTACATGGTTGAGCAATTACTTAAGAAAGGCGAGATCACAGAGGGCACATTAGAAGATTACTACATCACCTTTATGGCTGGTATCTTCCGCTCAGTACGTTTTGGTGCATCAAGCGCACACGGTAAAGCGAACATGATCCGCTTTAACTTCTTCGCTGAAGAAGGTGCATTCTCTAAAAATGCTGACGGCTTATACAGCGTTAACATGGAGAAAATGAGCCAAGCAATGGAGAAACTATCTAACCTAATCCTTACTATTCAAGGTGACGGTGATTACCAAAAAGTTGATCAGCTAATCGCAACTCATGGCGAAATCAAAGCTGAACTAGCTAAAGACTTAGAAAAACTAAGCCAAGCTAACATCCCTGTTGATGTAACTTTCAAACAAGGTAAAGAAGTATTAGGTCTTTAAGCCTTATTCTCCTTTAATAAACAACGCTGCAATTGCAGCGTTTTTTATTGCCCCAAATCTACTAAAGCATAGCTAGTGTGCTACAAAATTGAGGCCGTATTTAGAATTCAATTCTACAATATCCCCGTTGATCAGCATTTTTTGAAACTCTGCATTAAAAGAATTAATAAATTCATCGAGTTCGCGTTGCTTACTAAAGCCATAATAACCCTGATTAACCGTCACCGGCGGCGATAACATAATCACTTTATCTGCTATATCTAAACTGTCGATCACAGGCTTTGCAGCCCGTGGATGGGTAAGAATTAAGTCAACTCGGTTATGCATCAATTGTAAAAAACTAGCCCGCACATTACCCACTTCAGATAGCGATAAATTTGCCTCGTTACGCTTAAACTCAGGACCATAGTTCCAACCTCGAATGGTACCAATAATATCTTTTCGTAAACTGGCAAAGTTTCCAACCCAAGTCACATCATTGTTCTTTTTGGTATATAAAACAATCGGGTCTTCGTAAAAGGGCAAGTCACTAAATTGCATATACTGCTGACGTATAATGGATTTGTAAGGGCCGATAATGGCATCAGCCTGACCTTGCTCTACCATTTTTAGAGCGCGTTTTAGTGGCATGATATCAATTACCAACTCATGCCCTAAACGCCTGCAAATTTCGTGGGCAATATCGGCACCTAAGCCAACCACTGTGCCTTGTTGGTCTTGCTCTAAAATCGCTGGAAAGTGGCTACCAACAAAATAGTAACTTTTAGCCACACATGAAAAAGAGCTCAGAATAAGCAACACGGCAAAGACTGTGTGTTTCATTTATTCTGCACCTCTGTATTTATCATCCATTTAGCTTAGTTCAATATAACTAGATCAAACAGTTTAAAAGTGCGCTTTTAATGCGGCAATTTGTTCGTCGCTATAAGGTACTGCAGGTAATTTACCCCAGATTGGTGTTGGCCAAGCTGCATCAGTTGTGAAACGCGCAATATGATGAACATGTAATTGCGGTACCATATTCCCTAGTGCTGCTACATTGAGTTTGTCTGGGTTGAATACCTGTTGTAATAATTTACTCAGTTTGCCCGACTCTTGTAATAAGGTAATTTGTAGCTCTTCAGAAAGGTCTATTATCTCTTTAACGCCAGCGACTCTTGGCACTAAAATAAACCAAGGGTATTGGCTATCATTCATCAGCAATACTTTACACAATGGCCAATCAGCAAGCTCAATGCAGTCGCGTTGTAATTCTGGGGCCAAAGAAAACGGCGCATCAGTATTTTTCATCAATAAATCCTTTGATCTTGGGTAAACAAACCCTACTTTATAGCATTTTGTTGCAGTTGCCTAAGCTTACCATTACCATCATGGCAGTTTTTATTCGAGCGAAGGTACTCCTGTGCTAAAAAAAATTAAATCTCTCTCACTTGCTTTGCCAGTGTTGGCAACAGCATTCAGTGTGACCGCTGAACCACTCACTCTTGAGCGTATTTTTGACGATCCAAGCTTAGCAGGTAAAGCACCTGTACAACTTAAATTCTCTCCAGACGGAAGTCGTGTTACTTACCTGCAAGGTAAAACCGATGATTACAACCGTTACGACTTATGGGAATACAACTTAAAAGATAACAAAAACCGCTTATTAGTTGACTCTGCTGCGCTATTTTCTGGTCCAGAAAACTTATCTGATGAAGAAAAAGCACGCCGTGAGCGCCAGCGTATTTTTGGTAAAGGGATCTTAGAATATAAATGGTCAAAAGACGGTAAAGCGCTTTTATTCCCACTTAATGGCGACCTTTACTATTATGAGCTTGCTTCAGCTAAAAGCCGTAAATTAACCGACACAGAAGCATTTGAAACCGATGCACGTTTCTCACCTAAAGGCCATTATGTGTCGTTTATTCGTGAGCAAAACCTGTATGCACTTAACTTAAAATCGGGTCAAGAAATCCAATTAAGTAAAGATGGTGGCGGCGTTATTAAAAACGGTATGGCCGAATTTGTTGCGCAAGAAGAAATGGGCCGTATGACTGGCTACTGGTGGTCTGGTGATGAGTCTAAAATCGCTTATACCCGTGTTGATGAAAGCCCAGTAAAAGAAGCAATCCGTAATGAAATTTACGCCGATGAAGTAAAGCTATTTAATCAACGCTACCCGTTTACAGGTACCGACAACGTTAAAATTCAGTTAGGTGTTGTAAGCATCAACAATCAAAAAACTGACTGGGTTAATTTAGGCGACGATCAAGATATCTATATCGCTCGCGCAAAATGGTTAAAAGATAACAAAACACTTTCTTATCAGTGGCAAGACCGCTCGCAACATAACTTAGAGTTACGCTTTTATAATAGCGACACTAAAAAACAAACGGTTGCCCTAACAGAAACCAGTGATACTTGGATTAACCTGCACTTTGATTTGCAGTTCTTAAACGATAAAAAACATTTCGTTTGGGCATCTGAGCGCGACGGTTTTAAACACCTTTATTTATACCGCACAAACGGTGAAATGATCCGTCAAATCACCCAGGGTGAATGGGTTGTAGATAGCTTAAAAGGTATCGACGAGAAAAAAGGCATTGTTTATTTTGCAGGTCGCAAAGATACAGCACTTGAGAGCCACCTATACAGCGTACCGCTATTCAAAAAAGGCGAAATTAAGCGCGTAACTGAGCTAGGAGCTTATCATAATGTGGTGATTGCTAAAGATAACAAAACCTTTATCGATAACAGCTCATCAGTGAATAAGCCTGGCTCTGCAGCATTACGTAAAATTAATGGAGAATTTATCACTTGGCTTGAAGAAAACAAGTTAGATAAGTCACACCCATTAACGCCTTACCTAGCTGATTTGATCACCCCTGAATACGGCACGTTAAAGGCTGAAGACGGACAAATCATGCATTACCGTTTATTCAAGCCAACTAATTACCAAGATGGTAAAAAGCACCCAGTTATTGTTAACGTGTATGGCGGCCCTCATGCTCAGCGCGTAACGAACAGCTGGCGTAGTAAAAACTTATACTTCCAGTACATGGCACAACAAGGCTATGTTATTTTCCAACTTGATAACCGTGGTTCATACAACCGTGGTAAAAAGTTTGAAGACGTGATTTATAAGCACTTAGGTGTTGCTGAAGTGGCAGACCAAATTAAAGGTGTCGAGTTCTTACGCACCCTTGATTACGTTGACCCTGAACGTATTGGTATTTATGGCCACAGCTACGGTGGTTATATGGCGCTTATGACGATGTTTAAAGCGGGCGACTACTTCAAAGCCGGTGTTTCTGGTGCGCCAGTCACTGATTGGGCACTTTACGATACTCACTACACTGAGCGTTATGTAGGTCACCCTGCAACTAACGCGAAAGGTTACGAGGCAAGTGCAGTTTTCCCATATGCCGAAGGCTTAAAAGGCCCACTGATGATTTACCACGGTATGGCAGATGATAACGTGTTATTCACTCACGCTACTAAGTTATTCAAACAACTGCAAGATCAAGAAAAGCAGTTCGAAATGATGACTTACCCGGGGTCAAAACACAGTTTACGTGGCAAGAGCGTACAAACGCACTTACACCAAACCATCACAAGTTTCTTCAACCGACACTTTAACGTTGAGTAATCACGTTTAATTTCGGTGACTTAGACTAAAGGCTGATTGTTAAATCAGCCTTTTTTTTGTCTCAATGTATTCTACTATTTAACTAGATTTTCGACCTATTTTAGCTACGCTTAATACATTGCTCCTATGGGCATGACGAAGGAATACACATGAATTTACGCCGTTTTACAATTTTTCAGCGCCTCGCCATGTTAGTGAGTGTGGTCGTGATAGGGCTGATATTTTTAAGCGTCTCGAGTTTAACGCAGCAATACAGCTCGCTAAAGCAAGAGCAATACATTAAGACCCAAAACCTTGTTGAGTCTGCTTACTCTATTATTGAGCATAATTATGAGTTGTTTGAGCAAGGTAAGCTGAGTGAGCAACAAGCCAAACAAGCAGCCCTCGAAACAATTTCTGCACTACGTTATGACAACAGCAATTACTTTTGGATAAACGACTATCAACCCGTGATGGTCATGCACCCATTTAAGCCCGAATTAAATGGTAAATCGCTATCGGGCAGTAAAGACCCTGATGGCGTGTTGTTATTTGTCGATATGGTAAATATTGTAAAAAAACAAGGCGAAGGCTTTATTCCCTATAAGTGGCCAAAACCAGGTAAAGACGAGCCTGTTGATAAAATTGCCTACGTAAAAGGCTTTGATAAATGGCAATGGATTGTAGGTTCTGGTGTCTATATTGATACTATTGAAGAGGCATTCTCTTCGCTACGTAATCATGTGATTATTACCGCAGTGGTGCTCATTGCCCTACTGGTTGCGCTAAGCTACCTCATTGCCAATAGCATTCTTCGCCCGACCCAACTTGCCGCAAACATGATGAAAGACATCTCGCAAGGTGAAGGCGATTTGACCCAAAAGCTTGATGAAAATGGCAATGATGAAGTATCTCGTTTATCGCGCTACTTTAACTTGTACACCGCAAAAATGCGTGAGTCACTCAAACATGTCGCCCACAATGCCGAGCAAGTAAATCAGTTTGCTCATAGCGTTGATGATGCCAGTAAGACAAATCACTCTTTTATTGAGCTACAAAACGACAGCTCTACACAAGTAGCAACCGCGATGGAACAAATGACTCATCAAATTCACGATGTTAGTCAAAATGCCGACCAAGCTGAGCATGCCGCCAATGAAGCGGCGCAAAATGCCGAAGCGGGCAAGCAGGTTCTTAACAAAACCATCACCGCCATCGAAACACTGTCGTATAATATTGAACAAGTGAGTAAGGTAACGGCCGATCTTGCTGCAGAGAGTAACAACATAGGCTCAGTACTTGATGTTATCCGCAGTATTGCTGAGCAAACCAACTTACTGGCACTCAATGCTGCCATTGAAGCGGCCCGTGCTGGTGAGCAAGGGCGAGGCTTTGCCGTAGTAGCTGACGAAGTGCGTACATTAGCAAGTCGCACAGGTAAAAGTACCGACGAAATTCAAGCCATGATCAGTAAACTACAAACTGGCGCACAAGCTGCTGTTGATGCAGTTTCTGCAAGCCAACAGCTATCAACTGAAACAGTTTCACAAGCAGGTGAAGCAAATAGTTCATTGAGTGAGATTGAGCGACTTGTTTCTATTATTAAAGATATGAACAGCCAAATCGCCCGTGCTACCGAGCAACAAACCAGCGCCGCAGATGAGGTTAATTTACGGATTAATGAGCTTTCGCAATCAACTGAGCAATCACTGTCGAATACCGAAGGACTCTCGAACGCCAGTGAAAACTTAAAACAAAGCTCACAAGCGTTAAGTGATGTGGTTAACCGCTTCAAGCTCGATTAACACCAAAAAAAGCCCCGCACTGCTGTGCGGGGCTTTTAAAACTAAAAACTTATAGCTTTTAGCTTATATACAATAACGAGCGAATAAGCTGCTTACTGTTGCTGCGGTAGGCTTACCATGTTGCCAATCACCACCTTCTACGCCGCTACCTGCGATGTCCATATGAACATACGGTAATGGTTGTGCTGATTCAGTACCATGTTTGTCTAAACCACCAACAATCGCTAAGAATGCCATTGGGAACTGGTGACCACGAGCTGTCACTGCAGAAGCGGCATTGTTACTTGATAATACATCATCAGCTAACGTGCGAGGACGAATGAAGTCATAATCTTCACGGCGGCTACGAGATACTTCGGCACCATCTGCCCATAAATCGCCTAAGTCAGCAATTTGGCGTGAAATTTTCGCTGCGCGAGCTGGACCATTTTCAACATACGCACTGTAAGGGCCCATCGCACGAGCTGCATGGCCTGTTAGTGTTGCAACAGTGAATAGCTCTGGATTTACTTCGTTTAAAGCACGATCTTTCATTTCACTCAGTAAGTCACCCATTGCTAAACGGCCTTCAGCATCTGTGTTACCGATACGAACACGTACACCTTCACGGCTGGTAATGATTTCATCAGGAACAAAACAATCAGAACCAATTGAGTTACGAACTACGGCTAAGTAAGCAATCACTTTTACGCCTTTTGGTGCAAAGTCAGCCACTGATTTCATAAAGCCAGCAACCGAAGCTGCACCGCCTTTATCGCGGCTCATACCTGCCATAAAGCCACCCACTTTAAGGTCTGCACCACCGGTATCGTAAACTAAACCTTTACCAACAAACATTAAGGTACGCTCAACGTCGCCTTCAGGCACGTATTCTAGTTTTACAACACGAGGGTGATGACGCTCAACAGCATAAGATGCGCGCGCTACAGTGCTCATCATTGGGTAATCTTTATCGATAGTGTTGATATCTGAAATCACTTCAACAGACACCTTACTACCAGCAAATAACTCAACGCAGTAGTCTGCAAAACGAGGTGGTGCCATACGCTCAGGCTCTGTACCACATAAATCACGTGCAGCGTACTGACCCGCAGCAATAGCATTAAGCGCTTTGCTCATTGCCTCATCTGCACCCACTAGGCTAATTTGGCTAATTGGTTCAATCGCTTGGCTGTGGAACTCACGTGCCTCAAGTGGTTGCCAAAGCGCTTGGCAAGCTCCTAAATAAGCCACTTCAAGGGCATGCTTGTAACGGCTGTCTTGATTTACGTTAGCAAGTAAAATTGCTGGCTGAGTGCTACCCGATGCTTTCGCCTCTAGTACACCTTGCTTTGCTGCGTCAAAGTAACGACGTACATCATCATAATCACGGTTTAGAGGGCCTGTAGGTGCTAAAATAACGCGTTTAGAGTCAATTACAAGTAATGTCACTTGTTTGCCAATACGTGCGTCTACAGCTTGTTGAGCGCTAATAGCTTGGCTTAAGCTTGCGTCTGCTAAAGAAGAAAAATCATCACCGATAATAATTAATGCATCGTGATTTGCATCCGCTAATTGCGGGGCTGCAACTGCATGAGGGTATGCCATAAAAAAGGTCCTGCTGTTAGAAACATAGGACCTTATTATCATTGATTTAGAATGCTATTGCCAGCCAAGTAAGACAGCTTACTATATAGCTGGCAAGCTAAGTTTACTGCTCTGTAATGTGTGCTGAGTCTTTACGATGCTTAACAATCACAGACCAAGCTTCAAGCATAACCAGTACACTCACAACCAGTACTAACAAATCAAGTGTCACCAGTAACCAGTTACCTTGTTGGTAGTACTCGCCCAGTTTAATAACCCCAGCAAAGAACGCCATAACTAATACAAAACTCATTGGGATCAAGGTGTATTTAGCCGGGCGATTCGCTTTAATAAGCATTACCGAGATAACCAGTAGGGTTAAGCTTGCTAAGATTTGGTTAGTCGAACCGAATAATGGCCAAATAATCATACCGCCACTACCGTCAGCGCCACCAGCACCAAAGGCAAGCAGTAAACAGCTAAGCACTGCAATGAGTGTAGCTACAATACCATTACGAATGATGCTGATATTATAAATATCACCCCACTCTTGAATGATATAACGCTGCAGGCGTACGCCAGAGTCCATCGTAGTCCCCGCAAACAGTACCACCATTACAGCAAGTAAGGTTGATGCCACTTCTTGCGAGATACCCCAACCACTTTCAATTAAGTTAGCGCCACCATTAATAAAGGCGCTCACACTACCGGCACCTAAGTGACTGTAAATTTCGTGCCATTCTTCAGGAGATACTGCAAGTGCAACACCACTAACTGCAACTAGCGTAATAAGCGCAAGCATACCTTCGCCTACTGCACCTAAGTAGCCCACAAAGCGACCATCGGTTTCTTTGTTCAACTGTTTAGAGCTGGTACCTGAAGACACAATACCGTGGAAACCCGATACCGCACCACAAGCTATGGTCACAAATAGCAATGGAATAATACTTGGTGTATCAACCGCCGTTTGAGTATTAAACGCAGGGGCTGTGATATCTGGCATTGACATAAACACTGCACCATAAAGTAACACTAAACCAACCAATAACTGCATACCATTGATGAAGTCGCGAGGCTGTAAAAGCATCCATACTGGCAATAATGAAGCAATGGCTGCATAGATAAATAAGATGATGATCCAGTTCGCATTAGCACTTAAGCCAAACATTTCATCAGGTAATGAAATAGGCATGCCACTACCAAGGTAAATGGTGTAATAAAGAATCCCCACACCAATGAAACAAAGCGGAATTAACGACACTTTACGGCGTAGCAACTGACCAATAACTAAGGCCACGACAATCGCTGACCAAGCAGGGAATACCGCATTAGGTTGCGATACAAATGATTTGGCAATCACCACACCAAATACCGCATTCACCATCAGTAGTACTAAGAACACCACAATCATAAATAATGCACGGGTGCGTTTACCAATTACGCTTTCAGATAAAGCGCCCATTGATTTACCTTTATTACGCGCACTGGCCCAAAGAGCTCCCATGTCGTGAACACCAGCAAAAAAGATAGTACCAAATACTACCCAAAGTACCGCAGGCACCCAGCCCCAGTATACGGCAATGGCAGGGCCAACAATTGGCGCAGCACCTGCGACAGAGGTGAAATGGTGGCCCCATAACACAACTTTGTTAGTTGGCACATAATCCACACCATCCTCAAGTTCATGAGCTGGTGTGACAAAATTATCATCCATTTTAAAGATTTTTTCGGCGATGAATTTCGAATAAAAGAACCATCCGAACAACATACCGACTATTCCGAGCAGCACGATTACGACCGATTGCATAGTCATCTCTCTTATTAAGTTATAATGTTGTCTAAGGTGTTGAACTAGGCAGGCCTAGCACCCCAACTAGACACTAACAAACTTTCAAGCACCAAGGTGTTAACCTTTAGTCTAATATACTCAGCTGAAAATGCTCGTGAGCCTGACTCTTTATTCCGACACCTATTCCTAACAGGCGTACGGGCTGGTTGTTACCTCGCTCATAAGCTTTACTCATTAACTCAGCAAAAATGCGTTCGTCTAATTGATGGTGGCTTTGATCGGCACTGGTCACGACAAAATTGGCAAACTTGACCTTCACCGATAACTTATTGATGCGGTTGTTTAATTGTTGTTTATCAAGACGACGAGTTAATTCATCCATCAAGCGGGGTAACTGACTTAGACACTCATCTAAATTATTTTTGTTGTATTCATAGGTGTGCTCAACACTGAGTGACTTTCGTACTCGCTCAGTTGACACTTTGCCAACGTATTCCCCTGCACACTTTTGATATAAAGACACGCCAAAATTACCAATGTGCTGCTGCATCCAATTAACCCCTTTCGCACGCACATCAGCCCCTGTGTAAAGCCCTTTAAGTTGCAGCTTTTCTAATGTCACCTTGCCGACGCCGGGAATTTTACCAAGCGGTAAATTCGCTAAAAAGTCATCAACCTCATCAGGCAATACCACAAACTGACCATTAGGCTTATTTTCATCGCTAGCTATTTTGGCAATAAACTTAATTGGCGCGACGCCCGCTGATGCTGTTAGTCCTGTGGTGTCGTAGATTTCTTGGCGGATTTGCTGAGCCATGAGTGTTGCACTGCCTTTGCATGCGGTACTGTCGGTTACATCGAGGTAGGCTTCATCTAACGATAACGGCTCAATAAGGTCGGTGTACTTTGCAAAAATGGCGCGAATTTGTGTGGAGATCTCTTTGTAAACCTGCATTCGTCCGGGCACGATAACCAAATCGGGGCACAGTTGCTTGGCGTGATAGTTCGACATCGCCGAGCGCACACCATATTTACGGGCAATATAATTAGCAGTTGAAAGCACCCCGCGACGACTATTACCACCTATAGCCAGTGGCACATTGGCAAGCGCGGGGTTATCACGCATCTCAACGGCTGCATAAAAGCAGTCCATATCGATGTGAATGAATTTTTTCATCAGGAATACAACAACTGTTTATATATACAGTTATTATATTTAAACTTCCTGAGAGTGCAAGCTAAGAGGTTTGGCTTGTTTGTTGGTTTGGTTTTTTACGGCTAATAAGCCGTGAACCAAATAACCAAAACGCGGCTTCTAATAACAAGCCCACGACAATTAAAGCGATAAATCCTGACATTGTGCCCATGCTATAACAGAGCAAAGCTAGAGCGAGTAAGATGAAAAGTGCAATCCACTTTATCACCCTCAAGGTTAGTTGCTGCATAATTAAGGTCCTTTAATGTGTGTTCATTTTGCTCACACTTTACGTAAGCGTGAACTTATAAATCTAGCACAATCTACTGAGTTTTCTAATTTCCTTGAGCTAAAAGCAGCATATTGCTAACCTAAGTTTTCTCACAATCAACGAAGATTTACTATGCAATCGTTTATAGAACAACACCCTATCAGAACAAAAATTAATGTTGCATGGGGTGAAATGGATGCCCTGCAGCACGTCAATAATGTGGTGTATTTTCGCTACTTTGAAACAGCCCGTATCGATTTTTTTACTCAACTGGGTTTTCTTAAAGATTTACAAGTAACAGGTGTGGGTCCGGTGATCAGCGAAAACAATGCCCGCTATAAACGCCCTGTGACATTTCCTGATACTGTGCATGTTGGTGTAAAGATTAGTGACATTGAACAAGATCGTTTTATGATGCATTACACTGTATTTAGTGAAAGCCAAGACGCAGTAACAACCATTGGCTCATCACAAGTGGTTATGTTTAATTTTAAAACGGGTAAAAAAGCCCAGTTAAATGATGAGTTATTAACTGCACTTAAAGCCCATTCTAGCGATTAACAAGGATCTATTATGCTTTATAGCCCACTTGGTCGAAGTGGTATTGATGTATCTCGTGTCTGCTTAGGTAGCATGACATGGGGTATGCAAAACAACCAAGCCGATGCCGATGAACAAATCGCCTACGCATTAGATAAAGGCGTTAACTTTATTGATACCGCCGAAATGTATGCCGTTCCGCCCTCTCCTGACACCTACGGTAAGACTGAAGAGATCATTGGTAATTGGTTAGCGCGTAATAAAGACAAACGCGATGATCTTGTCATTGCCACTAAAATTGCAGGTAACGGCTTATCTTGGGTACGCGATGGAGGCGATATTACTCGCCAAGCCATTGTTGAAGCCGTTGATGCATCTCTTAAACGCTTACAAACTGAGGTTATCGATTTATACCAATTGCATTGGCCTAACCGTACATCACCGCACTTTGGTAAACAGTGGCCAGGTAAAGTGTGCTTCTCTGAGGCTGACACTGAGCAAAATATTGCTGGCATGTTAGATATTCTTGAAGGTCTGAATGACTGTATCAAGGCTGGTAAAATTAAGCACTGTGGTTTATCAGACGATACTCCTTGGGGCATTAGCCAGTACTTGCGTTTAAGTGAACAGCATAACCTTCCGCGCATGGTATCGATTCAAAACGAATTTAGTTTATTGCACGCCAAAGATTGGCCGTATTTGATTGAACAATGTATTCATGAAGATATTGCTTACCTACCTTGGTCACCACTAGGTGGCGGCATGCTAAGTGGTAAGTACTTAAATGGTGCTCGCCCTGAAGGTAGTCGTTGGACGCTGGTGCAACGTAATGGCCTATTTAGAGACACATCACAATCACGTGCTGCGATTGCTGAATATGTTGAAATTGCTAACGCCTTTAATTTAACACCTTCACAACTTGCATTGGCTTGGTGTGATCAGGTAGATGGCGTAAGCTCAACAATTATTGGGGCAACATCAATGGCGCAGTTAAAAGAAAATATAGATGCTTTTTCTGTGCAATTAAGCGATGAAGCTAACGATAAAATCGCTGACGTATTTACCCGCTATCCAATGCCTTTCTAAGCAATATTTTGCATTATTATAAGCCTGTTGCCTGACAGGCTTATTAATACTTATTCATCATTTTTATACTCAACCTACAATTATACCCATACTTTAGTGTATAGTTATTCATAGCGTTTCACTATGTAGGTTGTTAATGAGTAAATACATAAAACAAGTATTATATGTGGTTGCAGGGATGTTGCTAGCTCCAATTACTCATGCCTCCGACAAGCTCTCTATTACCTGGCTTGAAAATGATGGTAAGCCCTTCTTTATCGAGAAAAGTAACGCTTATCCCCATGGTGGGCTATGCAATGAAATTACCGATATGTTGATTGAAGCCTTACCCAATATTAACCACAGCAAAGTAATGTTGCCGCAAAAACGTGGCAGTAAATATCTCAGTGACGGACAAATGGCATGCTATGCTTGCATGATCCATCGAGATAAAAAAACTAACCGTGCTACTTACTCAATCCCAACCACAGTGTACCCCCCGTTTAGCGTATTAAGTACCGAAGAAAAAACACTAAAAATTAAGCAAAAACACGGTAATCCTGTATCACTGATTTCTTTATTCACAGATGCCAACTTTATTTATGGTCAAAACGATGCACGTAAATTTGGCAGTAAATTGGATAAGATAGCGAAAAATACCAAGCTTTACGAAAGTGCAGCACTAAGTGGTAATGGCAGTAGTCCAAATTTTGCTTTGCTATCACAGTTAGAGCATGGCTACATTGATTACACCATTGATTACCCATTTGTAGCTGATTATTACAACCAACAACACCAAAAGAATATTCAAAAGCTTACTATTGTTAACCCAGCCCAGAATGTGGTTTTTGGTGCCATAGGCTGCTCGACAAGCGCACCTAATAATTATGCCGAAAAAGTGCTAGCAGAAATTAATGAAGCACTGAAAAACAAGGTATTACCAAGTGAGAAATACCAGCAAAGCCAACGAGTTTGGCTCGAACAAAGCTTTCCTGAGTTTTCATCGTATTATCAGCGCTACATTTTAGACCCGCTTAAAGAGCCTGCCATTGATGAGATAACAACGCCTGCTGACCATCCATAAGTGTTACCGCAAAGGTTGAATTAGCGACTACCCTCCCTACTCCTTCAGGCGTGCCTGTCATAATGATGTCGCCATCTTCTAGGTCCATAAATTCACTGATTTCAGCTAAGATTTGCTTTGCGTTATGCAGCATTAACTTTGTATCGCCTAATTGAGTGTCTTTACCATCAATCTTTAGACTAAATTGATAGTGTAAGTTGGAATTAACGGCAACAAACTCAGTAAAAAGCGCAGAACCATTAAATGCTTTTGCGCGCTCCCAAGGTAGGCCTTTTTCTTTAAGAGAGCTTTGTAGGCCACGCTTGGTTAAATCAAGCCCAAGCCCAACCGCAGCCAGTTGCTTATTTTTAACTAAAAAACAAAGCTCTGTTTCGTAATGTAAAGTCTCACCTAAGTGTTCACTATTGAGGGAATCGGTGATCGCACTATTTGGTTTTGCAAACAGCACCATATTTGTAGGCGTTTCGTTATTTAGCTCTGCAATATGCGCTGCATAATTACGGCCAACACAAATGATTTTACTAGGTAAAAACGTTTTATCTGCAAATCTAACCTTATGCATTATTCCTCCGTTAAGTAATTTATACCAAATAATGGCTTTACATAAAAAAGGCTAACAGATGCAATAGCAACTGTTAGCCATGAGGAACATTAAGGGAGAAAAAAGTTAGTTGCAAGAAATAGCAGTATCGTTTTTCTTCGAGGTTGTCACATTCAATTTAGCAATCGATACGTGCCATGCACCTTCAGTGGCTAGTTGCCAAGGTGAGAACACTTGTCCAAGTTGCACACCTTGCTCAGCAAAGCAGCTCAAATCAATAGTCAGGGTTTGCCAGTCATTTGCTGCTTTAACCTGTTTGCTAATATCAAATTGACCGTCACAGTTTTCACCACATTGCATACCCAGCATTAGCGGCGCATCAGCGGCTTGATCTACCTTAATTTGCATTTCTAACTGCCCCGCTTTTTCAACGTATGAACGAAGATCCGACGGGAAAGCCGCCATTAAACGAACCGCAGCTTCTTCTTTACCGTTAAAGGTGATGGCACGCGCATCTTCTTGTACGTCTTTATCAAAGGTTTTTACGCTAACAGCGTTAAGTGCTGCACGGCTACTGGTCATGGCTTGTAGCTCAGAACCACTTTGCAACTGTAGTGACCATGGTGCTTTTACGGCACGCTCAAATAGTACTAAGTCTTCTAATTTAGCGGCAACTTGTGATTTTTCGCTTAAGTCATCTGCTAATGTATTTTTATCTTGGTAAGTTAAACCAAAACCATAAGGCAGCAGTGGCGCGTAATCTTTATCACCACGGTTTTGGTTACCTACAGGGTTGTTTGGCCATGAGAACGATAACTTACCTTTAAAGTCATGATTGATAGAACCATCTTGGTTTTTAAAGATAACATCGCTGATTGCATCACCTTCACTACCTGGTAACCAAGTTGCGACAAAGGCATCACTGGCATTGAGCTCTGCATTCACCCACATTGGGCGGCCACTAATAAATAGCGACACCACAGGAATACCGGCACCTTTTAGCTTTTTAAGTAAGGCTAAATCAGTTTTATTACCGCGTTGGTATTCAAGGTTATCTAAATCACCATTGCCTTCTGCATACGGTTGTTCACCGAATACCACAATCGCAACATCTGGCTTAGCTTCAAATTCGCCATTTACATTGTATTGAACCTGACCACCGGCTTGCTCAACCGTATTTTTGATACCATCAAAAATTGAAGAACCACCCGGGAAGTCACTATTTTCGTTACCTGTACCCTGCCATGTGATTGTCCAACCACCTGACTGCATACCAATATTATCAGCGCCCTGACCGGCAACTAATACGTTTGTATTTGGTGCGAGTGGTAACAACTGTTGTTTATTTTTCAGAAGAACCAATGATTCACGTACCGCTTGCTTTGCAACTGCGCGATGCTCCGCACTGCCAATGATCTCTGTTTTCCCTGAAAGCGGACGCTTAGCAGGGCTTGGCTTATCAAACAAACCTGCGCGCATTTTCACACGTAAAATACGTGTTACTGCATCATCAATTCGGCTTTGCGCAATTTCGCCACTTTTAACTTGTTTGATAAGGTTTTCATAAAGAGGTTTCCATGCATCTGTTGGCACCATGTACACATCAAGGCCCGCATTTGCTGCTTGTGCACAGTTACCATTAGTACAACTTGGAATTTGACCATGTCCATTCCAGTCACCAACTACAAAACCATCAAAGCCCATTTTGCCTTTTAGTACGTCGGTAAGTAGGTATTTGCTGCCGTGAATTTTTTCACCATTCCAGCTGTTAAATGACGCCATTACGGTTTGTGCACCAGCACCTAGCCCGCCAACATACCCTTGCGCATGAATATCAAATAACTCTTGCTCAGATGCCGTGTTATTACCTTGGTCATCACCGCCTTCGGTACCGCCATCACCTAAAAAGTGTTTAACGGTACTGATCACGCGCTTATCTGATAAAAAGTCGTCATCAACTGCACCTTGCAATCCTTTAACAATGGCTGCTGAATAGGCTTTTACAATTTCAGGGTCTTCAGAGTAGCCTTCATAAGTACGGCCCCAGCGGTCGTCACGAACAACTGCGACTGTTGGTGCGAACACCCAATCGATGCCAGTTACCATCACTTCTTGCGCCGTAGCGGCTGCAATTTTTTCAATTAACTCAGGGTTGTTTGTTGCACCTAAACCAATGTTATGTGGGAATAGCGTCGCACCAATAACGTTATTGTGACCATGCACAGCATCAGTGCCCCACATAGTCGGAATTGAGCTGCCATCGAGCGAGTCATCAATTGAGGCTTGATACATTTTTTCAGCAAGATCAATCCAATCTGCGGCACTGGCATGCTTATCATTATTTGGGAATGCGCCACCGCCATTAAGGTAAGAACCAAAGCCGTATTTGCGCATATCTTCAACGGTAATATCGCGAATTTCTGGCTGGATCATTTGCGCAATTTTTTGCTCAAGGGTCATATTTGCCAGCATTTCCGCAATTTTTGCTTCCATTTCTGGATTTGCAGCAATGCCCGTTTCGATGTTTGGCCAAATTTCTTGCTCAGCGCTCACGTTTGCCACCTTATCTTGCCCAGTGCAAGCTGTCATGCTGGCGCCTGCCATCATTAACGAGAAGAGTGTGAATGTTTTTTTCAATTTCATTTTTACACCTATGAAGATTGCTGAGTCTGAGTCGATACTTTTGAGCCAACCAGCGCAAAGTAAGTAATGTATAAATAACATGCGATAGGTAAAAACAACGCCATTTGCACGCCAATAGAATCTGCTAACACACCTTGTAGTAATGGAATAATCGCACCACCTACAATCGCTAAACATAAAATGCCTGAGCCTTTAGAGGTATATTTACCAAGGCCGTGTAGAGCAAGACTGAAAATCGTTGGGAACATAATCGAGTTACATAACCCCACAAGTAAAATTGCCCACATAGCAAGGCTACCCTCACCTGTCATGGCAATAATTACCAGCAATACAGCTAATAAGCCATGGCAGGCTAGTACCTTACCGGCATTAAACTTTTGCATTACAGCAGCACCAATGAAACGGCCAACCATAGCACCTGCAAAATAGTAGCTAATATAATGCGCGGCTTCATTTTCTGGTAAACCAGCAATGTTATCTAGGGTCAAAAAGCCTACTAAGAAGCTGCCAATCGCTACCTCTGCGCCTACATACACAAAGATACCTACAGCACCTAGAATAAGGTGGCGGTAACGCCAAACACTGCCTAAATCAACAAAGTCTTCTAAGTCTTGATGTGCCGCTTCGCTATCACTTTCTTTACCTAGTTTTGGCAGTTTTAAAAACGCAAAGATAACCGCAAGTACCAATAAGCTTAACGATAACATTAAATAAGGGAGTTTCACTTCTTCTGCCGTTGCTTGGCTAATTTCAGATAGAATTAACCAACCACCAAAAATTGGCGCGACTGTTGTTCCTAAAGAATTAAACGCTTGTGTCATAGTCAAACGCGAAGACGCTGTTTTTTGTGGACCAAGAACACTTACATAAGGGTTGGCAGATACTTGTAAAATAGTGATGCCCGAGGCCAGTACAAACAAGGCCAGTAAGAATAACTCATACACATGAGCAACAGCAGCTGGGTAAAACAGCGCACAACCAATGGCTGCAACCACTAAGCCGACCACGATACCAAATTGGTAGCCAATACGACTGACCAACTTGCCTGCCGGAATCGACATCACAAAATACGCACCAAAGAAGCAAAACTGTATGAGCATAGCCTGCGTATAGTTAAGTGAAAACATGCCTTTTAAGTAAGGGATTAATATGTCATTAAGACAAGTGATGAACCCCCACATAAAAAATAATGTGGTCAATGATGCCAGCGCAAAGTGCTGCTTTGGCATATCTGCTTGGCCTGCTGCAGCCGAAACAGGAGTTGATACATGAGCCATAATTTTCTTCTCTAGTTAATTATATTTATCAGTTTGTTACAGCAAACTCTGGTACTTAATCACTAACAACAAATAGCGAAAAATGTTGCAACATTAAATGTAAGCGCTTACATTTATAACATATAAATCATATTTAGCAATTTATTTACAGAAAAAATGTAAGCGCTTACAGCCGAGTCAAAGCTCTAAATATTCAAGCCTTACACTAACCCAAAGGACGAGTATTAACTGTGTATAAATCAATCTCACTGTTACCAGATTCGGCTTTGCTAAAGCCGGAATTCACTTTTGGGGTGGCAACAGCCTCATTTCAGATTGAAGGGGCACGCGATAAGCGCCTCGATTGTATTTGGGATACATTTTGCGAAAAGCCTGGCACCATTGCAGATAACAGCCATGGCGATGTAGCTTGTGATCATGTTGCACGCTGGCAACAAGATATCGAGATGATTGCAGATTTGGCTGTCGATGCTTACCGCTTATCTATTTCGTGGCCGAGAGTCATGCAGCAAGATGGCTCAGTTAACGAGCAAGGTGTGGCATTTTACGCTCAGCTATTATCGGCGTTAAAAGCACGTAATATTAAGACCTACGTCACCTTATATCACTGGGATTTACCCCAATACCTTGAAGATAATGGCGGTTGGTTAAATCGCGAAACGGCCTATAAATTTAAAGACTATGCCGAACTTGTTACTCAACACCTTGGCCATTTAGTTGATTCATTCGCCACCTTGAACGAGCCATTTTGTAGTGCCTACTTAGGTTATGAAGTCGGTGTACATGCACCAGGTATTAAATCGCAACAAGCTGGCCGACAAGCTGCGCACCACTTATTGCTTGCCCACGGTCTTGCAATGCAAGTATTACGTAAAAACTGCCCAGACACAGAAGCAGGTATCGTATTAAACTTCAGCCCGACCTACCCTTTAACCGCCGATGATAAAAAAGCCGCTGAGCTTGCTGATCAATATCACAACCAATGGTATATCAAAGCGGTTTTAGAAGGCGCTTATCCATCTTTATTTAATGATTTAGCTGATGAAGTTAAGCCAACTGTTATTGCTGGCGATATGGCAATTATTAGCCAAGACGTCGACTTTATTGGCGTTAACTACTATACCCGCATACACTACAAAAATACCGCTGATAACTGGTTTGAAGAAGCAAGCCTTACAGATGTTCGTGTTACCGATATGGGCTGGGAAGTTTACCCACAAGGTTTAACTGAGCTTTTGGTATCATTGCACCAGCAATATGACTTACCAAAAATGTACATCACCGAAAATGGCGCAGCCATGGCCGACACGTTAGAAAATGGTGAAGTGAACGACATCGAGCGGGTAGATTATTACCACACTCATTTAAATGCAGTGTGTGATGCAATTCGCCAAGGCGTCGATATTCAAGGCTACTTTGCATGGAGCTTAATGGACAACTTTGAATGGGCGTATGGCTACGAAAAGCGCTTTGGCTTAGTTTATATTGATTATCAAAGCCAACAACGCATTTTAAAAGAAAGCGCAAAACAATATCGCGCGCTACTCAAACAGCGATAAAAATAACAACAATAGAGAACACACATGCTGACAAAAAGAGAAAAAATAGCCTACGGATTAGGCGACACAGCAAGTAATATCATCTTTCAAACGGTGATGTTATTTTTAACTTTTTTCTATACTGATATCTTTGGTATTTCACCCGCTATTGTTGGCACCTTGTTTTTAGTGGTGAGATTCGTAGACGCAGTTACCGATCCACTAATGGGGGCTTTAACCGATTCGACCCGCACTAAGTGGGGAAGCTATCGCCCCTACTTGCTTTGGCTTGCTATACCATTTGGTGTGATCAGCATGATCACCTTCACCACACCAGACCTACCAGAATCAGGTAAAGTCATTTACGCATTTGTCACTTACACTTTACTGATGCTGGTTTATACCGCTATTAATATTCCTTACTCAGCGTTAGGTGGGGTATTAAGTGGCGATCCTAAAGAGCGAGTATCCATTCAATCTTACCGATTTGTATTTGGTATGCTGGGCGGCTTAATTGTCAGTGCCTGCACTTTACCTTTGGTAAACTGGCTAGGCAAAGGTGATAACGCTACCGGCTACCAACTCACTATGGCTTTAATGAGTGGCTTTGGTGTGATCTTATTTTTGATTTGTTTTCGCTTTACCAAAGAGCGCGTTGTAGCTCAGAACAGCTCATCGTTGAGCTGGAAAAACCGCATGAACACGCTATGGCAAAATGGCCCATTTAAAGTGTTGTGTTTTGCTGCATTTATGCTGTTAACCAGTATGGTTTTGCGCACGACCCTTGCCATTTACTATGTAAAATATGTGCTTGGTGAAGCAGAGCTGGTCACCTACTTTGTTACCATCGGCATGATAGGTAATATTCTTGGCTGTGCCTGTGCAAACCCACTCAGCAAACGCGTAGATAAGAAAACCGCCTATATTCGGTTGCAATATATCTCTGCGGCAATTAGTTGTGTGGCATTTTGGCTGCCGGGCGAACAACTGATACTTGCCTTTGCAGTATACTTTTTATGGTGTTTCTTCACGCAAATGGCAACCCCGCTACTGTGGGCAAAAATGGCCGACACCATAGATTACGGGCAGTGGAAAACCGGTGAAAGGCTTACAGGCCTAGTCTACGCAAGCGTGGTCTTCTTTATTAAGCTTGGTCTTGCCCTTGGCGGTGCCATTGCAGGTTGGTTACTGGCATTTTATGGCTATGAAGCTAATACAGAATTAAGCGAACATACGCTTTCAGGTATCTTAATTTCGTTTACCCTTTACCCAGCAATAGGTAGTATGCTTGTCGCTTTTATAATGAAAAGGTATATTCTGGATAACCAAACGGTTGAGCAGATCAGTGCCGATTTATCGCTAAAGCAGCATCCATAATTTTGTTTAAAAAGGAATAATATGGCCACCATTTACGAGGTGTCGAAACTAGCAGGTGTTTCTCTTGCAACCGTTTCACGAGTAATGAACAACAATGCAAATGTCAGTGATGCAACTCGTAAAAAGGTCACTGCCGCAATGGATGAGCTTGGCTATAGACCTAACTCAATTGCTCAATCATTAGCATCAAATTGCTCGAACAGTGTTGGCCTACTGGTCTCTGAATTACAGGGTCCGTTTTACGGGCCTATGATGAGTGGTATTGAAAATACCTTTCGGAATCAAGGCAAGCATTTGATTATTGCTGCAGGCCACAGTGATGAAGAACGCGAAAAACAAGGGATTGAATTTTTAATAAGCCGTAACTGCGATGGCCTTATTTTACATGTTGAAGCGGTCAGCGATGACTACCTTATTAAGCTCAGTAAAGGCCGTACCCCGTTTGTATTGATCAACCGCTATATCAAAGAACTCAGTGATCGCTGTATTTTACTTAACAATATTAAAGGTGGTTACTTAGCTGCTAAGCATGTTTTAGAACAAGGTCATAAAGATATTGCCTACATCAGCGGGCCGCTATGGAAACGAGATGCTAAAGACCGCTTAGAAGGTCATAAACAGGCTCTTGCTGAGTTTAACCTTGAGTTTGATGAAAACCTATTATTCCAAGGTGATTTCATGGAAGCGAGTGGTTACGAAGGTTTAAAAGCGCTGCATCAACAAACACACCCATTCACTGCGCTTATCTGTGCCAATGATGAAATGGCCGTAGGTGCCATGGCTAGCGCGCGTGATTTAGGGTTAACTTTACCTAAGCAATTGTCGATTATGGGTTACGATAACGTGTTTTTCACCCGTCACGTATACCCTCAATTGAGTACTGTTAATTATCCAATAGATGAAATGGGTCGCATGGCAGCAGATTGGGTGTTAAATCATGTTTATCAAACACAAACCCCACCACTACAAACGCTATTTGAACCAGAGCTGATAGTTAGGCATTCAATTAGCCGCCAATCAGCTCAGATAACAAGCCAAGGTTAATTGGCTTTAATAGCACTTGTTCAATCTCAAGTTGTTCAATTTTTTCAGGCTCTGGCTCTGCGCCACTAACAATGACTAGATTTAAGTCAGGGTGGCGCTGTTTTATTTCATGGGCTAAATCAAGCCCTTCGCCATCGGGTAAGTGCATATCGAGTAACACTTTAGCAAAGTTTTGATCGTCACTCAGGGTCGCAAGACACGCAGCACAACTTGGTGCTATAACAGTTTCAACACCTAAGCTTTCAAGCAATAACTGAGTGATTTGCGCCGCATCACTGTCGTCCTCAACCAATAAATAGCGTGTGCTTTGTAATGTCACTTCAGGGCTGTCGTCTTGCTCAACGACAGGTTCTGTATTGCCTTCGCAAATATAATGATTGAGCACTTGGTAAAGCAGCCCAGAATCAACCGGTTTTGCAATCATATCGTTAAAACCTAGCGCACTTAACTCAGTTTTCACCCCTTTCATGGTGGCGGCGGTAAGTGCAATAATCGGCCCTTGATAACCCATTTTGCGTAGCTCTATAGTGGCTTCTTTACCGCCCATAACCGGCATGTGCAAATCAATAAATACAATATCAAAAGGCTTACCCGCTTGCTCTGCACTGGCTACTTTTTCAATTGCTTGTTTACCGTGTTCTGCATAATCCACTTCTGCGCCAGTACTGGTAATCATGTGACCAACGAGATTACGTAAATCTTTTAAATCGTCGACCACTAATACTCGTCCAGTGGTTTTTAACGTTGCTAGTTTTTGCTGGCAATCGGGGTTTGAATCAAAGCGCAGCACTTGGCGTTCAATATCTCGAATATTGCCAGGGTAAATCGAAAGGGTAAATTCAGAGCCCACGCCTTGAGTTGACTCAAGTTCAATAGAGCCTTGCATACGACTAAGTAACTCTGAACAAATAGCAAGGCCAAGCCCCGCTCCACCGACATCTCGTGATTCTACATCAGCAATTTGTTCAAATGGTTTAAAAATCAGTGCTTGTTTTTCAGCTGGAATACCAAGGCCAGTGTCTTTAATACTAAAAAACAGCATTTCTCGTTCATTAACCCAAGCAGTCCAAGCTCGCACTGTGATCTCGCCTTGGTTGGTAAACTTGATTGCGTTGTTGATGATGTTAATGAGGATTTGGCGTAACCGTGTAGCGTCTGTGTTTATAACTAAAGGCAGAGCTTGCTGCGACTCAAACTTAAGCGATAAGCCTTTATCAAGCGCAGAAACGCGCATTAAGGTATAAACGTCAGCCATAAGGCTATCTAAGTTAACATCACTGCAATTGAGCTCCAGTTTATCGGCAGCAATCTTTGATAGGTCGAGCACATCATTAAGCAAACTCAGTAAGTGTTTACCATTTCGGTAAATCACACCCAACTCATTTTGAGCATGCTGATTTTTATCACTTTGCATGAGTAACTCTGTGTAACCCAAGATAGAAGACAGGGGTGTGCGTAACTCATGACTCAAATGAGCCAAAAAGCGGTCTTTAGAGCGGTTTTCAGCTTCTGCTTTTAAACGCTCAACACGTTCATCTTCAACATCTCGGCGAGCTAAAGCGTAACGTATAGCACGGGCAAAGCGGCTAGAGTTCATCTCGCTTTTAACCAGATAATCAACTGCACCGGCATCGAGCGCTGCAGAATCGAGAGCTTCATCTGATTGCCCGGTAAGCATTATAATCGGGCCACGAAAACCATTTGCCACAGCCCGTTTTAGTACTTCGAGGCCATCTGATGCTCCTAAGCGGTAATCTAACAAACAAATATCATGCTTGTTTTCGCTAAGTACACTAATGGCCTCTTCAGGGCAACTTAACCACTCAACATCGAATGTATGGGAACCTAATAGGTCTAGGTAGTCGCAAGTAAGAATATAATCGTCTTCGTCGTCTTCTACTAAGAGTAATCGGGTTACCTTATCTAACATTCTTATTCCTTATACCAGTTTGCTTAATCAATTATTATTGCTAATTGGTATTAATCGTTCTGTGAGGGTGGTAGCTCTACAAACTCTACCCAGTATTTCCCTAGAGTTTGCATTAACTCAACTAAACCTTCAAAAGTAACCGGTTTAGTGATGTATGATGCAGCGCCTAAATCGTAGCCTTTAACCATATCTTCTTCTTGTTTTGATGTGGTTAAAATCACCACCGGAATACCCTTTAAGTTAGGGTTAGCTTTGATTGCTTGTAAAGCTTCTCGGCCATCCATACGCGGCATATTTAAATCAAGTAAAATCAAGCCCGGACGAGGCGAGTTTTCTTTTTCACTAAATTTGCCTTTACGCTCAAGGTATTCAAGCAACTCTACACCGTCTTCAACAAAAAACAGCTCGTTCAATACACGGCTTTCAGCCAATGCATCTTGGGTTAATAAACGATCATCTTCGTCGTCATCAGCCATTAAAATGGTAATTGGTTTAACTTTATTAAGTGGCATTACGCCTCTCCTTGTAATGTGAAAAGTGATGCTTCCACGGGTAGTTTAAGGGTGAAGCTTGCACCCTCACCAACGCGACTGCTTGCGGTTATTTCTCCGCCATGACGCTCAACAATACGACGACAAACCGATAAACCTATGCCTGTGCCTTTATATTGAGAACGACCATGCAGTCGCTGAAACGGAACAAATATTTTTTCGAGATACTCTTCAGAAAAGCCAATGCCGTTATCTGAAATAGTAATAACTTCCCACTCCACATCACTATTGTGAGCTTCGCTAAACTCTGACGTTCGCTGGTATGTAATATCAATCACAGGCGCAACGTTCTCTTGCCTAAACTTCACCGCATTAGAAAGAATATTTAAGAACAATTGCAGCATTTGACTTGGATCGGCTTGAATGTGCGGTAAAGTATCAAGGTTAATTGTGGTTTCAGATTCTTTTATCGCAATTTCAAGATCATCTAAAACTTCTGCAACCACTTCATTTAAATCAGTATCAGTAAAATCTTTACCACGGGTGGTTACGCGTGAGAACTCAAGCAAGTCATTGATTAAATTAGACATACGCTGCGCCGCATTTTTCATCCGGCTAATATAGTCGATACCTTTTTCACCGAGTTCATCTTTAAACATTCTTTCTAAGCGGTCACTAAAAGCTTGGATCTTACGCAGTGGCTCTTGTAAATCATGGCTTGCAACAAAGGCAAAGTCTTCAAGCTCTCTGTTTGAACGGCTTAGCTCATCTGAATAGATAGTTAGCTCTTGCGTACGTTCTGCAACTTTTGCCGCTAGGTTCTCGTTTTGGTTTTCAAGCTCAGCTCTGTACTTAGCTTGGTTGCGTGTGTTGATACGTGTTAATACAAACATACCTATAATCAATAAGGCACTAGTCACTGACGTAATAGCAAATGTTAGCTTTGCATCATCTTTAATTTGCGAGAGCTTCGCGAACTGCTCTATCTTAAAGTTAAGCTCTCGCATTTGAATTTCATCAACTGCTTCACGTATTTCTTTATATAGATCGCGACCTTGGTCTGTTAGTAACAAGCGGCGAGCCTTAACGTCTTTATTTGCAAGGGCCAGATCGGTTGTTTTAGTCATTACGCCAACTTTGTCGTTTACCAAATGTATTAAACGAGCAATGCGGTCTGCCTGACCGGGTATTTCTGAGTGCAAACTTTTAACAAGCATGATCTGCGCCTGCATCGACGCCATTGCATCACTGTAAGGGAGTAGATAATCCTCACGGTCACTAAGTAAATAACCACGCTGACCTGATTCGGCTTGCACTACAGACAAGTGCAGCCGCTCTATCGCAGTATTAAGTGAATTGGTGTTATCAAGGCTATTTTGTGTTTCGGTGAGTGACCGGATGCTATCAAGGGCTAAAATCGCATTAGCCACCACGATACAGAGCACCACGGCTATAAACCCAGCCCAGTTAACCGCTATTTTTCCTTTTTGTTTTTGCATTTACTTCCTAATCTATGAGTGCTTAATCTGCAGCGTGAGTGTCGCTTATTTCTTGTAAGTGCTCACTACACTGCTGACAATTAGCTATTATTTTATTTAATGCCTCTAGTGCTTTTTGTTTTGGCATATCATTTTCTAATACGAGCTTAACTAACTCTGCATTCATTGAAATACGGTTCAGCGGCGCACGGGCATCGTGCACCATTTTTCGTAAAGACTCGTTATTATTCATAGCTATCCTTTTATTTGTATTCGCCAATGCCTCCATAAGCATTTAAACGGTTATAAAGTGTTTTCGTACTGATCCCCAGCATTTGTGCTGCAATCGTCTTGTTACCTTGTACTTTATCTAAAGTAGCGTGGATCAATTCTTTTTCAACTTCTTCAATGGTTTGCCCTGCAACAACTTGGTTTGCTTGGCTCTCTTTATTCACTTTAGAAAATGGCGACTCTAGCGATTCAGGTAAAGTAATAGCTGTGCCTTTAGGGTCACTCATAATAAAGGCGCGGTGAATAGCGTGACGAAGTTCACGTACGTTACCTGGCCAATCATGGGCTTCAAGCTCTTTGATTTGTGCTGCTTGCCATTTAAAGTCAGTGCCGTTTTCTTCATTGAGTTGCTCTAAAAAGGCATTTGCAAGCAGTGGAATATCTTCTTTTCGCTCACGAAGTGGTGGAATATCAATGGGGAATACCGCTAAACGAAAGTAAATGTCTTCACGGATAACATTGTTTTGCGCAAGGTCTGTCAAGGTGCGGTTGGTTGCAGAAATAACACGGCAATTTACTGCTTGCTCTTTTGTGCCACCCACTCGGGTTACTTTTTTGCTTTCAAGTACACGTAGTAAGTTTGGCTGCATATCAATTGGCATTTCGGTCACTTCATCTAAAAACAAAGTACCACCAGCAGCTTGCTCAAACACACCCTCTTTGCGCGCAATAGCCCCTGTAAACGCGCCCTTTTCATGACCAAAAAGCTCGCTACCAATCAGCTCTTTTGAAAATGCACCACAGTTGGTTGCCACTAACGGACCATCACACTCAGTCGCATTATGAATCGCTTGCGCCACCACTTCTTTACCTGCACCACTTTCACCCATCAACATTACATTGGCAGAAGTGGCTGCGACACGCTCAATCATAGTGTAAAGCTTTTGCATCACCTCAGATTCACCTATGAGAGTGCCAAAGTGGCGCTTTATTGTTGGCGTTGATTTTTTCTTAGGGGCTGCTTTTTTCGGGTTGAGTACACGCTCAATGTCTTCGCGTTGTAGTGGCTTAACAAGGTGACCTACATTAGGCTCACACATTTCTGCCAGCTTACCTTTTACTGAAGGATGCCCTGAAATTAACGTTACACGAGGCGATTGACCGATTGCTTTTAAATGCTCTAGTAAATGCAGGCCGCTGCCATCTGGCAGCATGAAATCTAAAAAGACATGATCAAACGTGTTGTTTTCAAACCATTGCTCCGCTTCTGCCAAGTTTGCTGCGGTATTTATATTATGCCCTAGGAACTCAACTATATGACAAACTACATCGCTAAATTCACTGTCATCATCGACTAAAAGTACGTTCAACATATTCATTTCCTAAGCTTTTTCTACCATTCTACGCAAAGTTTTTTCGAAAATAAAACTAAACGTTAGATACCTAAATAGTTCTTAATTCCAATTATATTACCTTATTAGTTTCAATTTGGGGTAAGTAAAATGAATTAAATTTGGAAAAAAGGTTATTATGGCGCGTTCAATATTAAGCTAAGCTGTACTTGCATTAATTTAGAGTTGTAATCCTATGAAGTTATTAAGAAAAGTAATTCACCCAAGTTTAAGTGATGACTATGGTACGGTGTTCATTCGTCATACTGCCCGCGCCATTGTTTTAAAAGGTGAACAAATACTACTTTTATATACCGCCCGTTATGATGACTATAGCCTACCTGGCGGTGGCGTTGATGAAGGCGAAAGCATTGAGCAAGGACTCCTGCGAGAGTTACATGAAGAAACGGGTGCACTACAAATTCAAATAAAGCAGCCATTAGGATTATACGAAGAAATCAGGCCTTGGTATAAAGACGACTTTGATTGTGTTCATATCAAGTCCTATTGCTACTATTGTGAAATCAGCGATGAATTTGCAGACCCTAAAATGGAGCATTACGAAGTGCAAAATGGCATGCACCCTAAGTGGGTGAATATATTTGATGCCATCGCACATAACGAAACCACCATGGCAATGAGTGAAAAACAGGGCCTATCGATTCAGCGCGAAACCTTCTTATTAAAGCTCATTGCTGACACTCTTTAAGTTACTTTACATTACTTTACGCAACCATCAGATATTGTGGCAGTCTATATTTATAGTTAAAACCAATTATGAGAGTAAACCATGAGTAAAGTAGCCCCCCTTTCAAAGCCAACCATCCTTTTACATTGGACCGTTGCCATTTTGTTTATCGGCGTATTCGCGATGGGCATTTATGTTGCTGATTTTGCCGATCCACCCGCTAAATTTACTTATATGGGCTGGCATAAATCAATGGGCTTAGTGGTATTAGTTTTTGCCATCGCAAGGCTTATTTGGCGTATTAAAGAAGGTGCATTACCCGCGACATCTGCAATGCCTAAATGGCAAACAGCGATTGCCCACCTTACTCATGGCCTATTATTACTTGCAACTCTAGCTATGCCGTTATCTGGTTTTATCATGAGCTATGCGGGTGGTCGTGCAATTAGCTTTTTTGAGTTTGAATTATTAAGCGCACCAGAGAAAACACCTTGGCTTGCTGATGCAGGCAGCTTTGTGCATCACAGTTCAGTGCTTATTATCGTGGTGATTTTAGCCTTACACATTGCCGCAGCACTTAAACACCAGTTTGTTGACAAAGATGGCATGCTGAGCCGCATGCTAGGTAAGTCTTAAATCAAATTTAAGCGGGCTTAGGGTGAGAATAAAAGCGCCATAAGCCCACTAAATTACTTATTAAAAAGACCGTTTCCATGAGCACTGCCAATGGTGAAAAAACCAAGATGTTATGGATTATCCAACCAATCGTGCCAACAATCATCAGTATGCGTAAGGTAAAGTCTTTGCCTTGGAATGAAGCATAAGTTTGCAGTAACGTTGCAGACAGCGCGATAAAGCTAACCCAGCTTTGCCAAGTAAATAGTACTGCGCTAATACTCAAAAGCATAAAAGCTATCATCACCCAGGTTTTGCGGGCAAAAATACAATAGCCATAACGCATTGCAGCAATCAGCATTAAGCTTGCTGCACTGAAGTTATCGAGCAGCATAAAGTGCAATGATGTCAGTAAAACCGAGCTAAGCAAACAAGCTAAAATTGCCTGCCTTTGTTTAAACTGAAATGAAGCCAAATCGAGTAATGTGGCAATGGCAACTAAGCACTGAGATAAAATAAACATAACGACTCCTGAAAAATCAGCAGTGTAATGTTCACTATTTTGCTGCGCCTTAACTTAAGTTAAGACGCCGTCTAATTCGCGATAAAGAAATCGCAGAGATCCCTAAATACATAGCAACCTCGTTTAAACTCAGTTGTTCAAGCCAATGCGGCTTTTGTTCTAGTAAATATTGGTAACGCTGCTCAGGGGTATTGAGTAATAAAAAAGCTTCTTTTGCTTCTTTAAACAATAATTGCTGACTAATTAACTGATGTTTTATTGCTTGCCAGTCACTACTATCAAATAAAGCCAAAGGCACCTTAATAAGCTCAGCATCACGTATTACTTTTAGCTGATAAAGCGCTGGGGTTTTAGTTAACCAGTTACCATAAAGCAGTGCAAATTCATCTTGAAAGTAAAACTCTTTACACTTTTGTGCACCCTGCGAGGATGCATGAAATGCCCCAAGCACCCCAGATATAATTAAGTAACCTGCATCTTGTTCGTCGCCTTGCTGCAATAAAGCATCACCTTTAGCGTACCGCTTTATAGCGCATTGCCCTGCAAGTTTGTTACGAAATTCACCGGCTAGCTGATGATAACTATCACCTAGTGGAAGTAACTGGGTATCAGTCAAGACTGCCAACCTTGCATTAGTAATTCAGTAATTTGCTGGGCGTTAATCCCTTCTCGAACCACAAAGCGCTCACCACACCAAAGCGGAGAAAAACCACTGTCGCCTTTAGCCTCTGCTTTTGACCGTAGTGCCGTCATCGCAATCGATGCATATGGAAAGGGCGGCGCTTGCTCTGGCATCGCCCCTAACTCTTGCATCACTCTGTTGCGTATTCCTCGTGCTGGGCGACCAGAGAATAAGGTTGTCAATTCTGTTGAGTCTGGCTTAGCCGTTTTTAATACTTCACGATGTAAAGCACTTGTTGTCGCTTCTTCGCAAAGTAAGTAAGCGCTCCCCACCTGCACTGCTGCTACACCTAATGCTTGGTACTGAGCTACATCTTCAGCTGAGCAAATTCCACCTGCTGCAATAACCGGTATTTCAAGCTCTACACATTCTTGCACTAATTGCGCTGTGGTTGGTTGCAGCGATAAATCCATCGATAAGAAATGACCGCGGTGACCACCAGCTTCAATCCCTTGTGCAATAACCGCATCGGCACCATTTGCTTGTAACCAGCGCGCTTCATCTAACGTTGTGGCTGATGAAAGAACAGCCCCGCCCCACCCTTTAATCTGAGAAACAATCTCTTTACTGGGCAGACCAAAATGAAAACTCACAACGGCAGGCTTATAAGGCGCGATAATATCGATCACTTGCTGATTAATTGGCTGGCGCGAAGCGTTGCGGGTAAATTGTGAGGCATCGACAGCAAACTCATCAAAATAAGGCTCAAGTACATTATGCCATGCAGTTTGCTGAGCCAATGTATAGTCAGGTGTTTGATGACAAAAGAAATTAAGGTTATACGGCTTATCAGTATGCTGGCTAATGTAATCAAGCTCTGAGACAAGCTGCTCAGCCGAAAGCATAGCGCAAGGTAACGAGCCAAGCCCCCCAGCTTCACACACAGCCACTGTCAGTTTGGCGTTTTGCACACCCGCCATTGGCGCTTGAATAATCGCAAGCTCGGTATTTAACACAGAATTTGTCATTACGTATTCCTTGTAAGTTTTGCAGCCTGTTGCAGTTTTTACAGAAAAAAAAGTGTCTAGCCAAGTTCAAATTAAATAAAATACAATTAAATCAGATAGCTAGAGCAGCGAAAAAATAGGTATTAGCCTTGCAAACCTTTTCCTACAATTTTGTAAGGAGATAATGATGACTGATACTGTTACTACAATCAATCCAGCCAATGAGCAAACCATAAATACGTATAATTTATTGTCATTGCAACAAGCACAGAGTGAAGTTGACCAATGTCATCAAGCTTTTTTAAAGTGGCGCACAACATCCCATGAAAAGCGCGCTAAATTACTCAATCAACTTGCACAAGTGATTGAGTCTAATCAACAAGAATTAGCCCAATTGATGACCGATGAAATGGGCAAGTTATATCAACAAGGCCTACAAGAAGTAGAGCTTTGCGCTGCAATTTGTCGCTATACCGCAGAGCAAGGGCCACAAGTGCTTGCTGATGAAAGCCGTGATATGCAAGACGGCCGTGCAATTATTAGCTACCAACCAATCGGTGTCGTTTTAGGTATCCAACCTTGGAACTTCCCGCTTTATCAAGTTATTCGCTACGCTTGCGCGAATATCATGGCGGGTAATACCACGGTGCTAAAACATGCTGGCAATGTATTTGGCATGGCTGAAAAAATTGAGCAATTATTTACTCAAGCTGGCTTTGATGACTATTGCTTTAAAAACCTACTGATTGACGGCAAAACCGCAAGCAAACTGATTGAGCACTCAGCTATTCGAGGTGTGACATTTACTGGTAGCGACGAAACAGGCAAAAAAGTTGCTGAGCTTGCAGGTAAACAGGTTAAGAAAACCGTACTTGAGCTTGGCAGTAACGATGCCTATGTTGTACTTGATGATGCTGACTTAAATACCGCGATTACCGCATGTACACAAGGGCGCTTGATCAATAACGGGCAAACCTGTGTTGCCGCAAAACGCTTTATTGTTGTTGATGCTTTATACGATGATTTTAAAGCCTTAATTAAAGAGCAATTTGAACAAGTTGTTCTTGGTGATCCTAATGATGAAAAAACCACGCTCGGTCCAATGGCCCGTAAAGATTTACGCGATAAACTTCATCAGCAAGTGACTGATTCAGTAAATGCAGGTGCGAGCATTGTTACCGGCGGTAAAGTTGCTGAGCACACAGGCTTTTATTACACCCCGACTCTGCTCGAAAACATTAAACCGGGCATGCCCGCCTATGATGATGAATTATTTGGCCCTGTAGCATCGCTTATTAGGGCAAAAGATAATGATGAGGCTATGCAAATTGCTAATGACTCTCGCTATGGTCTTGGTGGCGGTATTTTCTCAAAAGACGAACAAGCAGCCATTGAGCTTGCAAAGCACCATTTTGATACCGGCATGGTTAATATTAATGGCTATGGTCTTGCGCAACCGAACTTACCATTTGGTGGTGTAAAAGACAGTGGCTATGGCCGTGAACACGGCGGCTTTGGGCTACGTGAATTTGTTAATATCAAAACCATTATGATCAACGACTAACCACAAAAAAGGGCTCGTTAGAGCCCTTTTTAATACTAAAACGAATCACTTTTCATACCAATACGCTTAATTAAGTAGTCTATTTTGAGGCAATAAAACCTCGTTGATAACAAGGCAAAAATTTCGTTATTTAGTTGTGCTCGGCAATTGCTCCTGCATTGCTCTACCTTCTGCATCCATGCAGTCGTAAATGAGAAATTTTTAACGCAGTTAGCGACAGGTTTAATCCCTCAAAATGATTAAGTATTATTGCGGGTTGGTATTAAACATTGGCACTTGCTGCTTAGACGCTGCAGGCATTTTTAACTCATCCACTGCTTTTTCTTTATCAATCTGCTCTTGGTGTTTTTGATTGTCAGAATCGGGCTTATAAACAAGTTCAGTAAGCAGTGCAAAGTGATCAGAACCATATTTTGCCAAACGCTCAATGCGCTTAACACTAAACTCATTACTATGAAAAAGATGATCAAGCGGCCAACGCATAAAGAAATAACTGGCATGAAACGTATTAAAAAAGCCTCTCCCTTTACGTGGGTCTAACAAACCACTGATACGCATAAACAAGCGGGTACTACGCGACCATGCAACATCATTTAGATCACCGGCAACGATACAAGGTCGCTGTCTGTTTTTAAGTGCTTTCGCTAAGATGATCAACTCAGTATCACGGGGTCGTGAACTGTCTTCTTCTGTTGGACTCGGAGGAGCAGGATGAATAAAGTGTCCTTGTACTTCTACACCATCTGCATCTTCAAACAAAATATGGATTGAGGGGATATCGCTTTCTATAAGCTCACAAACTTGCTGTTGTTTGATTTTAAACTTGCTGTACAAGTGCATGCCATAGCGATTATCTTTTGGGCAGTACACTCGATATGGGTACTCTTGTTCTAAACTGCTCAGTTTATTTTGCCAAGTTTGATCAGACTCTAACGTAATGAGGAAATCAGGTTGATGCGTTTTAACTAAACCAACGAGTTTGTCATATTCAGTGTTCGACATCAGTACATTTGCCGACATAATGCGAATACTGTGCTTATCGGATTTACTACTTGAGGCAACTTCTTTGTTAGCAAGCCTTGTGTAGGGATAAATCCAGCCAATTTGTAATATCAGCACTAGAACACTAGCCACTGCACAACCAATAAAAAACAGTGAGTGGGTGCTACTAATTAAATAACTTGCTGCTATTAGGCTAGCAAAGGCAAGGTAAACCACTTGCAAGCGCACAAAATCACAACTGCGAATCAAATAGTGTTGAGAGTATGAAAATGGCAATAAGGTAACTATCAATAAAGTTAATACAACCATCCCTAAAGTAATTATCATTAACTTCCCTCGTTATGTTTTTATTATCTTACAAGTCTAGCATTTACGTCTGAACAATATATTAAAATTAATAAAAAAGCCGCTAAGCGGCTTTTGACAGGATTAACGATGGCGAGTAACGATTGATAAAATCTCTCGCGTATCGTGTACTAGATGAATAAGGCGGTCATCGATTTCGATGGCAATTATGCCATTTCGGTCGCGACGTTTAATCACTCGCCCATGACGATATATATCACGGTCAAGAATATCACCATGGTGATAACGCTTATACCAACCTGGTGGTAAGCCACCACCATGCCCTACTTTTTTGTATAAACCGGGTGGTAAATCACGGTAGCTGTAACGGTCGTATCTATCGTAACGATCATTTCTGTCATGATGGTGATGTTTGTGGTGTTTTTTATGCTTCTTATGCTTTTTACGTTCGTGCTTATGTTCGTATCTATCATGGTCACGATCATGTTTCGCGTTTGCTTCCATAGGTATCAAACTCAAACCTAAAACGGCAACTGAGATAGTAAGTAATTTATTCATAATAGAGACCCTCAACGTTTGCTCTTGATAAAAAGCCTAACGTTTTAGCCTGAATCATAGATGAAGGGTTACAATTTAAAAACGCAACTGTTTACATATCAACACATTAGAAAGCTAACCTTTACATTTCTTTAAACTTCTTTGGCACTATTTACGAAAAATCGAGTCTGAGTTACAGTTCCGTTTGGGGCGTCTGTCGTTATATTTGCAACATAAACAAACGCTTCCTCACTACATAATAAGGATAATTTATGAATCTACTAAAATGGTGTTTGGTCATTAGCATTACTGCACTAACGGGCTGTAGTGCCATGATGAGCCAATATGGCAATCAAAAAACGCAATCAAGTTCATTGGTTGAGTACCTTTACCCAGACCAGCAAGACAGAGCAGCCCATCAAGCAACGATCCCAACTTTGAACTTACCTGCCACTGTAGGGGTTGCCTTTATTCCTAACAAGTACAATGATGGCTTACACCACGGTGACGAAGTGGCACTGCTGAACAAAGTTAAAAAGCAGTTTATGCAATATGACTACATTGACCGCATTGAAGTGATCCCAAGCACTTATTTAAAAGGCGGCGAAGGGTTTACCACATTAGAGCAAGTATCTCGATTATATGATGTGGATATTATGGCGCTAGTTTCTTACGACCAAGTGTCGCAAAGCTTAGAAAATAACGCGGCTTTTTTATATCTAACCATAGTTGGTTTATATGTAATTCCGGGTAATGAAAACTCAGTACAAACCTTTGTAGATACCGCCGTATTTGATGTAAAAAGCAGAAAAATGCTGTTTCGCGCTCCAGGTATACATAAAGCAGAGCAACGCAGTACAGCGATTGGCATCGATGAAGTCGCTAAAGAGCAATCGCTGGCAAGCTTTAATGGTGCCGTTGATGACATGATCACAAATCTAGATACTGAATTGGCGCAATTTAAAACCCGCGTTAAAGAAGAAAAAGTAGCTAATGTCACGCACAGAAATGGTACTGGCGGCGGTAGCTTATTTTGGCTGGTTGCAGTACTGGCAGGTTTTGCCGTACATCGCCGTAGCGCATAACAAACAAAGTTATTAATCGCGAAAGCTTTTACCCATCCTAAAAAGCAGTTACCCTTTGGTTTTTGTTGTACCTAACCAAAGGGTTTTCATGAAGTTGTCGATACTCTCAGTGCTTGTGAGCACCTCATTATTTAACCATCAAGCTTTCGCTAATAATGAGCTAGAACATATTACAACAACCGCCTCGCGCAGCGAAGTGTTGGCAGATCCATTGCCAGTTGTGGTCAGCAGTATTTCACAAAAGCAACTGGCGCTTATCGCTCCAACTCATATTGAACAAGCCCTTAAGCAAGTGGCAGGTGCTAACCTTCAACACGGTAACGGCCAAGAGTATTTACCCGCTCTACGTTCACCTGTACTTTCTGGTGCAGGTGCCTGCGGGGGCTTACTTACCGCTGAAGATGGTATTCCACTTCGCGCAGCTGGTTTTTGCAACATCAATGAGTTATTCGAAGCCCATACTGAAATGGCTGAACGTATCGAAGTACTGAAAGGCCCGGGCTCTGCTCTTTACGGTTCAAACGCAGTACATGGTGTAGTCAACGTGATCACGCCAGATACAACCTATGACCACAACCAACTTGGTTTTGATTACGGCTCGTTTGGCTACACTCGCTACAAACTTGGTACGGGGCGTGACTTTGGCCAGCAAGGTTTAGGCATTAATGCCACGATCACCCGAGATACGGGTTATCGTGATGACGAAAGTGTTGATCAAGAAAAGCTTTCGCTACGCCACCGTTTTGATGGTGAAAAACTAAGTGTAAATACAGGCCTGACTTACACCCATTTAGATCAACAAACGGCTGGCTACATCGAAGGCTTTGAAAGCTATAAGGATGAGCAAATAGCTCAGTCTAATTTTGATCCTGATGCATTTCGTAAAGCTCGCTCTTTGCGTGTTTGGTCAAAGCTAAATTGGACACAAGATGAGGCTAACAGCTTTTCCCTAACGCCTTATATCCGCGACCAAAATATGACCTTCTTTAAGCATTTTTTACCGGGTACTCCCCTTGAAGAAAATGCTCAGCAAGGTGTTGGCCTACAATCAAGCTGGCAGCATAAGTTAACGGGTTCAAGCCTCTTAACTGTTGGCTTTGATGGTGAGCTTACGGATGCTGATTTTTTACAATATCAAGATAGCCCAACTCAAGGCTCAGCATTTTTAGTCGCCACCGTGCCTCAAGGCAAACATTATGATTATCAAGTAACAAGCACCCTATTAGCACCGTTTGTTAACCTAGATTGGCAACTTGATGAGTTACTTATCAGCCTTGGGGGTCGATACGAGCGTATGCGTTATGATTACGACAACCACATGTTGGCAGGTCGTACAAAAGAAGATGGTACTGCATGCGCAATGGGCGGATGTCGCTATTCTAGACCAGAAAGCGGTGTAAATCGTTTTACTAACTTTTCACCTAAGCTTGGTTTAAGCTATCAATATGCTGAAAACCAGTTTATCTACGCCAATGCTTCAGAAGGCTATCGAGCACCGCAAGCGGCAGAGCTTTATCAGTTACAACGCGAACAAAATGTCGCAGATCTGAAATCTGAAACAGCTAAAAACCTAGAGCTTGGTTTAAAAGGCCAACAAGCTAAGCTGCATTATGTAGTTAGCATTTATGCAATGAACAAAAAGAACACGATTTTCCGTGACAGTGATTTTTATTACGTCAATGATGGCCAAACCCAGCATCGTGGTGTTGAGCTTGAATTAGCCTATGCCATTACGCCAAGCTTATCGATGCAGTTAGCCGCAAGCCACGCCAAGCATACATACAGTTATGACCAGTTACTCAGCGGGATAAATATCAATGGCAATCTCATTGATACTGCACCACGTAACATCGCTAACTTACAGCTACTTTGGCAAGCAAACGATATGACGCGTGTTGGCCTTGAGCTACATACCACCAGCAGCTACTTTACTGACCCTGAAAACCAGCATAGCTACGAAGGTCACTCATTAGTAAACTTAAGAGCGGCGTGGCAACTATCAGCTAATTTTACGGTGACTGCACGAATAAACAATTTAACCGACGAACGCTATGCAGAGCGCGCTGACTACACCACATTTAGTGGCGATCGCTACTTTCCGGGTAGACCGCGCAACGCCATGTTATCAGCAAGTTATCAGTTTTAAGTAACCGCATTATTTGGTGAGCTATCTCATAGTTCACCCACGCTGTTTAGTGTTTTGGTATGATAAATGTACCTATTGCTATAGCTCCTAAACAGCGTGTCATCATCTCAAAACCTAATTCGTAACCTTCTTTTAGTGCTGGGCATATTTCTTATTGCAGCCAGTTTGCGAGCACCTATCACTGGCATTGCACCGGTGCTTGAACAGATCATTGATCAATTTAAGTTAAATGCATCACAAGCAGGCATGTTGACGACTTTACCTTTAATTGCATTTGCTGTTGCTTCACCCATGGCAGCAAGCCTTGCTAAAAAATGCGGCCTTGAGGTATCACTGTTTATTGCCCTTGTATTAATAGGCATTGGGGTTGTGTCTCGTGTTATTGATTCTGCCACAGTACTATTTATTGGTACTGCAGTGATTGGTGTCGGTATCGCGATTGGCAATGTGTTGTTACCAAGCTTGATAAAACGTGACTTTCCACACAAAGTCGCTGTGATGACGTCTAGTTATGTTTTAGCGATGGGCATATTTGGAGGCAGCTATTCAGCACTCATCATTCCGCTGGCTGAGTATAAAGAACTTGGTTGGCAATTGGCGCTTGCCAGTTATGCCTTATTGGTTGTACTAGCTATTGTGGTGTGGTTACCACAACTTAAGCAACATACCATGCCAAAACAGGCACCCGTATCGAATAATACACAAAGCAAAATTTGGCACTCTGCACTTGCTTGGCAAATTACGTTATTGCTTGGCTTTAACTCATTTTTCACTTATATCATGTTAGGTTGGCTACCCAGCATTTTAATAGAAGGCGGCCATAGTGCGCAGCACGCGGGTGCTTTGCAAGGCGCCTTTCAAGTAGCCTCAGCGCTACCAGGTATTGTGCTTATTCCACTACTTGCCAAATTAAAAGATCAACGCATCTTAACCCTAAGCTTGGCATTACTTGGCGCGCTTTGTTCTGTTGGATTATTAGTTGCGCCTAGCTTTGCGATGCTTTGGTCAGTCACCTTAGGTTTTTGCTCAGGTGCCTGTTTTATATTGGGCTTATCATTTGTAAGCCTGCGCACTCATGACTCAATGCAAGCCGCAGCGTTATCGGGTATGGCACAATGTATCGGGTATTTATTGGCTGCAACAGGCCCCATTATTGCGGGCGCCTTACATAGTTATTTTAATAACTGGGCAGGAGCACTTTGGCTGTGTATTGCATCTAGCCTGTTGTGTGCTTTATTTGGTTACTTAAGCGGCCGAAATATCACTATCGACCAACAAGAGAAATAAAACCGCAGCTACTTAGGTGCGGTTTCAAAGGCGCTCATATTACTAAGGTTATCGAGCCAAGGTTTATGTGAGCGATACCAAATATGAGCTTTTGGAATAAGCTCATCAGCTTGCTCTACGGCGCCAATACGTAAGCCATAAATACGCTCACCTGCACCTACAGAAGTCGCATACAAGGCTGTACCACAGTTACCACAAAACCCTTGCGCACGCTGATTACCACTCTCGGCAATTTTTATATATTCTTTTGGCTCAGCACCTGTAAAAGTAACCCCATCTGGCACAGACACCACAACCGTGCGAAAAGGCGCCCCCGAGATAATTTGGCAATCAGTGCAGTGACAGTTAATCACTTTATTTTCATCAACTTCTGCGTTGTAAGTTACTTCACCACAATGACAACGACCGGTAACCTTCATATTAAACTCCTTGTTGAGATGGCTGCTCTTTTACAGGGTAATGATTAGCCTGTTTTAAGCTTTGGAAATCATTAAAACGTACCCCATGCTGGGCCATAATAGGACGTATTTTTTTGCTGATCAATTGTCTAATATAAAAGGGCTGGTTCGGCACAAAATGATGGATTGTATGGGTGCGGCCAAAATCAAAACAAAATAACTGAAATGGTAAAAACCAGCGGCTGGTGATCACATGCGTTTGCTCAAGCAAGTTATTTACACCGCCATAATAATGCATTGAAGATGTCACTAAGTTAAGAGAACTAGAACGAATGATATTAGGCACGATAAGTACCACCATTAAAAACTCTGCCATCGTCAATAACTCAGCTCCCCACGGCGGCAATGTAAATGGCTGAACAAACTGCACAGCGTAATAAGCAATTACCCCATAAAGAATCGCAAAATACGCGGTTGCAATCGGAAAGCCCGCATTAAACACACGTAAAAACTTAAAACCGCTAATTTCTTTACTAAATCGCTTGGTATTAACTAGTAAACCTAGCAAGCCATCAGTGATGACCAAGGCTCTCAAAAATGGCGATTTAATGCCATTGCCCACCAAACGCTCTTCTAAATCTTGTGAGGTGCCGGATACTTTATGGTGATGTAAATGAATCTTTCTGCGATACCAAGGATTAACCGTATTTGGCCGCATAAGCCACACTGTTAACATCATAAAGTTATGTATAAAAGGACGATCACTAAAATACTGCTTATGGATAAGGTCATGCTCAAGCTCATGCGATATCGAGGTAATAAAGGCAGCCAGAATGATGCAAAGCCACGAGGGAACAATCGCTAAGTAATAAAGAGTCGCAACGCCAATCAGTGAAAACAACGACACGAGTAGGATAACCATCGCAATGGCGTTTTGCTGGTTAAGAATAGGGTAATGTGCTCTAAGCGACTGCTCTTCGGCCTTAATGGCTGTAACAATCGCCTTTATGTTTTGCTTTGCGGTTAATTCTGACATCACAAGGGTTGCTAACTGATTGATGTCAAAATCATACCGTAATTAACTACTGCTCTCGAGAGAATTGCGTTAAAAATGGCACTACATCATTTGCAGGCAATGGCTTAGAAAAGTAATATCCTTGGATATAATCACAACCTGCTTCGGTTAGTACAGCCAATTGCTCGCGCTCTTCAACCCCTTCTGCAACGACTTTAATACCCAATACACGACTCATTTGAATAATCGATTTCACCAACGCTTCGTCGCCTAAATCAACATGTACTTCATCAATAAATGACTTATCAAGTTTAAGTACATCGACCGGAAAACGGCGCAAGTAGCTAAGAGATGAATAACCCGTACCAAAATCATCTAGCGAAATTAAACACCCAGCTTGCTTCAACTGCTTTAACACATCGAGATGGTTCGTATTTTCTGGCGCTAAAACACTTTCGGTTAATTCAAATGAAATTTGTGATGGCTTAACCCCTTGTCCTTTAATAATCTCAAGCCATGCATTACGTTCAGGATTAAACTCAGTAAATTCAAATAAAGAACGGTTTACGTTAAAAACAAAGTTTTCATAACCTTGTGCTTCTAACGCTTTTATTTGCTGACAGGTTTTAATCAACACAAGCTCACCGAGAGGAATAATCACCCGCGACTCTTCTGCAAGCGGAATAAACTCGGCTGGTGATACCCATTGCCCTTGGTTGTTCCATCGCACTAAACTTTCGAATTTAGCGACCGTGTTATTTTCAATATCAATAATAGGTTGAAAATACACATCAATTTCGTTGCTCTTCACGGCTTGTGTAAGCTGCTCAACCAACTGGTTATGTTTTTTGACCTTGTTATCCATTTCTTTACAGAAAAACAGGTACTCATCGCCTGTTTGTTTTGCATTCAAGGTAGCAAGCTCTGCTTGGCGTATTAAGCGGCGAGCTATTTTTTCAATTTTTTCTTGTGAACTAACAGCGCTAGTTTGCTCAAATCGACTAATGCCCAGCGTAACTGACACCTGCTGACTAATGCCGCCAATAGAAACGGGCTCAACAAGTAACGCGGTAATTTGTTTACAAACATGTTCAAGTTCACTGACATGCTGATAAGTTTGTAAAATGGCAAAACTATCACCATCGATACGCGAAAAAGCAGACTCTTTAAAACTGCTATTTAGTCGCTCTGAAAGCTCACATAAAACCTTATCGCCAAAGGTTAAGCCGTAAACTGTGTTGATATCTTGAAACTTATCAACATCAAAGTAGATCACGGCTAAGTTAGTATTCTCATCATCTTGATACGACAAAGATGATAGCAATTGGCATAAGTACTCTTTAAAGTAAAAACGATTGGTTAAACCCGTGAGTTGATCGTGGTTTGCATGAAAATAGATTTTCTGCTCAGCTTCTTTTTTCTCGGTGATATCCAAAATAAACGCCACATAGCAATCTTCATCATTATTTTGCATTTTGGTTATCGATAAAAATTGCGTATACAACTTACCTTGTTTGGTTTTATTAGTGATTTCACCAGACCACTTACCCTCAGTATTGATTTGGTGCCACATTACTTTATAAAAATGCGGATCATACTTATTTGAGCTTAAAATCTTTGGATTTTGCCCTAAGACTTCATCCAACGAATAGCCCGTCATTTTCGTAAATGCGGTATTCGCGTAAGTAATATGCACATTGTGGTCGCAAATAAAAATTGCTTCGTGGCTTTGCTCAATCAATTGGTTTGCAAAATCTAATTTAGCAATAAAACGGTCTTTTTCGATTTCACGCTGGATAAGACCAGTAAATAACGAGAAAAAAGACTCAATTTGCATCGCATCATTAATTTCATGCTGAAATAGCGCGACAAGAATGGTATCGGTTTTACCCGATATACTTTGTAAAGGCACACCCACATAGGCTTCGATACCCATATCAACGAGCATCTGATCATCTGGGAATAACTGCTGAACATCCGAGCTGAAACTAGAGATACTGCCACAGCTGACATCGTTACAAGGCGTACAGCGGATATCGTAGCTGATGTTTTCAACAATTTCATCATGCGCACACAAAGCTATAGTCGTTGCATGCAAAGTTGACTCATCGACTTGAGCTAAAAAAACATGAGAAGCACCAAGCACTTCTGATAAAGACAGGCATATTGCATTATAAAAGTTCTCACTTTTAAGATTTGAAATACTTTCAACAATACGCTTTAAGTCGTATGTACCCACGCTAAGCTACCTTACCCGATAATGTGCACTAAGTGATTGACTTCACTTATACTTAAGACCACAAATTGTATTATAAGATGTATTCAAACACCATCGTACTCTAGTCTTAAATGATTAATTTCCAACCAAATAAACACACTTTTTCCAGGGTTATTTGTAGATTAAGCATAGTTTGAACTTGACCGCTTAGAAATAGAACAAAAGTGCTTTAATAGAGTTGAAGTTGGTACTTAGATTTGAGTTCTAGGCTCTGGGTGATAGGCTTTAGGCTCTAGACTCTAGGCTCTAGGCTCTAGGCTCTAGGCTCTAGGCTCTAGGCTCTAGGCAAAATGTACCCGTAGGAATGGCTTTAGCCATGAATTATATTTTTCAGCATTGCTGGTTCGGCATTCTTGGTTCGGCAGTAAACTACCTCCTACAACACCTTCTACAATGCTTTTACGAATTAAATTGCTAAGGGTGGTTGCAAAAACCCAATAACCGCACCGCTCGGCTAAAAACTGACTGCTGATAGCTTTTTCAGGCATAAAAAAACCCTAACCAATTGGCTAGGGTTCAAAAGTGGTACCAGTAGGCGGACTTGAACCGCCACGCCCGAAGGCAACGGATTTTGAATCCGTCATGTCTACCAATTCCATCATACTGGCTTCATTTTTCTTTAACCTTCTAAACACGAGAAGATAAAGAAAAACCACTTTAGAGCAAAAGCTTTTTTAACTGCTTTTGTCTCTATGCCAAGCATTATACAAAGAATGGGTAAGGCAGCAAGCGTTTTGTGCGGCGCCACTGATCAACCGCACAATAATTAAACAAGTTGTTAACTTTAGAGTTTTGGCATCATTCGCGAAACAATCGCCTGACAATCGATATCATGACTCAGGCAGCCGTACTGACTAAACTCTGCGCCACTTAAACGACTTTTTACAAACGCATCGGCAATAAGTGGCTCACCAAATTGTAATAGTGTTGCTGCTTGCCAAAGCAGCGCAAGCTTTTCAATTATGCGTCGAGCATGCATTTCGAGGTTTGCGGTATCTGTGAGCACCTCTTTAAGTTCATCGAGCTTTATCGCAAAATCGGGGTGCAAACTGCGCGCTTTTTCAAACTCATTTATAAGCACCTTAAGTGATTCAGGCTCACGACTAAACACGCGTAAAAGATCAAGGCATTGCACATTACCAGAGCCTTCCCAGATGGAGTTAACCGGCGCTTCTTTATAAAGCCGGCTGGTAATGTTGTCTTGTACATAACCCACGCCACCAATACATTCCATAGCCTCATAAGTGTGCTGCACTGCCCGCTTACAAATCCAATATTTACCAATTGCTGTGGCGCTGCGTATTAATGCCACTTCATTGCTATCATCTTGGTTATCAAGGGCATGGGCAATACGCATTGAAATGGCAAGTGCAGCTTCTGCCTCGATAGCTAAATCAGCGAGTACATTGAGCATGAGTGGCTGTTGATGCAAGTTTTTACCAAACACACTACGCCCAGCTGTATGCCAAGTTGCTTCTTTTACTGCTTGTAACATCAGCGAGCTTGAACCCAACATGCAGTCATAACGAGTTAAAGCGACCATTTGAATAATAGTGGCAATGCCTCGCCCAGGCTCGCCAAGTAACCAACCATGTGCATCTCTGAGTTCAATTTCAGAGCTCGCATTTGATTGATTCCCCAATTTACTTTTTAAGCGCTGAATATACATGGCATTTTTCTCGCCAGTTTCGAGCCAGCGTGGCACTAAAAAGCAAGATAATTGCTTTTCATCGGTATTAGCGAGTACTAAAAAGGCGTCGCTCATGGGCGCTGAGCAAAACCATTTGTGGCCGGTTAAAGCATATAATTGCCCTGCACCACTTTCATTGATGGCGTCTGCTTTGGTGGTGTTCGCCCGAACATCAGAGCCGCCTTGTTTTTCGGTCATCGCCATACCTATGGTGACACCTTTTTTCTCTGTCCAAGGCTTATTGTCAGAATCGTAATGATTTGCCAGTATTTTAGGTAGCCACATAGCCGCTACATTTTCTTGGCTAGCAATGGCAGGTACACTAGCAAACGTCATGGTTAATGGGCAACCTGAGCCCGGATCAGCATGATTGTGCAGCACCGCCATAACGGCTCTTACAACATGGCTACCGGCTTTCTTTTGCTGCCAAGGCAATGCGCAGTGCCCTTGCTCTATAGCATGCTGCATTAGCTGATGGTAACTTGGGTGATAATCAACTTGGTCTATGCGTTCGCCAAATCGGCTGTGAGTGGTTAATTCGGGTAAGTGTTTGTTTGCTAAGAATCCTGCTTGCAGTAATGCACCACCCACTTGCTCCCCAAACGCCGTTAAATGCGCAGTTCCCCATTGCCCAGCAAAACGATTTTGCCAATATTGAAGTACCGTGTCGGCCTCATAGGTGTTGTAGTTTTCAAGTGGTTTGGGTTGATTAAATACTTGGTGAGTTTCGCTTTGAGAAACGGCCATAATTGTGTGCTCATTTTTTATTATTTTCTCAACTATAGCAGGTCAGACCTGTTTGTCGACTTGCTAAACGGCCGTTAAGTATTTCTTGTTTGCGAAGGACTTTGCTAAACTACTGCGCAATTTAATTGGATGAGATTGTTTATGTCAGCTGAGTTTCCACGTGCCGGTTTCTGGCGCCGCTTTGCCTCTTTAATTTACGATACCTTGGTTATCATTGCCTTTGCGATGCTGACAACCGTACTGTATTTATTAGCTGTTCAAGGGCTAATTTCTTTAGACTTACTAAGTATTGGTGATGCTGAAGATGTATCTGCTTTCATTCAAAACTCGCCACTACTTTATGGCATTCGCAGTGTGTTATTGGTGATAGTGAGTGTTAGTTTCTTTAGCTATTTTTGGGCTAAGAGCGGCCAAACAATTGGTATGCGCGCATGGCGTTTGAAGGTGCAAACTCTCGATGGTCATTTAATTAGCTGGCATCAAGGTGCTATCAGAGCAATTACTGCACTATTAGGCTTAGGTAATTTAGTGGTGTTGGTCGATTTTAAAAATAAGCGTGCCTTGCAAGATTACATCGCAAAAACAGAAGTAATCACCCTCACCAAAGAAGAAAATAAACGTATTTATCGCTCACTTGATTAAGCAACACATCAAGCACAAAAAAAGCGTGGCTCAAACCACGCTTTTTTTGTGCTTTTTAAACGAGCATTACACTCGTTTATTCAATAGGTAAGTTGCAAACCCTATAAACAGTAGGCTTGGTAACACAGCACCAACCACAGCTGGAATTTGGTAAACCATCACCACAGGACCAAATATCTCATTAGTTAAGTGGAAAGTAATACCGGTTATAACACCCATGATGATACGTGCGCCCATGGTTACTGTGCGAAGCGGGCCGAATATAAACGATAAAGCAACTAACAACATAACGGCAATAGATACAGGCTGCATGATCTTACGCCATAGCGCTAACTCATAAGTGCTGGTGTCTTGCTCATTTTGCTGCAAATAACCTAAATATGACCAAAGCCCAGTAAACGACAGCGCTTCGGGCTTAACCGACACCACTCCTAATTTTTCGGCAGTCAGTTGCGAGTCGTAAAACTCTTCTTTGTGCTGCTCAGTACTGATCTGCTCTGGCGTGATCATGACTTTATTTACATCACGAAGTAACCAACCATCTTTACGGTTTATTGCCTCTTCTGCCTTGGTAATTTGAGTAAGTTGCAACGATTTATCAAAGTGATACATATGCACGCCACGTAAAGTGCCTTGCTGATCGACATCTTCAATATTAATAAAGTTGCTACCATCTTTCGCCCACACACCTTGCTTAGCATTAAATACATCACCACCATAAATCGCTTGGTTACGTATTTCTTTTGCTTTGAGCTGTGCTTCTGGGGCACCCCATTCACCTAGCGCCATCATACAAATTGCCATAAACATCGCGGTTTTCATGACTGATGCAATAATTTGCAGGCGTGACATACCCGCCGCTTGCATAACGACCAGCTCACTGTTTGAGGCCAATGCACCTAAACCTGTTAAGCCACCAATCAAGGCTGCCATTGGGAAGAAGATAACTAAATCACCCGGCATGCTGTATAAGGTGTAAATCAGCGCAGTTGCAATATCATAGCTACCACGGCCAACTGATTTTAACTGCTCAATAAACTTAATGAGGGTACTAATACCTACCAGCACCATTAAAGCAAAACCGGTGGTTTGAATTATGCTGCGACCTAAATACCAGTCGAGTGTTTTCATCATGCGCTTAACTCCCGCTTAGTCACAACTGCCTTTAACCATGCGCCGAGCGGACGACCTTTAATAATCAAGAAACCACCAATAAACAAGGCTGATAAATGGATCCACCACAAACCAATTGAAGGCGGAATTTTACCATCTTCAACAGCAAACTTAGCTGCATTCAATAAAATGAAGTACCCTAAATACAAGCTGATTGCAGGCACTAATTTAGCGAATTTACCTTGGCGCGGGTTCACCACACTCAAAGGCACTGCGAGTAAAGTTAATAATGGAATTGAAAGCGGAATAGCTAAACGCCACTGCCACTGTGCAATAGCTTCAGAGGATTTCATTTTGAATAAATCAAACGTTGGTATAGCTTCTAACTTACGACGCTGATGCTCTATTTCTTGATCTTGAATTTGCACACTGTAACCATCGAACTCTGTTAGGTTTAACGCAGCAGACTCGCCATCTGTTTCATAGCGCTTACCATCGTTAAGAACAAGTTGCTGCTCACCGTTATCTTGCTCAATCACCACACCACGCTCTGCATATACTAAACGGGCTAAGTCACCTTTTTCACGGTCTGGTAACTGCGCAACAAATACCTTGTGTAGCTCTTTACCGCTATTTTCGATGTTGTGAATGAAGACTACGGCTTTCTCATTACCCGTTTGCTGAAAACGCCCTGCACGTAATGCCGATAAGCCTGCATCAGCTTTGGCTTGCTCTTTTAATTGATATTCTTGCTCACTGGCCCATGGCGCAACATAAAGAGTAAGCGCACCAGCTAAAATAGCCATCGCAGTACTTGAGATAAGCGTGACACGAACCACATACCACTCACTAACACCACAGGCTTTGAAAACAGTCATTTCGCTGTCAGCATAAATGCGACTGTAAGCCAAAATAATCCCTAAGAAGATACTCAAAGGTAAGATAAGTGAAGCAAGTTGAGGAAGTTTTAGTGCAATCATCGAAAGCACAAGTTTAGCTGGAAGACCCCCTTCAGAGGCGTCTCCTAAAATAACAACAAACTTTTGAGACACAAAAATAGTCATCAAAGTTAAAAATACGGCGACCTGCGACTTGAAGACTTCAGTGGTCAAATAACGAAAAATTAGCAATGCTCGCCCCTGTTAAACATCGAGTTTCACTGGAATAGTAAGGAATTTTGAGTAAACTAGTTATTTTACTCACTTTATTATATGCCATCAAAGTTAAATATCATACCTAGCAAGAACATATAATCTTGCATAAATGGTGCAGATGGCGTCTATTATGTGATATTGATATTCACATTAAGATAAAGTTCAAAAACACATAAATAGAGTCATAGTTTATGTACTAAGATTAGTACTATTAAACTAAAAAATGTAAGAAAGGACTCGAAAAAGAATTTCTTACCCTTATAAACTAAGGTTATACGACTCAATATCAGGAGTAACAATGGAATTTAGCGTAAAAAGTGGTAGTCCAGAAAAGCAACGTAGCGCATGTATTGTAGTAGGCGTTTATGAGCCACGTCGTTTATCCCCCATTGGTGAACAATTAGATAAAATCAGTGACGGTTATATCTCAAACTTACTACGCCGTGGTGACCTTGAAGGTAAACCAGGCCAAGTATTACTATTGCATCATGTACCTAATGTACTGAGCGAGCGTGTACTACTAGTAGGTTGTGGTAAAGAGCGTGAGCTTGATGACAAACAATATAAACAAATCATCTCAAAAACGATTAACACGCTAAACGAAACCGGTTCGATGGAAGCGGTATGCTTTTTAACTGAGCAACACGTTAAAAGCCGTGACACTTATTGGAAAGTACGCCAAGCAGTTGAAACAACTCAAGACTGCTTGTATACCTTCAATCAACTGAAAAGCAAAAAGAGCGACCCACGTCGCCCACTACGTAAAATTGTTTTCAACGTACCAACGCGTCGCGAGTTAACCATTGGCGAAAGTGCAATTGAGCATGGCTTAGCCATTGCTGCAGGTAGCAAGCTATGTAAAGACGTTGCTAACATGCCGCCAAATATCTGTAACCCCGCTTATTTAGGTGAGCAAGCACAAGAAATTGCTGATAACTTCGATAATGTAAGCGTTGATATTATTGGCGAAGAAAAAATGGCAGAGCTGGGCATGAATTCATACCTAGCGGTTGGCCGTGGTAGTGCTAATGAATCAGTTATGTCGGTGATCAACTATCAAGGTGGCGACAAAGACCAAGCGCCAATCGTGTTAGTGGGTAAAGGCTTAACCTTTGACTCAGGTGGTATTTCAATCAAGCCAGGCGAAGCCATGGATGAAATGAAATACGACATGGGTGGTGCAGCAGGTGTTATTGGTACTATGCGCGCTTTAGTGCAAATGCAATTACCGATTAACGTTGTCGGTGTTTTAGCAGGTTGTGAAAACATGCCAGGCTCAAACGCTTATCGCCCGGGTGATATCTTAACAACCATGTCAGGTCAAACAGTTGAAGTGTTAAATACCGACGCTGAAGGCCGTTTAGTACTGTGTGATGCACTCACTTATGTTGAGCGCTTTGAACCAGATACTGTTGTCGACGTCGCAACACTGACAGGTGCGTGTATTATCGCGCTGGGTTCACATGCCACAGGTTTGCTATCAAACCACAACCCACTTGCCCATGACCTACTAAAAGCGTCTGAGCAAAGTGGCGACCGCGCATGGCAGTTACCTCTTTGGGATGACTATCAAGAGCAACTTGAAAGCCCATTCGCTGATTTCACCAACTTAGGTGGCCGTGCTGCAGGTACGATTACAGCGGCATGCTTCTTATCTAAATTCACCAAAAAATACAATTGGGCGCATTTAGATGTAGCAGGTACAGCATGGCGTAGCGGCGGTAAAAACAAAGGTGCAACTGGTCGTCCGGTGCCTATGTTAACTCAGTATTTGCTAAACCGCGCAGGCGTGAGTGAAGCAAGTCACGATTAAGCCTTATTGCAGGCTTAAAACTAACCCTAAATAAGGCGCCAAATGGCGCCTTATTAATTGAAGCAATTCGCGTTCTATGTCAAAATCCCTGCTTTGATCTGTGTATCTGTGGGGACGAAAGTCACTATGAATATGAACGCACAATTTTACGTTCTAAAACAAGATGATAGTGCCCACCATACGGCTGGCGCTGTTTTCGATCTGGCAGCTAAAATTGCTGCGGATCAGTATCGTCTAGGTCATCGCGTATTTATTTACGCTGATAACACCGACACGGCCCACACAATTGACGACATCATTTGGTCTTTTGAACCAGATAGTTTTGTACCTCACAACTTACAAGGTGAAGGCCCTAAAGGTGGCGCTCCGGTTGAAATTGGTATGACTCCACCTGTCGGCAACAGAAAAATATTAATCAACTTAGCTGAACACCTACCGGATTTTATTCGCCGTTTTCAGCAGGTTTATGATTTCGTACCCGTTGAGCCAAATGCTAAACAAGCCGCCCGTGAGCGGTTTAAAAAGCTTCGCCAACTGGGCGCCCATATTGCAACGCAAGAAATTGACATTTAAGCATTTATTTAAGGTTCTGTGTAATGGATAAAACCTATAATCCGCAAGATATTGAACAGTCTTTATACCAAGACTGGGAAGAAAATGGCTACTTTAAACCGTCTGGCCAAGGTGACGCATACTCAATTATGATCCCGCCACCAAACGTCACGGGTAGCTTACACATGGGCCACGCGTTCCAAGATACCATCATGGATACGCTAACGCGTTTAAAGCGTATGCAAGGCAACAACACTTTATGGCAAGTAGGTACTGACCACGCAGGTATCGCAACGCAAATGCTTGTTGAGCGTAAGCTTGCTGCTGAAGAAGGTAAAACACGTCACGACCTTGGCCGTGAAGCATTTATCGATAAAATCTGGGAGTGGAAAAACCACTCTGGTGGCACGATCACTAAACAATTACGTCGTTTAGGCGCTTCTGTAGATTGGGACCGTGAGCGTTTCACTATGGACGAAGGCCTTTCTGAAGCCGTTAAAGAAGTATTCGTACGTCTTCACAAAGAAGATTTAATCTACCGTGGTAAGCGCCTAGTTAACTGGGATCCTAAACTACACACTGCTATTTCTGATCTTGAAGTTGAAAACAAAGACAAACAAGGTCACATGTGGAACCTACGTTACCCACTTGCTGATGGCGTAAAAACCAAAGATGGTAAAGACTACATCATTGTTGCGACAACACGTCCTGAAACAATGCTAGGTGATTCAGGTGTTGCTGTTAACCCTGATGATGAGCGTTACCAAGATCTGATCGGTAAAGAAATTTTACTGCCAATCGTAAACCGTCGTATTCCAATTGTTGCCGATGAACATGCAGACATGGAAAAAGGCACAGGTTGTGTGAAAATCACGCCTGCCCACGACTTTAACGATAACGAAGTAGGTAAACGTCACCAACTACCAATGATCAACATCTTCAATAAAGATGCAGCGGTATTAAGCGAAGGCGAAAGCTACACATTCGACGGTAAAGAGCTTGAATTAGATGCGCCAATTCCTGAGCGCCTACATGGCCTTGACCGCTTTGATGCACGTAAAGCGATTGTGAGCGAATTTGAAGAACTTGGTCTATTAGAAAAAATTGAAGATCACAGCCTAACTGTACCTTACGGTGACCGTTCTGGCGTAGTGATTGAGCCTCTTCTTACAGATCAGTGGTACGTGCGCGTAGCACCACTTGCAGAGCCTGCAAAAGAAGCAGTTAAAAATGGCGACATTCAATTTGTACCTCAACAATACGAGAACATGTACTTCTCGTGGATGAACGACGTACAAGACTGGTGTATTTCACGTCAGCTTTGGTGGGGTCACCGCATCCCAGCTTGGTACGACAACGAAGGCAACGTTTACGTTGGTCGTGACGAAGCTGAAGTACGCCGTGATAACAACCTTGCTGATGATGTTGCACTTAAACAAGACGAAGACGTTTTAGATACCTGGTTCTCATCTGCGCTTTGGACTTTCTCAACGCAAGGCTGGCCGGCAAACACTGATGATTTAAAAACGTTCCACCCGTCTGACGTATTGGTAACAGGTTTCGATATCATCTTCTTCTGGGTTGCTCGTATGATCATGATGACCATGCACTTCATCAAAGATGAAGACGGCAAGCCACAAGTACCATTTAAAACCGTTTACGTAACTGGCCTTATCCGCGATGAAAACGGCGATAAGATGTCTAAATCGAAAGGTAACGTACTTGATCCTATCGACATGATTGACGGTATCGACCTTGAAAGCCTAGTTGAAAAGCGCACTGGTAACATGATGCAGCCACAACTAGCGAAGAAGATTGAGAAGAACACTCGTAAAACTTTCGAAAACGGTATTGAAGCACACGGTACAGACGCACTGCGTTTCACCCTTGCTGCAATGGCTTCAACGGGCCGTGATATCAACTGGGATATGAACCGCCTTGAAGGTTACCGTAACTTCTGTAACAAACTATGGAACGCAAGCCGTTACGTATTGATGAATACAGAAGAGCAAGACTGTGGCTTCGCTACCGATGCTGAAAAACAGTACTCACTCGCTGATCGTTGGATTTTAGGCCAGTTTGAAGCAACTGTTAAAACCTATACTGAGCATCTAGAAAACTACCGTTTTGACCTAGCAGCAAACACCATTTATGAGTTCACTTGGAACCAATTCTGTGACTGGTACCTAGAGCTTACTAAACCTGTATTGTTTAAAGGTAACGAAGCACAGCAACGTGGTACTCGTCATACCTTAATCACAGTATTAGAAAGCCTACTTCGCTTAATGCACCCGTTAATGCCTTACATCACAGAAACGATTTGGCAACGCGTGGCACCACTTGCAGGTATCGAAACTGCGGGCACTAGCATCATGGTTCAAGGTTTCCCTGTTTACAATGAAGCAAATGTTGATAGCCAAGCGATGGACGACCTAGAGTGGGTTAAACAATTCATTCTTGCTATTCGTAACATCCGTGGTGAAATGGATATCAGCCCAAGCAAACCATTATCGGTATTGCTTGCTAATGCGTCTGACGAAGACAAGCGTCGCTTAACAGATAACGAAGCATTCTTAGCGTCTCTTGCTAAGCTTGAAGAATTCACGCTTCTTGATAACAAAGACGAAGCACCTGCGTGTGCAACATCGTATGTTGGTAACCTTGAGATCATGATCCCAATGGCTGGCCTAATCGATGTTGAAGCTGAACTAGCTCGTATCGCGAAGCAGCTTGAAAAAGCAGAGAAAGGCTTAGCTCAAGTTAATAACAAATTAGCTAACGAGAAGTTCGTAAATAACGCGCCAGAAGCTGTGCTTGCTAAAGAGCATGCTAAGCTGGCTGAGTTTACAGATGCGAAAGACAAACTATTAGCGCAAAAAGCGAAAATCGAAAGTCTATAACAGCATATATAAAGCGCGATTTATTCGCGCTTACAAAAAAGCCGCGCTATAACATTGTTATAGCGCGGCTTTTTAACGCTCTGTAGCAGCGACTTTACGTCGCGTCACAATTAAAATTTGTAGTTGTACTGAGCACCAACTAATACTGCGTGACCTTTTGATTCATATTCCCATGAAACATCTTGGCCTAAAGAAGCAGCTAGGCTGTCTTTTTCAGAGAAGTTTTGTGTTTTACCACGAAGAATACTTACACCTAAGTCAACATTTGAGTTTTCGCTAAATGCGTAGTTACCACCAAACGAGAACCAGAAACGATCTGTATCAGGGATAGAGATTGAAAGGTGTGATTGGTCTGCTGGTGACTCATCGTATGCAATACCTGCACGAAGTAAAAGTGCATCGCTGTACTGGTAGTCAGTACCGATAGAGTAACGCATTGAATCTGAGAAGTTCTCTTCTTTAGAGAATACAGGCGTTTCAAGGCTTGGTGTATAAGCTTCTAATTTTTGGAAGCTATCCCAACCAGTCCATAAGATGCTGTAGTGTACGCCTAGCTTCTTATCAAGTTGATGTGAACCAGAAAATTCAGCAATTGCTGGTAAAGTCAGTTTTAACTCACCCGGTACTACTGTGCCCGCTAAACCGCCAACTGCAGCTGGAAGTTGGTTTGAGTACTCGCCTTCAAAGTCGATATCTGTTTCACTGCGGTAGTTAAAACCAAAACGGTTGTTTTCGTCTAACTGATACATCGCACCAATGTTCCAACCAAAGCCGTAGTCGTCACCTTCAAGGTGAGCAATTTGCGTGCTAGCTGGTAAACCAAATGGGTTAGTACCTGCATTACGAACAACTTTTGCATCAGCATAAACATAGTTTAAACCAAGACCTAAGCTGAACTGTTCGTTGATTTTATATGAAGCGCTAGCATTCATGTTAACTGTTACGATTTCAGTTTCACCAGCAATAGAGCCTGCCGCGTAGTCATCTTTAAACTCAGTTGAAAGACCGAAGTTTGAAAAAGCACCAAAGCCTAAAGACACTTTATCGTTTAAAGGCATTGTGAAATAACCTGCAGGGATAAATGCAGATGGTGCAATGCTATCGTCATCGATAGAGCTTTCATCTAAGCCGTATGCAGCACTTTCGCCTTTTAAGCTTACATCTGGAATTACAGCAATACCTGCTACTGAGATTTGCTTGTCTTTGAATAAAGACATAAGTGCAGGGTTACGAGCAACAACTGATGCGTCATCTGCAACAGCTGCTTCACCAGCGTATGCGCGACCTAAACCTGAAACGTTTTGCTCTGCTAATTGGAAAGCTGCAGCGAAGCTGTCAGCAGAAACAACAGCAAGTGATGCTGCAATTAGTGTTTTAGTGAACTTCATAAATCTGTGTCCTCTTGCAAACTTGTGCGAAAGCTAATCCAACAATGAGGGCAACCTATTAGTTAAGCATAAAAGATTAGCGCTGTATGTTGGTATTAGATGTTTTATTCTAATGATTACAAACTTTCGAACATTACCTTAATTAAGATCAAAAAACTGTAATTTTTCGTTATAAATAGGTAAAAAACCCGCATTTTAACAACAAGATAACAACTTATTAAAACTCATCAGAGCTCTGATTACAAAAACAACAAACGGTAGTAATTATCATTTGCATTGACATCTATTTCTTGTCCCTTTAGACTAAAAATAAAGGTTTTACTGTTGAGTTTGAGTATGGAAATCGCATTGATTATTGCGGCACTGATGTTATGTGGTGTGAGTGTTCATTATTTTTGTAAAGCAAATTATTGCGCGTGCACTAAAGCGGGTGATTGCGATAACCCAGTCAATCACTATTGGCTAGGCGCCATGCTGAGTGCTGTTTTATCACTACTGTTATGTTGTGTGGCCTTACATGTAGAAAAAGGCACATTGCTGTGGTTGGTATTAATGACGAGTTGTTTTAGTGGTGCATTTATTTCAGCAAAACGCAGTGCCAAAAAACGCTGTGTTAAGTCTAAACAAGCAGATGCTCTTTTAACAAACGAGCCAAATTAAGCTGATAATCTAGAGGCTTAATGCTCGCAATAATTTTTAGTTCTTTTTCTACGCTTAAATCGACATCTTTGGCAGTAATATGATGCTTATGCTTGGCATTATAGAAGATCTTTATTTTCGGCTTAATTGGGTTTTCGTGGTTACCTTCCATCACTAACGCCAAGCGCTCATTATTCAACTTCACAATCGTTCCAACAGGGTGCACCCCTAGGCATTTAATAAAGCGTTGCACCAACTCAGAGTCAAACAATTGCTTATTGGCAAGTAAATAACGCAGCGCTGAGATTGGCTCTTCACCCATTTGATGAGGCCTGTCTGCAGTCATAGCATCATAAACATCAACGATTGCCATCATACGGGCTGCACGGCTCAGCTTTTCAGCTGCAATACCGCGAGGGTAACCTGTACCATCTAAACGCTCATGGTGATTCACTATCATATCGAGCATTAACGGCGTAATGCCCTTTTCACCTTTCACTAAACCTAAACTCTGCGCGACATGCTTTTTAACAACTTGCATTTCGTTGTCGTTCAAGGCACTAGGTTTTGACAATACACCTTGTGGCATTTTCGCCTGACCGATATCGTGCATCAATGCACCCATTGCCAGCTCTTTAATTGTCTTTTCTTTGTAACCTAGGTACTTAGCAAACACACTCACCAAAATAGCGGTGTTGATCATGTGCCGCCAGTTATAAATATGTTTATCTTTAAGGCGAGTTAAAATAGTTAAGGCATTGTGATTACGAAATACCGAGCTGACTATATCAACGGCGATATCATCAAGCACAGCTACATTCATCTTTAAACCCGATGTGATATCTGAGTAGAAACCTTGCAATTTTCGGCTGTGCTGCTCGTAATGCACGCTGGCTTTTAAAAATTCTTGTTGAACCGTGATCCCTTGTGGTGCTTCGTTAGCTGCAGGTTTTTGTTCAACCTTAGGTTTAGCTGGTTCAGGCTTTGGTTGGTATTTTTTAGGGAGTGCAACATCGCTTTGTGTAAAGTCGATGAGAAGCTCTTCAACCCCTTCTGAGATCAGGCGTTGAATAATCGTTTTATCACGCACTAAACCACGTGTTTTGATTTTAATACTATTTACATGCTCTTGTTGCTTACTGACACTGTCAACAAACATCCCTGGTACAAGTTCGGCAATGGGTAAGGTAATAAGCATATGTGAGCTTAGCGCATAAAAACATCGAGTTTTTTATTATCGCTAATTGATTACAAATGTCTATAGATTGGGTAGCGAATACGAAATAGGTATGAGAGAAGAGTTAGAAAGGGGGAAGTTTCTAGAGGAAAGTTAGAAAGGGGAAAGTCAGAAAGGGGGAAGTTTCTAGGGAAAAGTTAGAAAGAGTAAAGCTAGAATCGCTTAGCTAACGACTCAAGAAACTCGCTAACTTTACTCTTGAAACTTGCTAACTTCCTATCCCTAGCAACTTGCTAACTTTACTCCTGAAAGTAAGTACCCCAGCCGTCGTATTCAACGTCGGTTTGCTGAGCGAGTGCTTCTAGCTTGTCTACGTCTTCCATAATCGCTTCTACTTCAAGTTCACACTCAACAACCACGTCAAAGCTCCACACTTTCTCGCCGTCTTCTAGCTCAAGTTCTGCTGGCTCTTCAACATCGTAACCTAGTTTAAAAGCGGCTAAAGCGGCTTGCTCTAACTTTTCAAAATTTTCGCTAACAAAGTGGTGTTCCACTTCATAAAGTACTTCAGGATCTGAGCCATCTTCAAGTAATGAAGTAACGATGTCTTCAGTAATTTCGCGCCAATTTTCCATTATTTGTTTCTCACTTGAGCATCTAATTCAGTTATTTTAGCAGCCATAATCTGATGAACATGTGAAGCATGGTCACGAGCAGATACGTCTTTATCAAGATAAATCGGCGCTAACATTTCGAGGTAAATTGTACCATTATCCCAGCGATTTAGCTTAATAGTTTTGTGCGTTGTACTCATACAAACTGGCACTACTGGCACATCAGCACTCATTGCTGTGTGAAATGCCCCTGTTTTAAAAGGTAATAAACCACGACCATAGCTTCGCGTACCCTCAGGAAACATCCAAACAGATAGACCTTTTTGTTTTATTTTCTCAGCTGATTTAGAAATTGTGCCTGCCGCTTTTGATCGGTTAGCACGGTCAATTAAGATATTTCCCGATAACCAATACAACTGACCAAAAAACGGGATCCATTTAAGGCTTTTTTTACCTAGGCTTACGCAGTTCTCTGGCACCATGGCAGGTAAAGTGAATAAGTCATAGTTATTTTGATGATTTGCTACATAGACAGCAGGACCAATATTTTTTGGAGTCTCGTGATATTTAAGCTCTAGTTTGACACCTAAAATTTTAGCTACCTTGCAAAACCAACCCGAAATAATATGCACGTTATTAGTATGAAACGGCTTCACTATGCATAAAAGCAGCCCAAAAAAACAGCTTAAAATGATAAATAAAGCCATGAAAATTATGCGAAAAATAGCTAACAAACGAATTCTCCTCGTACTAATCAGCGCGCATTATAACGTGAAAAATACCATTTCCATAGCTTTAAGCGCACATGTGTACGCTTAAAATTTCATAACGTTTTAACAATAAAAAGGCCTGCAATTGCAGGCCTCTGGTTTTTACTCTGTTACTTCGCTTGGCGACTCATCACTATCATCTGTTTGAGTCACTTCGACTACAGCCTCATCAACACGCTGCAAACCACGGGGTAATTTATTACCTCGTCTACCACGTTCACCATGATAATGCTCAAGGTCAGCCGGTTTCAGTGTTAGTTTTCGTTTACCTGCATGTAGGGTTACGCTACTGCCCGCAGGCACCACAGCCAGTACTTTTACAAACTCTTCTCGGGCTTGTACTTTCGCACTTGGGATAGAAATAATCTTATTTCCTTTACCCTTACTAAGTTTAGGTAAATCACGCAGTGGGAATAACAACATGCGGCCTTCGTTAGAAATTGCCATACAGTAATCTGTTGCTACGTCAGTTACTCTAATTGGCGCGAGTAATTCACCGCCTTTAGGAACACTGACCAGCGCTTTACCGTTTTTGTTCTTACTCACCAGGTCTTTAAAGTCACTTATAAAACCATAACCTGCATCTGAGGCCATTAACAACACTTGGTTGTCTTCTGCCATCACCACATGCTCAAAGTTGGCTCCTGCGCTTAGGTTAAAGCGCCCTGTCATTGGCTCACCTTGGCTTCGAGCTGAAGGTAAACTGTGTGCATCAGTAGCAAAAGCACGACCACTTGAGTCTAAGAACACTGCAGGCTGGTTACTCTTACCTCGCGCTGAGGCTTTATAGCTGTCACCTGACTTATAACTTAGCCCTTCAACATCTAAATCATGGCCTTTACCAACACGTGCCCAACCTTTTTCAGATAACACAACGGTCACTGACTCTGAAGGGATAAGGTCTTTTTCACTTAGCGCTTTCGCTTCAACACGTTCAACAACTGGAGAGCGACGATCATCGCCATACATTTCAGCCGCTTCTTGGATTTCTTTTTTCATCAAGGTCGACATACGACGCTCTGAACCAAGCGTTTGCTCTAACTTGTCACGCTCAAGGGCAAGCTCATCTTGCTCACCTTTAATCTTGAACTCTTCAAGTTTTGCTAAATGACGTAGTTTTAACTCTAAAATCGCTTCCGCTTGAATATCAGTTAAACCAAAACGCTCCATTAATACAGGCTTTGGTTTATCTTCAGTACGGATAATTTCGATAACTTCATCAATATTTAAGAAGGCCGTTAATAAACCTTCTAAAATATGTAAGCGAGCTAATACTTTATCTAAACGGTGCTGTAAGCGACGGCGAACCGTTTCACGTCGAAACGTTAACCACTCAGTTAAGATACTACGTAAATCTTTAACTTGCGGACGACCATCAAGGCCAAGCATGTTTAAGTTTACGCGGTAGTTCTTTTCTAAATCTGTAGTTGCAAATAAGTGTGCCATTAGTGGCTCAGCTTTAATGCGGTTTGAGCGCGGTACAATCACGATACGAGTTGGGTTTTCGTGATCAGATTCGTCACGTAAATCAGCAACCATTGGCAACTTTTTAGCATTCATCTGGGCTGCAATTTGCTCAAGTACTTTTGCACCTGAACACTGATGAGGAAGCGCAGTGATCACTATGTCACCTTGCTCTTCAGTGTAAATTGCACGCATCTTGATAGAACCACGTCCGGTTTGATAAATCTTACGAATATCGTCTTTCGGTGTGATGATCTCAGCTTCTGTTGGGTAGTCAGGCGCATGCACTAACTCAAGCAACTCTTCGATTTCTGTCTTTGGCTTATCAAGTAATAGACAACAGGCACTGGCAACTTCACGCACATTGTGTGGTGGGATATCGGTTGCCATACCTACTGCAATACCCGTTACACCATTAAGTAAGATGTGTGGTAAACGCGCAGGTAACACCATTGGCTCATCAAGTGTACCGTCAAAGTTTGCGGTCCAATCGACAGTGCCTTGACCCAGCTCTTTTAGCAGAACTTCTGAGAACTTAGATAAACGCGCTTCGGTGTAACGCATTGCTGCAAATGATTTAGGATCATCAGCAGCACCCCAGTTACCTTGACCGTCCACCAGCGGGTAGCGGTAAGAAAACGGCTGCGCCATTAACACCATCGCTTCGTAACAAGCACTATCGCCATGGGGGTGGTATTTACCCAGTACATCACCCACGGTACGGGCTGATTTTTTGTATTTTGCTTGCGCCGATAGCCCCAGTTCGCTCATTGCATAGATGATACGACGCTGTACAGGCTTAAGACCGTCACCTACATGAGGTAGGGCACGGTCCATGATGACGTACATTGAGTAGTTTAAGTAGGCGTCTTCAGTAAAGCGCCCCATTGTTTGTTGTTCTACGCCTTGCATCAGCAAGGTATCTGTATCACTCATTAACGCTTACCTATTTTTTCTTAGCACTAACGCGATAGATCACATTAGCAAAGTCGTCTGAGATCAATAAGCTGCCATCTGCAAGCTCTGCAAATGCAACTGGGCGACCAAATGTTTCTTCGTTTTGCATAAAGCCTGTGATGAACGGGGTGTAATTAGTAATACGACCTTGTTCAACATTTGCTAGCATCACTTTATAGCCTGATTTTTTACTACGGTTCCACGAACCATGCTCAGCAACAAAAAGCTGCTCTTTGTATTTAGCAGGAAACTGCTTACCGTTATAAAAATGAATACCTAGAGGAGCAACATGAGCACCAAGTGCAAGGGCTGGCGATTTGTAGTCAGCAATACTTTTACCTTTGCCAAACTCAGGATCTAAAATCGCACCAGCGTGAACATAAGGGAAACCATAATGCGCGCCCTCTTCACCTTCACCAACACGGTTAATTTCGCATGGTGGCATGTCATCACCCATCATGTCACGGCCGTTATCACTAAACCAAAATGCATTCGTTGTTGGGTGATAATCAAAACCAACTGAGTTACGAACACCTTTGGCGATGGTTTTAATTTCTTTTGTATCCACATCTAGCGAGAAGATACGGCCGTATTTGTCGTCTTCCGCACAAATGTTACATGGCACACCCACTGGCACAATTAGCTCACCGGTTGGCGCAAAACTAATAAACTTCCAACCATGGTGACGATCAGTTGGAAACTTGTCGTATACCACGTCAAATTTAGGATCTTTAAGGTTTTTGTCTACGTCTTTAAAACGAATGATACGTGACACTTCAGCCACATATAAATCACCATCTTTAATTGCTAAACCTGATGGCATTTCAAGGCCAGTAGCAATCACAATCTTTTTATCTGCTACACCATCACTGTTGTGGTCAATCAGTGCATAAACATTACCTGCTTTACGCGAACCTGCGTAAACAATGCCTCTTTTTGATACCGCAATTTGACGCGCGTTTTCAACATCATCGGCAAACAGGCTTATAGAAAAGCCATCAGCAACTGTTAATTTATCAAGAATATCTTTTGCCATTACAGGCGCTGATAACAAGCTCAGCGATAATAATGAGGTCAGTAGTTTTTTCATTTTTGTCTTGCCCTTTAATTCTTTGCTAGCAACTAAGTTGCTACACCCTTTATTAAACTTCTGCGCGGTTACCGTGATCTTCTAACCATTGGCGACGGTCTGACGAACGTTTCTTCGCAAGTAGCATATCCATCATTTCCATGGTTTGCTCTTCTTCGTCTAAAGTTAATTGCACTAAACGACGCGTATTAGGATCCATGGTGGTTTCGCGTAATTGTAATGGGTTCATTTCACCTAAGCCTTTGAAGCGTTGTACATTGACTTTACCGCGTTTTTTCTCTGCTTCAATGCGCGCTAAAATACCGTTCTTTTCCTCTTCATCAAGGGCATAATAAACCTCTTTACCAATGTCGATACGAAATAGCGGTGGCATAGCTACATACACGTGGCCTTGTTTGATAAGCGATGGAAAGTGGCGAACAAACAGCGCACAAAGCAAGGTAGCAATGTGCAATCCATCTGAGTCAGCATCGGCCAAGATACAAATCTTGTTATAACGCAGACCAGATAAATCACTTGAATCAGGGTCAATACCCAAAGCGACAGAAATATCATGCACCTCTTGCGATGCTAAAATCTGCCCAGATTCAACTTCCCAAGTATTTAAGATTTTACCGCGCAGCGGCATAATTGCTTGGAATTCACGGTCGCGCGCTTGTTTTGCTGAGCCACCCGCTGAGTCACCCTCTACTAAAAACAGTTCCGTACGGTCATTATCTTGGGCGCTACAGTCAGTTAATTTACCCGGTAATGCAGGGCCTGAGGTAACACGCTTACGCACAACTTTTTTAGCAGCACGTAAACGGCGCTGCGCATTTGAGATACATAACTCAGCTAATAATTCTGCCGTTTCTGTATGCTCGTTTAACCATAAACTAAATGAGTCTTTTACCACACCAGATACAAACGCAGCGCATGAGCGAGATGAAAGCTTTTCTTTTGTTTGGCCAGCAAACTGTGGGTCTTGCATTTTAACCGATAATACGTAGCTACAGCGCTCCCAAATATCATCTGGCGTTAGCTTTACACCACGCGGTAATAAGTTTCTGAATTCGCAGAATTCACGCATAGCTTCAAGTAAGCCTTGGCGTAAACCATTAACATGCGTACCGCCTTGTGCAGTAGGTATTAAGTTTACATAACTTTCAGCGATTGATTCACCGCCTTCAGGTAGCCATACAACAGCCCAGTCAGCGCCTTCTGTTGAACTTGAAAAGTCACCAATAAATGGCACTTTTGGTAATACTTCAAAACCTTTAACTGCTTCAACTAGGTAATCTTTTAAGCCAGTTTCGTAATACCATTCTTGGCTTTCTTTGGTTTGCTTGTTAGTAAACTTAATGCGCAGGCCTGGGCATAATACCGCTTTGGCTTTTAATAAGTGATTAAGCTTAGTGATAGAAAAGTTAGCTGAGTCAAAATAGCTGGCATCAGGCCAAAAACGCACGGTTGTACCTGTGTTACGCTTACCTACAGTGCCAATGACGTTTAAGTCTTCAACCTTGTCACCGTTTTCAAAGGCCATACGAAATTGCTGCGCATCACGGCGCACAGTGACTTCAACACGAGTCGATAGCGCATTTACAACCGAAATACCTACCCCGTGTAAACCACCGGAAAACTGATAATTTTTATTAGAGAACTTACCACCGGCGTGCAGCTTGGTAAAAATAAGCTCCACACCTGGAATACCTTCTTCAGGGTGAATATCAATCGGCATACCACGGCCATCATCGATAACCTCAAGAGAGTTATCTTCATGAAGGATGACATCAATTTTTGTGGCATGACCAGCCATTGCTTCATCGACACTGTTATCGATAACTTCTTGGCCTAAATGGTTAGGTCGAACCGTGTCGGTGTACATACCTGGGCGGCGTTTTACGGGCTCTAATCCGTTTAAGACTTCAATTGCTTCGGCGTTATAATTTTGCTGACTCATAGTTTTTATATCTTTTATGCGCTTAGCTATGTTTTACGTGATTTTAAGAAAATCTACAATACTTGCAAAGGTTTGTTCGAAGCCGATAAAACTATGATCGCCTCCAAATTCAACGTGTTGCTTACACTGAGAATAATATTTAACCGCCTGCTGAAACGGTAGTACTTCATCGCCCGTTTGCTGTAGCAAATAAATCAATGAAGGGGTGTCTAATTGCGGCAAATATAAACTGCGCAATGCATCCATGTGACGAGTACCAAGTTCATAGTGACTGTCTTGATACGGGTTATAGTTTTCCCCTAAATAGTTATCGAGTAACTCAAATGGGCGAACCGCAGGGTTAATAACCACCGCAGGTATCGAATAACGTTGCGACAAATAGGTCGCATAAAAACCGCCTAATGAACTACCTAGTAATACAGTATCATCATTTAGCAGTTGTTCTAATTGTAAAATTGCATGTAATGGCTCATGAGTTAATCGCGGCACCTTATAATCGACATCAAATTGCGCCATGTGCTCACCAAAACGAACGGCTTTGTAAGATTGCTCAGAGCTATTAAAGCCATGAATATAAATTACTCGTTTAGCCATACTACATCCGTGCTTAACAGTAAGTTTTGTTGCTCATCAATTATTAAGTCGATGAGTCGAAATGCGGGGCCTAAATCCTCTTGCTGCCACGCCATAGTGTGCTTGGTAAACTGTATTGAACTGGCCGGTGTCGCATAAACACTTAGGTTACGGTAATTTTGCCTGTACTCATGATGCACATGACCATGAAATACCCCCACACACTGCTCAGTATTAACACAGGTATTTAAAAACTGCGGGCCATTTTCTAGCATATGTTTATCTAAGTAGGCTTGAATAGGCAGCGGGTTATGATGACAAAACACCACGCTAGGTACCTGCCCTACCGCTTGGCTTAATTCATCTAAATGCGTTTGTGTTACCCAACCTGCTGGCGTCGGGCCTTTTGAGTTTGCCAACAGCAGCTGCCCACCTAAAAAGGTAATGCGTTTATTGTTAAAAATTTGCGGGCTTGTAAGCTTTTCATACTCGGCAAGTTCATCATGATTACCCGGCAACCAAAACACCGGACAACTCAGCGCTGAGTCTGCTATTAATTTAGCAAAAAGCTGGTAAGACTCAGTGCTGTGATCTTGTGTTAAATCACCACCAAATACCACACAATCCACATCGAGCTCAGCAATAGCCTGTAAACAGCGCCCAAAATACGCTGCCGTATTCACGTTAAAGTATTCACCCGTTGTGTCTTTTGATAAATGGCAATCAGTGATATGAGCAACTTTCAGTGCTGATTTATCAAAATGGTAGGCGTTACTAAACCAAGCCATTATTTACATCCCAATTTAAGACTGCTCGGCCGTTTTCAACACAAGCCACCAGCCAGTCATATAAGAAGGCGTTAAGCTGATATTTTTCATCTTTTTGATGCATATTCGGATTTGGGTAAGCATAGGAAGGCTTGATGCGCTGATGAAAATCATGATGCACAATTTCAGCGACTTTCGCATCATGATACATACGTACCGTTAAATACAAAGGCTTAACCGAAGGCAAATTACCGGCTTCTTGTTTGATAGAAATATCTGTGGTGTATTTTGCTGTATCGTCAACTTTAACCGCAAAAGTGCTGTGCCCTAATTGTACCTTTCGCTCCTGACCTATACGGCGCTCATTGGGTAATAGCTTTAGCGCACGCACGTAATTATGCTCACACAAAGTTAAGTACTTAGGTAAGCTTTGAATATAACGCTGCTGGGCACTGACGTACGACAAAATAACCCCCTATGAGTTTTTCCAATCAGACAGTATACGTTGCTTATTCAGTGCTAACCACTGTAATGAGATAACTGTCGCTGCATTATCTATTTCACCTTGTTCTAGGCGCAGCATAGCTTCATCGTATGACATTACATGGGTTTTGATATCTTCATCTTCATTATCAAGGCCAAAAATACCGCCTTGATACCCTGCCAAGTCAGTGCGCGCTAAATATAAATACAAACGCTCCGTAGTGCCGCCGGGGCTTGAAAGATACGACATCATAAATTCTAGCTCGTTAAGCTCAATTCCCGCTTCTTCGAACGCTTCGCGCTTCGCTACATCTTCATAATCAGTACTGCCATCTGCCATGCCTGCAATACACTCAAGTAGCCAAGGTGACTGTTTTGATGCGAGCGCGCCAATTCTGATTTGTTCGATTAACAAAACTTGGTCAGTCGCAGGGTCATAAGGAAGTACAGCAACAGCATGGCCGCGCTCTAAAATTTCGCGTTTAACTTCTACTGATTTACCACCCGCAAACAATGCATGATGAAAGCGGTAAGTATTAATTTTAAAGAAACCATCATAAACACGCTCAATCGGCTTTAACTCTATGTCATCATGATTAAATTGTGAGATTGCTGATATTTTCATTCACTATTTCCTTTGCGTTTTAAGTAAATGTTACGGCCAATTATATTCTGTTACACTTGGACATGCAGATTTACGTAATTTTTTTTTGGTTATTCATTAAAAAAGAGTACCATGGTCACAGTACAAAATTGTCTAAGGACTGAACGAACAATGAAAAAAACACTACTCGCTGCGCTGATCGGGTTTTCAAGCGCACTGACTGCAACAGCTAGTTATGCTGAAGACTTACTACAAGTTTACGAGATTGCGACAGCAAACGATCCTACCGTACTTAAAGCAAAAGCCCAAGCAGATGCACAAGCCTATGAGAGCGATCGCGCGTTAAGTGCACTATTACCACAAATTGGTCTAAGTCTTGGTTACCAATCAACCAAATCAGATCTTTACGAGGGTAATGATGCTACGGGTTATACAGGATATGACTACGAGCCTGATGAATTTAGCCGTGGTATTAGCTTAAGCCAAACACTGTTTGATTTAGGTGCATGGAATTCACTGGGTATTGCAGATAAACAAGCATTACAAGCAAACGCTCAGTATGATTTTGCACGCCAAGACTTAATCGTTCGTGTTGCAGAGGGTTACTTCAATGTATTAAGCGCAATCGATAACCTTGAGTTTGTTCAAGCAGAAAAACGTGCCATCGAGCGCCAACTGCAACAAACTAAAGAGCGTTATGCGGTAGGTTTAACTGCAATCACTGACGTACACGAAGCGCAAGCTCAGTACGATAACTCTGTTGCACAAGAAATCGTTGCTAAGAACAGTGTTGAAACAGCGCGTGAGCAACTTCGCGAAATCACTGGTAAATACCACGCGAAATTAGACATGTTGAATACTGAAACGTTTTCAACAGTTGCACCTAAAAAGCAGTCAACTGACTACATTGAAATTGCAAAAGACCAAAACTTAAATCTGCAAGTTTCAAAAGTAACGGTTGATATTGCTAAAGATCAAATCGATTTAGCAAAAGCTGGTCACTATCCGAAGCTAACATTAAGCGCTTCATACGGAGACAGCCTAACGGATCTAAACAGCAACTCACACCAACCACGCGAAGATAGTACAAGTATTGGTGTTAACTTCAGCCTACCTATTTACTCAGGTGGTGCAACAACAGCAGCGACAGATCAAGCACGCGCTTTCTATGTTGCGGCAAGTGAAGATTTAGAAGCAAGCTTACGTGCAGTAACTCGCTCGGTTATCACATCGTACAACCAAGTAGTGTCTGACATTGCTACTTATAAAGCGCTACAACAAGCTGTTGTTTCTGCTGAAAGTGCGCTTAAAGCAACTGAAGCAGGCTTTGAAGTTGGTACACGTACTATCGTAGACGTACTGATCAGCACGCAAAACCTTTACAATGCAAAAAGTAATTTAGCAAACGTTCGTTACCGCTATGTTGTTTCAACACTACGCTTGAAACAAGCTGCTGGTACACTAACTAGCGAAGACCTTGTTGCAATTAACCAAGGTTTAAAAGAAATCTAAGCATTTCTTCTATAAAGTCCTTATTGTAAAGCCAGCCTCGTGCTGGCTTTTTTGTGTTTTTAAGGACATACAGTTAAACTAGCTTTTTTATTTTTAGAGATTTTTTTGTGGTTAGTTCATCTCCTTTTAAAGCGTCTTTTTTAGGCCCTCGTTACTGGTTAACTTGGATTGGCGTGTTCTTTTTATATCTTATCTCTTGGTTACCACATAAATTACAACTAGCGCTTGGAAAACTGCTGGGCCGTTTAGTACACCGTTTTATGAAACGTCGTCGCCATATTGCTGAGGTAAACATTCGTTTATGTTTTCCTGATATGCCAGAGCATGAACAACGCGAACTAGTTCGTAAGAATATGGAAAATACCGGTATTGCAATGATGGAAACCGGCATGGCTTGGTGGTGGCCCCAGTGGCGAATCAATAAAGTGTTTGGTTCTGTTAAAGGCCTAGAACACTTTGAAAAAGCTCAGCAATCAGGTAAAGGTGTGCTGTTACTTGTGCCACACTTTTTACACCTAGAAATGGCGAGCCGTATCATGGGTGTAAAACACCAAGGTATTGGCTTTTATCGACCGCATAACAACCCTTTAATGGAATATTTCACGACTAACGGTCGTCTTCGTTCTAACGAATACTTAATTGGCAAAAAAGATGTTAAAGGCTTACTGCAAGCGCTTAAAAATAAAAAGGTTTGCTACTACCTGCCAGATCAAGATTACGGCCGTAACCGCTGCGAATTTGCGCCATTTTATGCGGTAAAAGAAGCAGCAACAACAACGGGAACGCTGTTATTTTCAAGTAGCCGTAACTGCGAAACAGTGAGTTTAACAAGTCGTCGTGATGAAAAGGGTCGCTACCATCTAGAGGTATTACCTGCACTTGAAAACTTCCCAAGTGGCGATGACCTTGCAGACGTTACCCACGTAAATCAGCGTATGGAACAAGCTATCGATTTAGCGCCTGAGCAGTATATGTGGTTACATCGTCGCTTTAAAACTCGCCCTGACAAGAATGCACCTTCTTATTACAAGTAGAGTGACATTTTACCGTTTGTATGGTTTTATAAAGCTAATCAACAACAAGAGTATTAGAAATGTGGTTTTGGGTTAAGCATTTATCATTAGCTGTTATTTTGATTGCTGCTGCTATTTACTTTTTATTTGGTAGTGGTCCAGTAATGGACATTAAAGATACCAAAAATGCTGCAGCGCAAGGCTTATCGCGCTTTTATGCGGCGCTACGTAACCAAGTAAATAACAAGAATAATGAGCGCGATAAATACGTTCTTAAATTACCTACGCCAGAAACCAGCTTAGATGTCGCACTTTTTGAACGCGAAAAAGTCGTAGAGCCTTCATCGCCTAACTGGACTGGTGATATTCAACCGCGCCGCTTTGAAAATGGTAATACCTTAAAAGATGTACTCTCTGACTATGCTCGTCACGAAGATATCGTACTGTACTGGTATTTAAGTAAAGACTATGTTGTAAAAGATCATTTTCGCGTTGATAGTAACTTTGTCTCAACCCTTTATCAGGTTGGCCGCGCCATCAACGATGATTTCGAAAATGAGGTTTACACCTATTTTTGCTTTAAGCAAAGAGCCGCGGTTATCACTGAGCTGCCCTCTGCTTATGTGCGCGAAAACTGCCGTCGCTTAAAAAGCTAAAACACCTGCTGCCACGCTTGACTTACTAAGTCGATGTGCTGAGTTAACTCAGCACGAGGCGCACAACGTCCCTGCTGATTCAAACTCATTACATGATAACGTGAACGATAGGCAATATACGCAGCCACTAATTCTTGCTGCATTTGCTCAGTAATACAGCCTAAACGTGCAGCATCAGCTAAAATACGCACATTGTCAGACCATGTCGTCAGCTCAGAGTGTTGCATAGCATTATTTAGCACCAGATACTGAGTGATAAACTCGATATCTGTAATACCGCCCCTATCTTGCTTTAAATCAAACAGATCATCATTGCCTTTAGCAAGGTGAGCGCGCATTTTTTCGCGCATCTCAACCACATCGGTCTTTAGCTTGTCATTATCGCGGGCTTGGCACAAAACGTCTTTGCGGATTTGTGCAAAACGCTCTTGCAACGAATTTTGCCCATAAATCATGCGTGAACGAACCAAAGCTTGATGTTCCCAGGTCCATGCTTGAGTTTGCTGATAGTGGTAATAACTTTCTAAATTAATGGCCAGTAAGCCCGATGCCCCTTCGGGACGTAAGCGAGTATCAAGCTCATATAATATGCCTGACGCAGTTCGCGTGTTGAATAGATGCATTAAGCGCTGCGCAAGCTTTAAATAAAACTGACGGGAATCAATCGACTTATCACCATCGGTATAACTGCTACCATCGTGGTTATGCACAAATACCAGATCTAAGTCTGAATCGTAGCCAACTTCAAAGCCGCCAGTTTTACCGTATGCAATCACCGCAAAGCCCTTTTCTTGATCAGAGGTATTCGCTGGCCGACCAAAGCGCTCAACACATGCATGCCATGCAATATTGACCGCTTGCTCTACAATAGCCTCAGCAAGTGCAGTAAGGTGATCGCTTACCTTCATCACACTCAGTACACCGGTTGCATCGGCTGCAGCAATGCGCAACTGATGCGTTTGTTTAAACTGACGAAGTGCTTCCATTTGCAGCTCTAAATCGCCATGCTCAATACGCAAGAAATACTGCCTTATTTCATCTTTGTAAGCAGATAAAGGGGTTGGTTTATAGAGCACCTGCGGATCGATCAGCTCATCAAGTAAAATTGGGTAACGAGAGATATGCTCGCCAATCCATTTACTATGGCAGCAAAGTGCAACCAATTGATTTAACGCCCCTGGGTTTTCGTATAACAGCTCAAGGTAGGCAGTTCGTGAGATGATCTTGTTCAGCACTTGGCAGATCATGGTAAAAGCGTCGCTACTGGCTTTTGTAACTGTTAACTGTTTAAGTAAAAGCGGCATTAATTTATCGAGGATATCACGACCTCGACTGCCAATTTTCGCCTTAGTTAAGCGCGCTTTAAAATCCTCAAGCGCCGCTTGCCAGTCAAGATTTGGCTCACACATCAGGCTAACATCAGTCATTTCCCAAGCGCTAATGTACTCACTTTCACACGGATCCGCCGTTTCACTTTCAAAGCCAATCACTTGTTCAAACTCACCATGTACTTGAGACATGGTCTGCTCAATGCTAGTTAAACACTGATTAAAGTCATCTTTGTTGAGCAAATAGCATAAACGCTGCTGGTTTAACTCGTCATCAGGTAGGGTTTGCGTTTGCTTATCATCGAAAATCTGTAGGTACTGCTCAATTTGACGTAAGTCTAAATAGTTTAGTGTTAATAGCTCAGCTTCTTTATTCGACATCACTTGGTTGTTAACCAGCTCTTTTAAAGCAACCAGCAATGACTGAGTTTGTAGGTTAGCTTCACGGCCGCCTCGAACCATTTGCAGTGCTTGCACTACAAACTCTACTTCTCGAATACCGCCGGCACCTAATTTAATATTGTTTGTAAGGCGCTTTCGGCGTACCTCTTGGGCAATCATTTGCTTCATCTTGCGCAGCGATTCAATCACCGAAAAATCTATATAGCGGCGGTACACAAACGGCCGTAGCAATTCATAAAACTCATCCCAATAACGGTTTTCTGTGCCAATTAATCTCCCTTTTAGCATGGCGTAGCGTTCCCACTCACGTCCTTGTTCTTGATAATAATCTTCCATTGCATGAAAGCTCATCACCAAAGGTCCACTTTCACCAAATGGGCGCAGGCGCATATCAACCCGAAAAACTTGGCCATTTACCGTGGTTTGGTTAAGCGCCATAATTAGCTTTTGCGCCACTTTGGTATAAAACACCTGGGCTTCAATGGAGCGGCGCCCCCCTTGCGTTGCAACATCGCGAGGATAAGAAAAAATTAAATCTATGTCAGATGAGTAGTTAAGCTCTCCACCACCAAGCTTGCCCATACCTAAAACTAACATTGGCATTGCATTACCATCATCATCAAGCGGCATACCACTGACTTTTGCGACCTGCGCAAACGCCCACTGATTAGCACTATCGATAAGCTGGTTTGCAAGGGCCGAGATATAAGCGATGCTATCGGCAATTGGGTTTGCACAGCACAAATCAAGAAAAGCCACCTTCAACCAGTATTTTTCTCGATACAAACGTAGCTTTGCCAGCGCAGCATTGTCATCCAGTTCATTGATTTCAGAATTACTTAACGGAGCTTCAACTGCACGATTAGCAAGCTCTCTATCATCAAGTAACCAGTCTTTTAAATCAGGCTGAGATTGTAAGCAGTTCCACGCAAAGTCACTTAAAGACAGCAAGTTAATAATTTTTTGTTGTTCAGTTTGCCCCTCATACAAGCTCGCGAAGCGGGTTTGGCCTAACTGATGAAGTGACTCGGGAAGCGCGTGTAAATTACTCATTAAATACTCTCTTTTAACTTGCCAATAACCGTACTAGAATGATTATCAAAGAATTATTTAGCAGGGACCTGCATGTCATATTTATCACTATCTAACACTAGTTTAGTCGCGATTGCTATTAGTTTCGCTGTAATTTGCGTCACTATAGTACTGCTACGTATTCTAACGCAAATCAAAGCAAAACAAGCGCTTAAAGAAGAGCTTGCGCAACATGATAACTTTGCCATGGGGATCAGCTTTGCCAGCGAAATTATGGTCGTTATAGCCACCATCGCTTATATATTTGATGAAATTAGCTTAAGTGCAGCTCAATCTAATCCACTAAAAGTACTTTTACTCATTGTGCTGTTATTTGCCTTTATAAAAATAGGCCATTTAATTCATCGTAAATGGATTTTGCATCGCTTTAATGAAGAAGCAGCCATACTCAAACAAAATGTTTGCGCCGCCTTGGTCGATTCAGGCATGTTAATCGCAAACTGCATTATCGCTCTTGGCCTTTATAACTGGTGCCATACCCAAGGTTACAGCAGCTTATTGATCGCCACTGTGAGCTTTTTTGTGCTGCAAGGTATGTTTGCCCTTGATAGTAAAATTCGTGAATATCGCTTTGCAAAAGCCAACCAAGGTGCATCACTACAAAGTAACTTTAACCTTGAAAATACCTCTATTGGCATTCGCTACGCGGGTAAGTCTATCGGCCTAGCACTTGCGGGTTATGCTGGTCTTGCCAGTGCATCATTTATTAGTGGTAAGATGGTAGAAAATTTATTCACTCTAGTATCTCATTGCGGTGCAATGTGGGTATTGTTATATATTTTGAGCTACATTATTAAATATATCTCTCTACCTAATATCGACACATCGTTAGAAGTAGATCACCAAGATAACATTGGCATAGCCTGTATAGAGTTTGCCGTTTTCGGTGCAATAGGCTATTTACTAATAAGTATGTTTTCAATTTGATACGGAAGTATTTGAATCGTGAGGCATTATGCCCTTTAAAGTTAATAATTATTTATTAGTTGATATAGATGATGAGTTTAGCCGCGCATTTGCTCAGCACTACTTTGCAAATGCCGAAAATTCGACTCTAGTTGTGGCTGGCGCTAATAGCCGCCATATGGTTAAACTCATGTTTGATCAACTCGTTAAAGATTATTGCTATTGCGATTTTAGTAATGAAATTAGTGTCTCAGAACTCGCCAGCTATTTACATGAACACCACGATATTCAAGGTGTACTGATTAATCACACCGACTATCAGCTGGCGAATGATGCACAAAAATTTATTTATAACTCACTGCACAAAATACGTTACTTAGTGCAACAAGATGGACATAGCTTTAGTTTTACACCTTGCCCGGATGCTGCTCACATTAACCACCTTTCTTGCCAATCTGAGATTGCCGAAACCACTGCAGATGTTTTAAGTGCCAAAGACGAATTTAAATAACAAATAAATAATTGCACCTAAGCCGCTGTATACTTACCATATTGCTAAATTTATTGATAAGTGACAGCCATGCGAGTTCCACATATTTACCAACCTTCAGCGATTTCTTTAAACACCCCAGTAGCACTTGATGATGATGCAGCAGGTCATGTTGGCCGTGTATTGCGTATGCAAGTCGGTGATAAGGTTTCGATTTTTAATGGTGAAGGAGGTGAATACCTCAGTGAAATTATTGAAGTCAGCAAAAAAAATGTCGTCGTTGAGCCACTGGAATTTGTTGATCATGATGTTGAATCGCCTTTAAAAATTCACTTGGGCCAAGGCATTTCTCGTGGCGATAAAATGGATTTCACTATTCAAAAATCTGTTGAACTGGGTATCACAGAAATCACCCCAATTTTTAGCCAACGTTGTGGCGTAAAACTAAGTGGTGATCGCCTTGCTAAAAAACATCAACAATGGCAAAAAATTGCAATTGCCGCCGCAGAACAATCAGGCCGTAACTTTGTGCCTGTTGTACACCCTCCTATCGATATAAAAGAGTGGCTAGAACAAGCAAGTGATGCGATTAAACTTACTTTGCACCCGCGTGCTGAGCACAGTATTAAAACTATTCAAGTACCAAACGAAGGAGTGCGCTTTTTAGTCGGCCCAGAAGGTGGATTTACCGATGCAGAAATTGACATTGCTAAACAACAGCACTTTGTTGATATTCGTTTAGGCCCACGTGTTCTGCGAACAGAAACAGCCGCTCTGACGGTATTGAGCGCCTTACAATTACAGTTTGGCGATTTAGCGAATTGAAAACCGTAAAAATACCCATATATCAAAGTAACAAAACATAGTATGGCATACGATTCTAAGGCAAAAATATGGCAATTAAGCTAGGCATAATCTCTGATCCAATTAGTGGCTTTAATATTAAAAAAGACACTGGCTTTGCAATGATGATGGAAGCGCAACAGCGCGGTTACGAAATTTACTACATGGAAATGGATGACCTTTCTCTACGTCAAGGTCAAGGCTTTGCAACAGCCGCCAAAGCCCGTGTGTTTGATGATGTAAATCACTGGTATGAATTAGAAGAAAAAGCCACCATTGCTTTAGCAGATTTAGACGTTATTTTAATGCGTAAAGATCCGCCTTTTGATACTGAGTACATCTACGCTACCTATATTTTAGAGCGTGCTGAGCAAGCTGGCACGCTTATAATCAATAAGCCGCAAAGCTTACGCGATGCTAACGAAAAGCTATTCACAGCTTGGTTTAGCGAACATACGCCAGATACTTTAGTAACACGTAGCCAAGCAGACATTCGTGCATTTTTAGCTGAGCATAAAGATATTATTTTAAAACCGCTAGATGGTATGGGTGGTGCATCTATCTTTAGAGTTAAAGAAGATGATGCCAATATTGGTGTGATCTGCGAAACGCTAACCGAACATGGTAGTCGTTTTGCAATGGCACAAAACTATATTCCTGAAATCAAGCAAGGCGATAAACGCGTACTTGTGGTTGATGGTGAAGTAATGCCGTATTGCCTAGCTCGCATCCCACAAAATGGTGAAACGCGCGGTAACTTGGCAGCAGGTGGTAGAGGTGAAGCACGCCCAATTAGCGATTCAGACCGAAAAATTGCAGAGGCTGTAGCACCTACGCTGAAAGAAAAAGGCCTTATTTTTGTTGGTCTAGATATCATTGGCGACCGTTTAACTGAAATCAATGTCACTGCGCCAACGTGTGTAAAAGAGATTGAAGCCGCTTATGACATTTCAATCACTGGTCACTTATTTGATGCCATTGAAAGAAAACTGAGCCATACTTAATTTAAACAACAAAAGGGGCGACCTATGCAGTCATTAGAGAATCATTTCTTAATCGCGATGCCGAGCATGCAAGACCCTTTTTTTAAGCGTGCTGTCACTTACATTTGTGAGCACAATCAAGATGGTGCGATGGGCTTGGTAATTAACCAGCCTATCAATATCACCGTGGGCGAGCTACTCGATAAAATCGAAATTGATAACGACAAAAGCAAGCAAGCTGCAGGTTTAGCTGTGTACGCAGGCGGACCTGTAAAAACCGATCGCGGATTTGTTTTGCACTCACCAAAACCAGGTTATGCAGCGAGTCAAAAACTTAGTAGTGATATTATGATCACCACTTCAAAAGATGTGTTAGCAAGCCTAACCACGAGTGAAGCACCTGAACAATTTATTATCACACTGGGTTATGCTGGTTGGGATCAAGGACAGCTAGAGCAAGAACTGCTAGAGAATTCATGGTTAATTATCAAAGCAGATCCTGAGATCATCTTTAACACCCCTGTTGAAAAACGCTGGGAAAAAGCTGTTTCTATGCTGGGTTTTGATATCGGGCAATTAAGCTCTGAAGCTGGCCACGCCTAACATTTATAAATTTTAAGACTATGACAAAACGAACTTTTAAGCCACTCGGTGAACGCACCGTAATGGGTTTTGACTTTGGCACCAAAAGTATTGGTATTGCCATTGGTCAAGAGCTCACAGGAACAGCATCAAGCTTACAAGCTGTAAAAGCGAAAGATGGGATCCCTGATTGGCAACTTATTAAAAAACAAGTGGATGAGTGGCAACCTGATTTAATGGTGGTTGGTTTACCGCTTAATATGGATGGCACCAATCAAGAAGTTACCTTTAAAGCTAAGAAGTTCGCAAACCGCTTACATAACCACTTTGCTATTCCGGTAGAAACGCAAGACGAACGACTAACAACGGCAGATGCCAAAGCGCGTTTGTTCGAACAAGGTGGCTACCGAAACCTTGGTAAAGGTAATGTTGATAATATGTCTGCGGTGATCATCTTAGAAAGCTTTTTTGAGCAGTTTTATGGCGACTAATGCGCTTTATTAATCACCGTATAGTTGCTTAAATCTGGAATAAAGCCTGCCTCTCGGTAGGCTTTTTCAATTGCGCCTGTTTTACGAAGCTGCGCAAGCCCTTTTTGAATTGCAACAAAGGCCGCTTTTCCATCAGGGTGACTCTTCGAAATAATAAAATGACGGCTATCATTGAGCTGGAGTACAAGGTTTGGCACAGCTACCAGTTCAATGTTTTCTAATGTATAGCGATTATTGAGGCTAGGCATTAAGGGCATCATCATAAAATCAACCCACTGCATCGATACAGTGCGGACTTGCCCAAGCCATTCATCTTCTCTGAGCAACTCTTTTAAGGGCAAAGCAGATAACGTTTGCCAATCGGTTTGCCAGCGTGGCGTAGACACTGCGGTTAATTGTTTAAAGTCAGCAAGCTGTTTTACTTGCTGCACTTTCTTATTGCTCGGTGAAGTAAATATGCCCGCGTAATACTCACCATTTCGAATCACAGGGTCAGAGATATATACCGACTCAACTAGCTGCTTTGCATCAACAGACCAAACACTATCGAAGCTTAATAGGAGCTGGCCATCTTCTAACAGCTTGGTATTGCGATAATTAACATTGCCTTTGTGATAACGAAATGGCTTGGTAAAACCGCCTAAACTCAATGCTTGTTGAGCTATGATCATATCGACCACATCACGGCGTATGTAAGCACCACTGAAGTCTTTAACTTCAAGAGGTTTGCGACCATTCAAAAAGCGACTGTAATCGTCATAAACATCATCGCGAATAAAAATAACTACGCTTTTATTATCATTGCCATATACCTGAAAGGTACTCAGCAATAAAAATAACCAACCGATTAAATTTACTCGCAAACACATTTATTCGTCACTCTTTCCATCAAGACCATCGATAGTCACGCCTTGTAAGAAGCCCGCACCACTTTGTTCATTGTTTTGCAGCTTAATCATTAGGCGTAAGTCATTTGGCGAGTCAGCATGGTGTAGCGCATCAGCGTAGTTAATACGGCGCTGTTTATAAAGCTCAAATAAGGCTTGGTCAAAGGTCTGCATGCCCATTTCTTTCGATTTAGCCATGGTTTCTTTGATAGAGCCAATATCACCTTTTTTAATAAGTTCGGCGACCATAGGTGAATTAAGCAAAATTTCGATTGCAGCAACACGCCCTTCCCCATCGGAAGTTGGCACCAACTGCTGAGCAACAATGGCGCGAAGGTTAAGTGCTAAGTCGTACTTTAACTTATCGTGCTTTTCTTTTGGTACTAAGTGCATGATACGGTCAATGGCTTGGTTGGCATTATTCGCATGCAGTGTCGCCACACACAAGTGCCCCGTTTCGGCAAAGCTGAGTGCGTATTCCATGGTTTCTTGTGAACGGATCTCACCAATTAAGATCACATCAGGTGCTTGACGTAACGAGCTTTTTAGCGCTGATTCAAAGCTTTCAGTATCCAAACCAACTTCACGTTGGGTAATGATGCTTTTACGATGTTCGTGAACAAATTCGATAGGATCTTCAATGGTAAGAATATGGCCACGCTGATTGCGGTTACGATAACCTAAAAGCGCTGCAAGCGAGGTTGATTTACCTGTGCCTGTACCACCTACAAACAGCACTAAACCACGTTTTGCCATAATCACGTCGGTTAATGTTGATGGCAAACCTAGTTCGTTGACATCTGGGATTTGCGTCACGATACGGCGAATAACCATACCCGCTCTATCACGCTGCCAAAAGGCTGAAACACGGAAACGGCCTTCATCAGTCGCAATTGCAAAGTTACATTCTTTACTGTCATGAAATTCTTTGCGCTGTTTGTCGTTCATTGCTGACTCGACCAAAGCGAGTGAATCCTCATCAGAGAGCTTCTCATCGCTTAAAGGTATTAATTCACCGTTTACTTTTGCACTGACAGGCAGCTGGCTCGAAACAAACAAGTCTGAGCCTTTCTTGTCGATCATAACTTGTAAAAAATGATTTAAAGGTAAAGACATTTTAAATAGCTCCGTTAACCACCAAATTGGGTTTTATCTTGCGCTTTAGCTCGCGCATCATTGGTTGTAATAATGCCGTAGTTAACTAAGTTTGCTAAACATTGATCCATGGTCTGCATACCATGCGATGCGCCGGTTTGAATTGATGAATACATTTGTGCAATTTTATCTTCACGGATCAGATTTCGAATTGCAGGAATACCTATCATGATCTCATGGGCAGCTACTCGGCCACCGCCCACTTTTTTAAGTAAAGTTTGCGAGATTACGGCACGTAATGATTCTGACAACATTGAACGTACCATGTCTTTTTCTTCACCTGGGAATACGTCAATGATACGGTCGATAGTTTTTGGTGCTGATGTGGTATGCAAGGTACCAAACACCAAGTGACCTGTTTCTGCCGCGGTCATCGCTAAGCGAATTGTTTCAAGGTCACGCAGCTCACCCACTAAGATTACATCCGGATCTTCACGTAGTGCACTTCTAAGCGCATTAGAGAAGCTATGCGTATCGCGGTGTACTTCACGCTGGTTAATAAGGCTCAGCTTATTCTCGTGTACGAATTCGATTGGATCTTCGATAGTTAAAATATGGTGATGCTTATTTTGGTTAATATAATCAACCATCGCCGCTAATGTGGTTGATTTACCAGAACCCGTTGGCCCGGTGACTAGCACCAAACCACGTGGATTATCGGAAATGGTTTTAAAAATATCAGGCGCACCTAAATCATCCAGCGTTAAAACATCACTTGGGATAGTACGAAACACCGCCGCAGGGCCACGGTTTGAATTAAATGCGTTAACACGAAAACGCGCAAGGTTTGGTACTTCGAAAGAAAAATCCACTTCGAGATTTTGTTCGTAGTCCTTACGCTGATTATCGTTCATAATATCGTATACCAGACTATTTACATCTTTTTGTTCTAATGCTGGAATATTAATACGACGCACATCACCATCAACACGTATCATAGGTGATACGCCTGATGACAAGTGTAAATCCGAGGCTTTGTGTTGCACACTAAAGGCCAATAATTCGGTAATATCCATTTATGACTCCACAACCAACTGATAATTATATGGTTACAATAGCAGAACGACTTACATCCGCCTACGCAAGAATTGCTCAAGCTGCAAAAAATAATCACCGCGATGAGCAATCAATCAACCTATTGGCTGTTTCAAAAACAAAACCTGCCGACGATATTATTGCTGCCTATAAGCATGGTCAACGCCAGTTTGGCGAATCATATGTTCAAGAAGCGGTAACAAAAGTCGCAGCATTGGCTGATTATAAAGACATTGTTTGGCACTTTATCGGCCCTATTCAATCAAATAAAAGTGCCCAAGTAGCCACGCATTTTGATTGGGTACAAAGTGTTGACCGCACTAAAATTGCAAAACGTCTTAATGAGCAACGACCAGCCGACAAAGCCCCGCTCAATGTATTAATTCAAGTTAATATTAGTTTAGAAGAGGCTAAGTCAGGCTGCCACCCAGACGAGTTAATGACACTGGCCGAATTCGTCAATCAATGTCCTAATTTATACCTGCGCGGTGTGATGGCGATTCCTGCCAAAACCGACGATGCCCAGCTACAATTACAATATTTTGAGCAATTAAGCGCTTGCTTTGATAAACTAAAGGCCCAATATCCCCAAGTAGACACCCTGTCGATGGGTATGAGTAACGATGTTGAAGCGGCGATTGCAGCAGGTTCAACCATGGTACGCATTGGCACGGATATATTTGGCCAACGAAATTAAAAGGTGATAACAGACATATGTCAGACAAAAAAATCGCATTTATAGGCACGGGTAACATGAGCTACGCCATCATTGGCGGCATGGTAAAGAACGGTTTTGCAGCAAAAAACATCATTGCAACCAATCGCAACCAAGAAAAATTAGCTAAGGTTGCTGCTGATTTCGGGGTGCAAACTACCGCGGATAACAACGCGGCACTTCGCGATGCAGATGTGATTGTCTTATCTGTTAAACCACAAATGATGGGCGATCTTTGCCAATCATTCCAAGATTCAGGCGTCGATTTTAGCGATAAGCTATTTATTTCAGTAGCAGCAGGCCTTACCGTAAACCGTTTACGTGAAATGTTAGGTCAAGATGTGAAAATGGTGCGTTGTATGCCAAATACACCATCATTACTAGGTCGTGGTGTTTCTGGTCTATATGGCGCCGGCGAAACTGCTGAAGAGCACGAGTTTGTACAACAAGTTTTTGAGTGTACAGGCATTGTTGTTTGGGTTGAGCAAGAGTCACAAATCAACGACATCATTGCTGTTACAGGCTCATCACCTGCTTACTTCTTCTTATTTATGGAAGCTATTGAAGAAAAAGCTAAAGCACTTGGCTTTAGTGATGAAGATGCGCGCCGTTTAGTGCAACAAACCGCACTGGGTGCTGCAGAAATGGCTCTTTCGCAACCAGACATCAGTATTTCTCAGCTACGTGCAAACGTAACCTCTAAAGGGGGTACGACTCACGAAGCTGTTGAGCATCTTAAATCACAAGGTTTAGTCGGCACTGTTGCAGATGCAATGGATGCCTGTATTGCTCGCGCTGAAGCGATGGAAAAAGAACTTTAAGCTTACTTTTTGAAGGTAAAACTATGCAAGCCATGCACTTTTTAGTTGGGATTATTTTTGATCTCTTTTTAATGGTGGTCCTTTTACGCTTTTGGTTACAAGCGGCAAAAGCTGACTTTTACAACCCTATGAGCCAGTTTGTGGTGAAAGCCACTTCGTTCGCAGTGAACCCACTTCGTAAAATCATCCCTGGAGTGGGTGGCTTTGATATTGCCTCGTTAGTGCTTGCTTATTTAGTTGCTGTAGCAAAACTCAGTGTTATTTTTCTGATGTTCTATAACGCTTGGGCGCCGGGTCCGGTATTTATTCAAGCGTTAATTACGGTAGTTAAAGAAGGCCTAAACTTACTATTTTGGGTATTAATTATTCGTGCTTTACTAAGTTGGGTAAGCCAAGGCTACAACCCAATTGAGGCAGTATTCCACCAGCTAACTGAGCCGATGTTACGTCCCATTCGTAAGGTTATCCCACCATTAGGTGGTCTAGACCTATCAATCTTAGTGTTGATTATTGGTCTACAGTTTTTACAGTTTTTAGTAATGGATTTAATTGGCTAAGCGTTTAACGTTAAGCAGTAAGGGGCCGAAAGGCCTCTTTTGTTAAGTGAGATATACCATGAAGCAATTTATTTATTTTTCTTTGATTGTATTGAGTTTATTTACAACCTTTGCCAAAGCTGATGAACAAGCAGGCGCCCAGTACAAGGTTCTTGGCCCTTGGGAAGTTCATTACATTGCATTTCCATCGACTTTTATTCAGCCAAACATTGCTAAAAACTATGATTTAGAGCGTAGCCCTAGCAAAGGGATTATTAATATTTCGGTATTAAAAAACAGCGATAAAACAGCGCAGACTGCAACTTTAACTGGCACTGCACGTAACCTACTTGGTAATAAAAAACAGCTTACATTTAAAGAAGTTGTTGAAGGCGATGCGATTTATTACCTCGCGCAAATCGATTACAGCAACGAAGAAATTTACCGTTTTGATATCGAAATTAATCAAAATGGCAAAGTACAAACGCTGAAATTTCAGCAAAAATTTTACGTAGATTAATAGACCTATGAACAACACCTTGGTTTTAGCCACGGGCAACCCTGGCAAAGTAAAAGAGCTGGCAAGTATGCTCAGCCCACTTAATATTAACGTGGTTCCACAAAGCGATTTTCAAGTGCCAGACGTGCCAGAAACAGGCACCACATTTGTTGAAAACGCCATTATTAAAGCGCGCCATGCAGCAAAGATCACAGGCATGCCTGCGATTGCTGATGACTCAGGTCTTGAAGTAGACGGCCTAAATGGAGCACCTGGTGTGTACTCTGCACGCTTTGCCGGTGCGGGTGCCAGCGATCAAGATAATATCGACAAGCTACTAAAAGAGCTTGCTGATAACCCAGTTCGCAGTGCACGTTTTTGGTGTGTGTTAGTATTAATGCGCCACGCCGACGACCCTACACCACTTATTTGTAGTGCTAGCTGGGAAGGCGAAATCACCCATAGCCAAGATGGTCAAGGTGGTTTTGGTTATGATCCTGTTTTTTACGTACCATCTGAGCAATGCACTAGCGCTCAGTTAACTAAAGAGCAAAAAAATGCCCTTAGCCATCGCGGCCAAGCTTTAAAACAACTACTTGCACAATTGCAGCAAAAAGGCGGCCTGTGAGTTTACCGCCTTTAAGTTTATATGTGCACGTGCCTTGGTGCGTGCAAAAGTGCCCATACTGTGACTTTAATAGCCATGGCCAAAAAGGCACAATCCCCGAAAAAGAATACGTTCAACATCTTATTGATGATCTCAAGGCTGATTTGCATTTAGTACAAGGGCGTAAAATCCACAGCATCTTTATTGGCGGCGGCACCCCAAGCTTATTAACTGGTGACGCTTATACTCGCTTACTTGGTGAAGTCGACAGATTAATTGGCCTAACTGATGACTGTGAAATTACCCTAGAGGCAAACCCTGGTACAGTCGAAACAGGTCGCTTTAAAGAATATGTTGCCGCTGGCATCAATCGTATTTCGATTGGTGTGCAAAGCATGCAAAATGACAAGCTAAAAGCCCTTGGCCGTATTCATGGTGCTGATGAAGCAAGTTATGCGGCTAAACAGGCGCATCAAGCGGGGCTAAACAGCTTTAACCTTGATTTAATGCATGGCTTACCTGGGCAATCTGTTGCAGACGCCTTGGGTGACCTTGAAAAAATTATCGCCCTTAATCCACCTCATATCTCGTGGTATCAACTAACCATTGAGCCAAATACTCAGTTTGCTTCTAAGCCACCGACCTTACCTCATGACGACACCCTTTGGGATATTCAAGAACAAGGTCAAGCATTACTCGCAGCAGCAGGTTATGAGCAATACGAGATCTCAGGCTACGCGAAGCCCGGTTACCAATGCCGTCATAACTTGAATTATTGGCGATTTGGCGATTATCTCGGTATCGGCTGCGGTGCCCATGGTAAAATTACTGATGAAAATAAAGTCATCACCCGTACCGTGAAAGTAAAACACCCACGAGGTTATATGGATCTTGCCAAACCGTATTTATACGAACAATGGCAAGTAGCAGAAGACGACTTAGCTTTTGAATTCTTTATGAATCGTTTTCGTTTAGTCGAACCCTGCCCCAAAGCTGATTTACCTTTGCTTACAAGTTTGTCACTGCAAAGTCAGGAACAAGCCTTGACTGATGCAATTGCAAAAGGCTTACTAATTGATGATAAAGATAACTGGCAGGTAAGCCAAAAAGGCCACCGCTTTTTAAATGACCTGCTAGAATTATTCGTTTAAGAATTATAATTAAATTTCTAACAACTACAAAGGAACGATAATGCGTAAACTGACCTTCATCGCTGCGGCGGTAAGTGTTGCATTACTTGGCGGCTGCCAACAAATGCAAGAGCAACCGAAGCCTGCACCAAGTGTACAAAGCCAACCTGTACAAAGTGAAATCGATAAAGCTAATGCCTTCTTCGAAGATACTTTTAACCGTGATGTAATGAAAAGCCCGATCTATCAAACATACATGGGCATCAAAAAAGATTACGACAAATGGGACGATGGCAGCGAAGAGCGCGTTTTAGAAGACTTTGAACAAACTAAAGCTGACCTAGTTGCGCTTAACGCAATTAACCGCGACCTATTAGATGACGCAACAAAAGTAAGCTACGACCTTAAAAAGCAAGATTTAGAAAACGAAATTGCTGATTTCAAATGGCGTCATTACAACTACCCTGTGAACCAAATGTTTGGTGTTCACTCGATGATCCCTGCTTTTTTAATCAATCAACATCAAATTGCCGATGTATCTGATGCTAAAGCGTATATCTCACGTTTAAATGGTGTTACAACGGTTATTGATCAGCTAATCAAAGACCTTGAAGTACGAGCAGATAAAGGCATTATCGCGCCTAAGTTTGTTTTCCCACACGTGATTGATTCAAGCAATAATATCTTACGCGGCGCACCATTCCATGACGGTGAAGACTCAACGTTACTAGCTGACTTTAAACGCAAAGTTAATGCGTTAGAGATTGCCGATAGCGAAAAATCAGCACTTATCAGCGATGCTGAAAAAGCCCTAAAAGCAGCAGTAAAACCTTCTTACACTAAGCTAATTAACTTCTTAGCTCAGTTAGAAAAACGCGCTGATGACCGCGATGGTGCTTGGAAATTCCCTGACGGTGAAGCGTTCTACAATAATGCTTTAGCACGTACCACAACGACTGATTTAACAGCAAAAGAAATCCACACAATCGGTTTAGCTGAAGTCGCGCGTATTCACGACGAAATGCGTGAGATTAAGGACAAAGTAGGCTTTAAAGGTGACCTTAAAGCATTCATGGAATTCATGAAAACTGATAAGCAGTTCTACTACCCGAATACCGCTGAAGGTAAACAACGTTACCTTGATGAAGCAACAGCGCTTATCGATAACATGAAGTCTCGCCTAGACGAGCTATTCATTGTTAAGCCAAAAGCTGACCTTAAAGTTAAAGCTGTTGAAGCATTCCGTGAAAAAGCAGCAGGTAAAGCGTTCTACCAACAACCTGCACCAGATGGCTCACGCCCAGGTATTTATTACGCAAACCTTTACGACATGGAAGCAATGCCAACATACCAAATGGAAGCACTTGCATACCACGAAGGTATTCCGGGTCACCACATGCAAATTGCTATCGCGCAAGAGCTTGAAGATGTACCTAAGTTCCGTAAGTTTGGCGGCTACACAGCGTATGTTGAAGGCTGGGGTTTATACTCTGAGCTAGTACCAAAAGAAATGGGCTTATACGAAGACCCATATTCAGATTTTGGCCGTCTTGCGATGGAATTATGGCGTGCATGTCGCCTAGTAGTAGATACAGGTATCCACGCAATGAAGTGGACACGTCAAGAAGGTATCGACTACTACGTAAATAACACACCAAATGCGACGTCTGATGGCGTTAAAATGGTTGAGCGTCACATTGTAATGCCTTCACAAGCAACGGCATACAAAGTGGGCATGCTGAAAATTTTAGAGCTTCGTGAAGCGGCTAAAGAAAAACTAGGCGATAAATTCGATATTCGTGAATTCCACGATGTAGTACTTAAAAATGGTGCAGTACCATTAAATGTACTAGAGAAGTTTGTTGACCAATGGGTTGCTAAAAAACAAGCAGCTTAAGCAATAAAGACTTGAAAAAGGCCGCTCAGCGGCCTTTTTTATTTATTTAAACAACTAGTTGAGCTATAAATGTATAAATAATAAAAAACGAGTATCTCCATGCAAAGCGCGATTGAGCAATTGAACAGCCGGCTTCAACATCATCAGTTAAAAGAACTCATTGCCGATTACCAAAGTTTATCGGGAGTTTTGCAAGCGGCACAATTACAACATATCTATCAATTAGCTTGCAGTAGTGAAGTTAAATACTTGTTTTTACAAAATGTGGCAGCGCATTTACTCGAAGCAAGCCCGCTACCAAATGAAGCTGTAGCCTTAATTGATGATATCGATAAACTGAGCTTTTTCACGCCTGGCCTTAAATTTCAAAATGCTTTTTGTGTAACAGACAATCAGGGCAATACCTTACTACATCATTTATTTACGCAGTGTCAGGCTGATAACCTACCCTTTAATTACTTGCGTTCGTTAATGTTATTTGAAAGCAACGAAAGCTTAGGCAAAGCGTTAAAAACATTAAATAAACAGCAGCTCACTCCTATTGGTTGCTTTATAGCGCAAAACAGCACGACCCAAATGCTAGCCAAACATGAGTTCTCCGCATTATTAGCCATGATGGAAGTCGACCAAAGCCACAGTCCTAGCGCAGTCAGCGCCTTAATAAATACCCTTAAGCAATTTTATGGTGCCAATCAACCAACGAATAGCGACAGCAAAGTTCTACTGTGCGCGGCCTATTTGCAAGTGCCAACAGCGCAGTTATTAAACGCGCTCAATCAATAGCTCCATGAATAAGGATGTTGTTAAAGCGTTTTTATCGCTCAGCAGTTTTACAGCCCTTAATCACGGTAGCCGTATTGTGCTTACCTTGTGCCTTGCAAGGATATTAAGTACTGATGAGTTTGGTACTTTCGCGGCTTTACTCGCACTGTGTGAAATTCTGTTATTACCCGCAAGTATGGGGTTTGCATCGTCTTTAATGCGTATTAGCTACCCGCTCTACAAAGCCCAGCAACATGATTTACTACGTGGCTTAAAACATGTTTATTTAGCGGCATCTTGTTTATTCGGGGTGATTTTTGTCGCTGCGGTGGTGATTAGCTTTCAGGCTATTTCACCGCACCAAAGCGCTCAAGAGCATGTGGTCTATTTACTGTTACTGGTGCCGATTGGCGCCATTATGCAAAGCCAATCGGCTTTTTTAGTGGCTTTGAATAAACCTAAAATTGGCCTAATAACACAGCAGTGTATCTTTGAATTGCTAACCGCGGGGTTTTGTTTTTTTGTGTACTTGATACGTGGCGACTTATCTTTAGTCGAGATTTGTATCTTGTTGTTTTGTAGCATCTTGTGCGTAGTCATTTATCAATATTGGTTAATCAAGAAAATGATCGTCGCAAGTACTGCCCGCTACCAAACCAAGCAATGGTGTAAAGACTCATTGATCATGCTCGCCAGTGGCGCTGGCACCGTGTTGGTAGCAAAACTCGATGTATTACTGGTGCATCACTGGTTTGGCGCACAAGGCGTGAGTATTTTCTTTCCTGCGGTAGTGATTGCTGGCTTACTGACTATTTTAGGCAATGCCGCAAACCAATATTTAAAACCCATTTTAATGGCCGATGAAACGACCGAGCAGCAACTTAGCGAGTTAATGAAAGTGGTATGGCGTTTTAACTTTGCCGCTATTTTGCTACTTGCCCTGCTCGCAAAGCCACTACTCACTCTCTATGGAGAAAGCCAATTGCAGGAAGGTTTTTGGATTTTAATGCTGCTGTTACTCGGGCAGCTGTTATTACCAGCAAGAATTTTAGCCAGTAGCATGATCAAGTTAAAAGGGAACCCGCTTATCAACCTGTACGTATTACTTGGCGCAACCAGTGTCACGGTTTTAATGGCAGTACTGTTAAAAGATCAGTTTGGCTTATTGGGGGTGGCTGTGGCATTTAGTGGCGGCTTTATGCTCGGTGCGCTTTGCCGCATGGTGCTTGTATGCACACGCATGCGGCTGCCTTTATCTGTGGTATTGGGTTTAGTCAGATAGATAATATTCAACACTGGTAACAACACGCACTTTTTTCAGCTGAGGTGTGTTTGAATCTCTATCAGAAATTGAAAACTGCCCCTGACGCGCAGTTTTAATTTTACCTAATTTAGACTGTGAATCTTTGGCAAATTTCATTGCCACTTCACGGGCTTTTTCGGTTGCTTCTTGAATCATATTTGGCTTAATTTCATTTAAGCCATTAAATAAATATTGAATACGCGTTTCGTAATTGTCTTGTACTATCGCAATGCCTTGCTTGGCTAATTGGCTTACTGCGCCTAAGGCATGTTGCACTTTTTCGATGTCATTTGAATAAACAATGACATTATTACGGGCAATATAACGAAACTGCTGATTCTCGCCGCCATACTCACGGGCTTGTTTATCAATAATTGACTGACTACCAAGGCTGATTTCTTCATCACTAAAACCATGTAGCTTTAAAAAGGCGACGACTGCATCGCTTTTTTCTTCAACTCGACCCACTAATTTTTCAAGGTTGTTATCGGCATCAGAAAACTGTAACGGCCATATAACAGTGTCTGCTGGCACTTCCATTTCAGCTAAACCTTTAACGTGAACAGTGCGCTCCATGCCTTTCACATCAAGGGCTGCACTTTTCAAAATAAAACCTAACCCGAGCAAACCAACCGCCAATGCACAGGCTGCAATAACGATATTAAATGGTTGCGCTTTATTCATGCTTTTCTCCTTGATGTAGGTCACTGTTTTTGACTCGAAAAGTAGTTATAAACAGGTTATCTTATGAGTATAACTTTTAATACTTTAGAAGCGTGTCGGTTCTAGTTTGGGTGTATTAAACTTAACAGACCCTGAAGTTTTAACAAACAGCGCAAGCGAAGGAAACAGCATGAGCGTTAAACGTATTAGCCAATTTTTTAACCCTAAATCAGTCGCGGTCATTGGCGCCTCAAATTCCCCTAACCGAGCGGGCTTTGTGGTTATGCGCAACCTTTTACAAGGGGGCTTTAAAGGCCCAATCATGCCTGTTAGTTTAAATCACAGCGCTGTACACGGCGTACTAGCCTATCCGAGCATTGCTGCACTTCCAAAAGTACCTGATCTTGCGGTTATTTGTACTAATAAAAACACCTTAATCAACATCATTAATGAGCTTGGGGAGCTTGGCTGTAAACATGCAGTGGTGATTGCGGCGGGCTTAAACGCCGACCAAAAGCACGCATTAAAAGAAGCAGCTGCTGAGGCAAATGTCTCTTTACTTGGACCTAATTGTTTGGGCTTACTTATTCCTCACATTGGCTTAAATGCTAGTTTTTCGCATACAGTTGCAAGCCCTGGAAAGCTCGCCTTTGTATCGCAATCAGCGGCGGTTTGCTCAACCATTCTTGATTGGGCGAAAAATAAAGAGATTGGTTTTTCATATTTTGTGTCTGTGGGTGATTGCCTTGATATCGACTTTGATGAGTTACTCGACTTTTTAGGTCGAGATGCAAAAACCAAGGCTATTTTGTTGTATATCGATAATATAGAAGATATTCGTAGCTTTATTTCTGCAGCGCGGGCCGCTGCATTTAGCAAACCCGTCATTGCCATTAAAACCGGTAAAACCAGCGCCGGTGCCCTTGCCGCAGAAATACACACTGGTGGCAAACAAAGCTCAGATGCGGTCTATGATGCGCTATTCCAGCGAGCGGGTATGCTAAGGGTAAATGACTTACGAGAGCTTTTTGCTGCGACACAAACACTGGCAATGCACCCCAAACTACTTAAAGTCGAACAGCTGACTATTTTAACCAATGGCGGCGGCCCAGGTGTCATGGCCGTTGATACGCTCTTGCAAAGCTCAGGAAAACTGGCAGAGCTTAGCGACGAGACCAGAGCAGCGCTGAATAAAGTGATCCCACAATCAGAAATGACCTCGAATCCGGTGGATATTTTTGGTGACTCTGCGCCAAGACGCTACCAACAAGCGTTAGAAATTTTGCTGCAAGCCAAAGAAGTCAAAAACCTGCTGATCATTCATACCCCTTCTGCGCTTGCACCGAGTGAAGACTATGCTGAGATTATTGTCGAAACCTTAGAAAAAATCCCGAAGATGGCTCGCCCTTATGTTATGACAAACTTTATGGGCGAAGATGCCGCGTATGCCGCGCGTAAAGTCTGCGCTAATAATGCCATTCCGACCTACCGTACACCTGAAGGTGCGGTTGGTGCGTTTATGCACTTGGTAAGTTATCGCCGTAACCAAAAGCATTTAACGCAAACGCCAGAATCAAACACCGATGATGCAAAAATAAATAAAGACGCAGCACGCAATGTCGTAAATGAGTTTTTAGCCGAAGAGCAAAGCTATTTATCAACCCATGAAGCAAGCCAAATACTCACTCATTATGGTATTGATTGTATTCAAACTGAGGTTGCTTACACACCAACAGAAGCCAAAGAACAAGCCATTGAGCTGGGTTTTCCGGTAGCGTTAAAACTAATTAGCCCAAGTATTCCTTCTAAATCAGAAGTCGGTGGTGTGGTCCTTAATTTAAATGATGCGCAAGAAGTTGAGCAAACAGCTTTTGCCATGCTGCTAAGAATCAAAAACACCTACCCTGATGCCCATATTGAAGGCTTTTCATTGCAAAAGATGGCGCCACGAGCAGGTGCTAATGAGCTACGAATCGCTATTAAAACAGAGCCTAACTTTGGCCCGGTGATCTTACTTGGTGAAGCAGGCACCGGACTTGAATTCGCTCAAGCTGCAGTGGCACTACCACCACTGAATATGAACTTGGCAAAATACCTGATTGCTGCGGCGCACGATAAAGGCGTACTAAAAGACCGCGTGCTACCAGAAAAAGTCGATAAATACCGTTTATGCGCCCTACTCACCCGTATCTCGCAGCTTGTTATCGACCAACCTGATATTACCAGTGTTGAACTAAACCCTATTTTAGCCAGCAACGGGCAGTTTTTGGTCCTTGATGCGACTATTGGCCTTAGCCGTTATAAAGCAAAAGCGAACCGTAAACGTTTGTGTATTCGCCCCTACCCGATTGAATTAGTTAAAGAAGTAACCCTTAAAAACAATACCCAAGCACAGCTAAGACCAATAAAACCAGAAGATGAGCAAGCTCACTTAGAGTTTGATCAATCATTGAGTAAAGGAGACAGATATAAGCGTTTTTTCGGTGAATTACCGCAATTTAACCATGATCAGCTCGCGAAAATGACGCAAATTGATTATGACCGAGAAATGGCGTTTATTGTTAGCCAAGAGCAAAATGGCTCAGCCTGTACATTAGGTGTGTCTCGTGTACTTATGGATCCAGACAAGCTCGATGCTGAGTTTGCAATTGTGGTGCGCTCTGATTGCCAAGGTTTAGGGCTTGGCACAATATTAATGAATGCGGCGATTGAGCATTGTAAAAACCAAGGCGTAAAACAAATTGCTGGTATTACCTTGCCAGAAAACACCGGCATGATTGAACTGGCACGAAAACTCGGGTTTAAGATCACCCGCGACTTTGAAGAAGGCAGCATTAATATGGTGCTAAAACTTAACTAAAACTGGATCATTATTTTGCATCGTTTAAGAAATTACACTGCACGAGTTTTTGAAGGTAACGGAAAATATCGACGTATAGGACGCGCTCTCGACGTGTTTTTAATGTCGTTGATCATGATTAATGTGGTGGCGATTGTGTTGGAGTCAGTCGGCCCTTTAGCAAAGCAATATCATCACGAATTTTTAATGATTGAGCTGATTTCTGTCGGTATCTTTACCTTAGAATATGTGCTCAGGCTTTGGTGCTGTGTTGATAAAAGCGTGCATAAAGAAAGTACACTAACAAATTCAAAAATTCGCATTAAGTATTTCTTTTCGCCCATGGCGCTGATTGATCTTATAGCGATTTTACCCACCATTCTGATGGTCTTTGTGAGTGTTGATTTGCGCTTCTTACGAGTGCTTAGGTTAATGCGTATCTTTAAGCTGACACGCTATTCAAGGGCGATGCAGCTATTATTAAACTCGTTCAAAGAAGAGAGCAGTTCACTGCTTGCGGCTTTTTTTATTATGGCCGTAGTGCTGATCATTGCTTCATGCGGTATTTACTTAATTGAACACGATGTACAGCCAGATAAATTTGGCTCTATCCCTGCTGCAATGTGGTGGGCAATGGTGACATTAACAACTGTTGGTTATGGCGATGTCGTGCCTGTGACTCCCCTTGGTCGCTTATTTGGTGGTGCTATTACACTAGTTAGTATGGGTATGGTGGCTATTCCAACCGGTTTGTTGGCCTCAAGCTTTTCTGAGCAGTTACGTAAACGCAGACAAGTGTTTACCGATGCAGTCCACGAAGCCGTTGAAGATGGGCATTTATCGCCGGTTGAAGAAGAACACTTAGAAAACTTACGGTATAAACTGGGTTTAAGTCAGCAAGAGGCGAATAAAGCGATTCATAACGAACTTAAAAACCGCAATCGCAATCTGTATTGCCGCCACTGTGGTAAACGCCAAGATTAACATAAAGGGTAAAGCTTTGGCTTTACCCTGAAAATTCATCATCCCACTGGGTATCTAAAAGCGTTTTTACTTCATCACCTGCCACAGGTTTGCTAAACAAGTAACCTTGGAAATACTCACAACCTAAAGAGCGTAAGAACTGCAATTGCGTGCGGTTTTCAACTCCTTCTGCTACACACTCTTTACCCAAACTTTTTGCTAAGGTAAGTGTTGAGTTGATAATCGCTTCATCACCTTTATCAATTCCAATATCATTAACAAAGCTTTTGTCTATTTTAAGCACATCAACCGGAAAACGTTTCAAGTAGGTCAGTGACGCATAACCCGTTCCAAAGTCATCCATATAAATACGACAGCCTAGGGCTTTGAGTTTTTCCATACTTTGCTGCGCTTTATCAGAGTCATGCATCATCACTGATTCGGTGATTTCAAACACTAGCGCGCTCGCAGGAACTTTAATTGCGCTTATTGATTGATGTATTTTCTCAACCAGATTTTCGCTTTCAAAATCTAGGGCAGAGAGATTAATAGAAATATATAAATCAGGATGCGTGGTACGCCATTGGCGCAGCTCAATCAATGCTCTTGATAGAGTCTGCAGCATAATTTTGGTAATTAGCCCGGAGCTTTCTGCAGCATTTGCAAAGTCTTCAGGTTTATATTCATCATTACTCGGCCAACGTAACAACACTTCAAGCCCCGCCACTTGGCGAGTCTCAGCGCTCACGATTGGCTGATAAAAATTACAAAACTCATGTTCTTGGTAAGCTTTACTTAACTGTGATTCAAGGTGCAAAGTACGCTGCACTTGTAAGTTCATTTCTTGCTTATAGAACTGATAACAGCCTTCAACATGACTTTTCGCGTGGTACAGTGCCACATTAGAGGCTTTCAATAAGGCTTTGGTGTCCTTTGCATCATCAGGGTAAACAGCAACCCCAACACTAAGGTTCACTTTTACAGCTTGCTGGCTCAGTTCAATATGAGTATCGACACAATCCATCACTTTTGCACATAACAGCAGTAACTCATCAAGCTGTTTTAAATCTTCAGCAAGGATCACAAACTCGTCACCATCAAAACGAGCCACGCTATCTTGTGGACGCAACACCTGTTTTAAGCGCTTAGCAACTCGCTTAATTAACTCATCTGACTCTTCACGACCTAGCGAATCATTAAAGTGCTTAAAGCGCTTAATATTAACGTTTAATAGCGCCACTTTTGTTTGATGGTAATCAGCTTGCTCAATAGCGTGAACGACTCGGTCGTTGAACAAGGTTTTATTTGGCAGCCCCGTCAAAGCATCGTAGTTGGCAAGTAAATGCAGCTCGTTTTCAGCCAGCTTTTGCGCGCTAATATCAGTAACTATAATCACATAGCTATCAAGTTGGCGATTATTGCCTGCAACCGCACTTATTTTTATTAATACTTGGCGCTTTTCACCGCCAGCAACTTCAACCACATCTTCTGCAGAGAAGTGCTCACCCGATTCAAGCTTTTGCATAATGCGTAAGTAATGAATACGGGTAGATATAGGCATCCCAAGTGTGAGCGAACGGCTAGAGCGAGGCTCTGCAGGAAAACCAAACGCATCTTGGAATGACTTATTGGTAGCGCGAATACGCAGATTTTTATCTAAGATGAACACCCAGTCACGAGTTTGTTCAAATGCTGCACCAAACAAGCGGGCATTTTCTTCAAATACCAGTTCACGGGTCATGTTTGTGTAGGTACCTGCTACTTTTTCAGGAGCGCTGTCCTGCCACTCAACCACTTTGCCAAAGTCTTTATACCAGCGCCAATTACCATCAGCATGGCGCAGCCTGTAGGTACAATTGAAATAGCCTTTTTGTGTAGATAAAAACTCTAACCACTCTAACCTAAAAGTTTGCTTATCATGAGGGTGAATCTTTGCTAAATAATCATCTAGATTAAGGCTATCAGTTTCATAGCCTAACTCATTTTTAAGACGCGGCTGATAAATAATCGGGCTTTGCGATGACCAATCCCATACTCCAGAATGGCTACCTTCAAGAGCAAGCTTCAATCGTGCTTCACTCTCTTTACTTTCTTTATGGGCGGCTAGCAATATTTGTTGCATACGGTTACGTCTAAACACCCAAGCAGCAACAAACAGTGCAACCAAAATCACATATAAAACAATAAAGTGAGGTGCACGCCAAGGTGGGTATTTCACTTCGATATTTAAAATTGCCGGCGGCGTTAACTCTCCGGTTAATGGATCTTTTGCCCATACCTTAAGGTGGTATTTTCCTGCACTGAGTTTTGGGAAGAGCACTCGGTTGTTATTACGGGTATAAGTTTTTTGACCATCACCAAGCTGATATTCATAAATGATACGTTCTTGATAGTTAAATGCCATCGCCGAAAAGGCAACTTCAAGGCCTATATCATCATGCTCAAGGACAACACTATCGATAGGCTGTTTTAGCTCAGCGGGTAAATCACGAGACATTAAATCAAGGTTAGTAATATTTACGTGATCAATTAAAGCTTGCTGATAGTGGTTATCCATAGGGTAAAAGTAGGTAAAGCCTTTTAGCGTACCATAGACAATTTGCCCTGACTCAAGCTTAGTAAAAGCTCCGCTATTAAACTCGGTTGAGAATAACCCTTCTGAGCCAGTAAATTGCTGAAAATGTAAATTATCTGGGTTCAGTCGCCAAAGTCCTTTATGGCTACTCATCCATATCATGCCCGCCTCATCAAGCACCATGTCATATAACAAAGTACCTAACTTATTTTTCTCAAGGTCGATGGTATAAATATGCTCGTAGGTGCTGGCATCTAAGCCGATTAAGCCAAAGTTTGAAAGCGATAACCACAACACATTGTTGTTATCTATGATGTAAGACATCACATTCACAGCAACATTTTCATGTTGTTCAGGTACTTTATATATCGTCGAGAGCTCGTAAGTTTCGGGATCAACTTGATACAGAATACCCGCATTATAAAATAATGGCGCTTCTGGATTTGACGACAACGCAGGTAAAAATCCGTAGGCTAAAAACGGCTCAAACTCATCAAACTTGCCGCCTAGTCGGGTCACTTTTTGGCTATCGATATTATAAACAAACATGCCGTAATCAGGGTGAACATAGTAAAGATCCCCCGATGGCATCAACAATATGCCATGCACCCAATCGTTAATTAAAACTTGGTTCTCGGGATTTGCCGCTTTGACTGGGGTGGCTTGCCCGGTTTTCGGATCAAAGCTTAATATACCGCGATTAGTATGCAGCCATAACTTATCTTTGTAGGGCATGATTTGGTAAATACTGAATTCAGTGGTTATAAGGTCAACCTGATAATCTTTTAAAAAAACTTCACTTTCGTAGGTTTCTAAATCAACCGCTGTTAAACCATTATGGGTGGCAAGCCAGAGACGATTTTGAAACTCAGTGATACTCCAAATTGAATGGTGAGATAGTCCATCGCCTGTTAATGAGTTGGCTGTCACATTGATAAAATTGTAGTTATCATATGACTGATAAAACGCCCCATCATTTTTGGTTGCCAGCCACATTCCACCTGAGCGATCTTTCACAATATCAATAATGCTGGTGTCAGCTAGTGTGTAACCACTTTCTTTTAGGCGCATATTCTTAGCTAACTCACCCGTTTCAAGGTTATATTCAAATAACCCTTTATCAGTGCCAAGCGTAATAGAGTTAGTCTCAGGTATAATCTTCCAAATATTTAATTCACTAATGAGCGTTTTATTTTTGAAAGCGGTATCAGGGGTCTCGAACATTGCTTTTAAATTGCTAATATCAACCTGATAGAGGCCTCTAACAGCGCCCACTAGCAATGTTTGTTCATTGATAATAGCGAATGATTTCACATAATTTTGATAAATATGACTTGGCTCATTTTGCAAATGCTCAAGTTTACGGACTTTTCCGGATGCCAACTCATACACATAAGCACCATTACTAGTGCCCATAAAAATATAACCTTGGTACGCGAAAAGCTCTCGAATAACGCTGCTTTTTACGCGTTCAGGTATTTCAAAAATAGAGGTGATTTTTTTCGTTTCTAAGTCTAATTTGGCAAAATCCCAACCTCGCCCTAGCCAAAGTGTTTTGTCATCAACAGCCACCATGCTAAACACCGACTCAATAAAAATTTGCTCTTCAGTGGTTGGTTTAGCAATAAACTGCTGATAAGTATCGGAAGTGGGATCATAGCGGAATAAACCCGCTTGTAGTGAAGCTATCCAGATATAGCCTTGAGGGTCTTGGTAAATACGGTCAATGATGGCATCTTCAAGCTCACCATTAGGGCCTTTGATATGAACCACCTGATAACCATCGTAGCGATTGAGGCCACCTTCAGTCGATAACCACAAGTAGCCACTGTTATCGATAAGCATGGTGTTTACATAACTTTGCGATAAGCCTTCACTGGTTGATAAACGTTTTACCTGCGAGATAGCGGGATGGCTAAATAAGCCACAGATCAGAATAAAAAATAACGCTATACTGGAGAAGAACTTAGTCATTGACGTTCCAAATTGCTAACTTGGCACTGTGTCACGCGTAAAGTGCATCGCAACTACGTTTCGATGCGCATATACCTCAAACAACGATTGCAAAGAATTGGGTAATGTTAATGCATAGTTAAACCCATTTTGTAGATAAAAATCAATCAGATTTTGGTACACGAAGGTAAAAACTGTCCCTTTTTGTGCAGCGGTGACAGCCGCAAGTAATTGTGAAGCTATTTTTTGACCCCGCCATACTTCATCAACATAAAGGGTAGACAAAAATAACAGCCCTGCATGGTTTTGGACTCGGCATGCTGCAATTATTTCTGTTTCTTTGTAAGCAACCCATACTTGGTCAGCTTTGGTCGCGCGACCACGAGCCTTGTGTTTATCATAAAATTTGTTTACTAACGGCGTTTTAATTGGCTCAAGTAAACAAAATCTAAACGCAGCCATGATTAGCTCATTAACGAAAGGTAATGCTCAAATTGCTGCTTAAGAAAAGCTTGTTCAGACATAGGGCGATTATTTATTGCAGTGTAAACGCCTTCGCGGGTGTTCTTGCCGCGCTTTATTTGATAAGCCCAAAAAGACGCTTCGTAATCCAATTGAATTTGATATTTTTGCTCTCGTGGCAATTTACATAAATTGAAACTCATACTTTCTCAGCAATAAATTTTTGATTTCGCAAGTATAACAAAATTAACAGGCTTTAATCCCTTTTATTAGCTTAAAAAGCCCACGGATAAGCTTGATTTTGGAAACACATATCAGTAAATTAACGAGCAATTTATGTACGCAAGGAACGCATGTTGTCGAAGTATCTGAGTCACAGATTTGCCTTATTTTTGCTGTTTTTTTGCTTATCATGTAGTGCCAGCAATAATTTACTGATCTTTAATCGCCCCGCCGATACACCTCAAGCTCGCTATGTTATTGATTTAATGAAAATGGCATACAAAGAAATTGGCTATGAGATCCATATTATCGACTTTAATCATCAAAATGCCTTGGTTGCCGCTAACCAAGGAGTACTCGATGGGCAACTAGGCCGCATTGCCGATGTTAAAGATGATTACCCAAACTTATTGAAAGTAGACTATGCGCTTTTTGATTTTAATCTAGTGCTACTGAAAAACTGCCGACAATGCCAATATGAACAGCTTAAATCGTTAGCAATTCAGTCTAGCTACCCGGCAGCCCAGAGTTATATCGATAACCACCCATTTGATGGTGATGTGATCAAGGTCAGAAATGTCACTGCGCAGCTTAATTTACTCACGCAAAAACGTGTTGAAGGAACAATATTACTAGACTTTTTATTGTCGACTAAGCACCCGGGGTTTGATCAAACAGCCTTTCATAAACAGGTATTAATGCCGATGCAGAGCTTTCACTTTGTGCATAAACGACATAAAGCGATTATTCCGCAACTAACTAAAGTGCTTAAAAAGCTTGATAAAAACGGCACGGTGCAATTTTTAAAATCGAAATACAACCTCAGTAAATTTTAAAAATCAAAACCGCCTTGCTCAGGATTTTTTTGTTGCTGCTCTGCCTGCTGTTTTTTCTGAAGATAACGTTTATAGCGCTGTTGGCATAAGCTAATGACTTTACGTTTTTCTGCATTGGTAAACTTATTCCAATAAAAGCGCTCATCGCGACTACGGTAGCAACCTTTACAATAGCCTCGGTTATTAACTTGGCATATTCCTTTGCAAGGGCTTGGAATTTCAAATATTTCAATTTGTTGCATCACAAATGCCGGTTAATAAAGAATATTAAAAGTATAGCCTGAAAATTAACCATAAAAAAAGCCACTTTAAAAAGTGGCTTCTTAAACTATCTGTTTCGCTTACTCAGATTCGCTTGTGGCAAGTTCTGCTTTACGATGAAAAGGTTTAGCATACATAGCTAGTACCAAAGGTTTTAGCTCCTCTGGCACTTTTGCTAGTCGCTCGTTAAATGCAGCTGCATCTTTTTCGTCAATCACAGCTTGCGTACAACCACCCGCTATATAGTTACCTGGGTGTAAGAAAAACGAATCAACAATTTGCTGATCAATAGTTTTTGCAAGCTCTTCAGGCGATTCGCAGCCTGATTCAATTGGCTCGCCGAACGCTAAATGTACATGCCCTTTAGCTGTACTAAAACCTTCAACAATACTAGCAATATCTTCACCCTGCTGTTTCACATACTGACCATGTTGCTGTTTGTGATAAAGCTCTTTCGCTTTAGCAATCGCGCATGGCTCGTATTGATAAGAGATAGACACTGGCACAATTTTTAATTCGCGTACGTATTCAGCAAACTCTTTTTTCTGCTTACGACCTTGTAACTGCAACATTTTAAGTAAGGCTGGATCTGTTTGATCAAATCCGTCTTTTGCCCGGCCTTCTTTTTGCGCTATCCAAATTGAGTGGCCTTCAGCGAGTGAGTCATAGATATAAGCAGACAGCTGCGACAGCGCTTTTAACATCTCTTTCGGAGCTTTCGCTGAGCGCTTTACAATAAAGCTTTTGTTTAAACGCATTAACTCAGTGATATAAGGAATTTGCAGTAAGTTATCACCAATTGCGATGCGAACTGTCGGCATGTTGTGCTTGAACAAGCCCCAATTCACAAGTGCAGGATCAAGCACGATATCGCGGTGATTAGAGATAAATAAGTAAGCTTGTTTTGGGTCTAGTTTATCGATGCCCGAAAACGTTACTTCTGAAGTCGTACGGGTGATTAGTTTATTTAAATAATCAGCCACTTCATGCTGAACTTGCTCAACCGATGCGGTGTTGCCCCACTTTTTACGCAGCTGGCTGCGCACTAATGGGCGAGTAATAAATGGGAAGTTCGATAAAAAGCGCGGTAGGTTATACTTAGCGATTACATCTACAAAGGCATTATCAGCAATCAAACGCGCTACTGAATCAGCTACTTCATCATCATTGTAAGGTCTTATGTCGGCGTATTTATCCACACTTTCACTCATTAAAAACTACTTAAGTTAAAAAACGGCACGCTGAGCGTGCCGTTAAAAATAATTGGCGGATTATAACTCAGGCAATTTTAAATGCGAACCGAGACGCGATAGTTAACCAAATTAAATGCCAATTAATGTAGAAAATATATATCTATAACAAATAATTAAGCAATGCTCTTACCAGTTTGCGACGACTTTTTTAATACCATTTTTAGCAGTAATCTAAGCATTAAAATTGCCAACACAATACCTGCCCCAAGGCTTAACCAATGAGGTAAAACTTCGTGCTCTTCGCCCATCATCGGCGCTACAACAAAACCGTATTGCGCCACTAAATAATCGGTTAAAAAGCCAAATGCTAGCGCCGTGCCAATCACTCCTATTAAGTAGGCAAATACCGCACGCTTGCCAAGCTCTTTACCAACCACACCAAGTGTTGCAATATTAGTTGCCGGCCCAGCTAACATAAACACTAGCACCGCCCCCGGAGACACACCACTGAGTAATAAGCCTGCAGCTATAGGTGTCGATGCTGTGGCACAAATATACATAGGAATACTGATTAAAATAACCACCAGCATTGCAAGGATGCCATTACCCCATTGGCTTAAATAAGATTCTGGTACATAAGTTTGAACTAGAGCAGCAAAAAATAAACCGATCATTAGCCAAATCATGGTGTCTTCAAGCAGCTTGTTACAACTAAAGCTCACTGCACGTTTCAGTTTGCTAAAACGACTTTCAACGGCTTTAGATGACTGCTCAGTGCTGCAACAGCTTTTCTGCGAAGGTGCTGCTTTTTCAGTTGCGTAACTGTGTTGCGGCTCCTGTGTTGGTTGCGATTTCTTGCTACTACAACAGCTTGTTGTTTTAACAGACTCAGACTCTTTAGGCGTTTGCTTACTGCAACAACTTTGTTCGGGCTTAGGAGGCGCTTCTTTACTGCAACAACTTGATGTGGTCACAGGCTCAGGCTGTTTACTGCTACAACAAGATGTTGATTCTGAGTCTTTTTCATCTGATGCTGTGTTTTGATGCTGATGAAGCTCGCTATCTTTACCTACTAATACTCCCGCCACAATGGCACTGCACACGGCGGCAATAGGACGTATTACCGCCATAAATGGGCCTAGTAATACATAAGATACCGAAACTGAATCGACCCCTGTTTCAGGAGTTGAAACTAAAAATGCTGTGGTGGCACTTTTTGACGCCCCCGCCCTTCTTAAACCAATGGCCGCAGGGATCACACCACATGAACACAATGGCATTGGAGCCCCAATAAAGGCTGCTTTAACTGTGGTCCATAACCCTTCTTTGCCTAAATGCCGGTTAAGAAAGTTAGCAGGCAAATACACATTGAGAAGACCAGCTATGAATAAGCCCAGCATTAACCAAGGCGCTGAAAGCAAAAACAGATGCCAAAAATTATTGAGTAAGTCCATCGATATCCTCCAGCGTTGTTAGTATTGAGCAGTTTTCAGCAGGCTCTTCTCCGCCACAACATTTATCTGCCAATAATGAAAGTGAGTCATAAAAGCGAGTAAGCTCTGCAATTCGCTGTGCAACGAGATCACGTTTTTGTATCGTCATCTCTTTAACTTCATGGCAAGAATGCTGATCTTTATGAAACTTAATTTGCAGTAGTTCTTTGATCTCAGCCAGACTAAAGCCAACATTCTTTGCTCTGAGAATAAACGCCATTTGTTTATAGTCATTCTCAGAATAAAAACGATATCCCACGTCTGAACGCGAACTAGGCGTTAACAAACCATGCTTTTCGTAGTACCGTAGCGTATCTGTTGAGACACCCAACTGACGGGCAAACTCACCTATTTTCATCACCGTCTCCATTGTGAAGCGTTTATTTATTATGCTCACTATAAACCTTGGAGTATACCCCAAGGTCAAGCAATAAATTAAAAAAGGAAAGCACATGAATATTACTGTCCTTGATGCAGCGACATTAGCCAACACGTCGTTAGATGCCTTAGCGCAATTAGGTAAATTAACCTGTTACGATTTAACCGCTAAAGAACAGGTTGTTGAGCGCTGCCAAGATGCCGATATCGTTATCAGTAATAAAGTGGTGATTGATCAGCACGCCATGAGCAAGCTAACTAATTTAAAATTAATATGTGTTGCAGCGACAGGGACTAACAACATTGATTTAGGTGCAGCCAAAGAATATAACATCGCAGTGACAAATGTCGCGGGCTATTCAACACCGAGTGTGGTGCAGCATACCTTTACTCTAATCACTAATTTACTGGGCAATACTCACAGATATATTAATGATTGCCAACAAGGCTTATGGCAGCAAAGCCCTATGTTTTGCCGTTTAGATTACAGCTTTAATGAAATTGCCGGCAAAACACTGGCTATTGTTGGCTATGGCTCACTGGGTAAAGCCGTTGCCGATGTAGCACGCGCCTTTGGTGCCAATGTCATCATTAGTGAACGAAAAGGCCAAACGCCTCGTGAAGGTCGTGTTAGTTTCAATGATGCCTTAACCACAGCCGATATCATTAGTGTTCACTGCCCGCTAACTGATGAAACACGCAACCAAATCGCTGCGGCAGAATTAAGCATGATGAAACCGTCAGCTATCATTATAAATACTGCTCGCGGTGGGATCATAAATGAAGCCGATTTAGCTGATGCATTAGCTAATAATATTATTGCCGGAGCCGGTGTTGATGTACTCAGTAAAGAACCCGCAGAGCACGAAAACCCGCTGGCACTATACAAAGGTGCAAACTTATTACTTACCCCACACATTGCATGGGCGAGCCAAGAATCTATTGTGCGCTTAGTTAACGAAATTGCGTTAAATATCCAGGCATTTAATCAAGGCGAAACACGTAACAGGTTGGTCTAAATCGCAATTTATTAGTCAATAGAGCTAAGTAGTTAGTGATTTATTACTTAGCCCATTGACTAAAAAAAACCTAAACAATTGATTTGGTTATCATTTATAAGTTTGGCAAGCAGTTTGCTATCTAAGGGTAACTATAAAACAATTTCTTCGGGATAAAATAACATGAAAAAAGCACTTCTAATTGCCGCGCTAACTGCTCCATTTTTAACTGGTTGTGTAATTGCTGTTTCTGACGGTGAAGCCGACACACATTGGGCTGGTAACTCTTCTAGCTGGCAAAAACAGCATAAAAATAACCGTGAAGTGATTTCTAATCTTGCATTAGATACGAGCTACCAAACTGTATTAAATAAACTAAATACACCTAACTTTACCGAGTTATTAAAGCAAGGTGATGATGTTTACCAAGTATTATTCTATGCAACGCATAGTATTCACTCTGATGGCAAGATGACTAAAGACGAGTGTACGCCACTCGTATTTAAAAATGATAAGTTAATTGGCGTGGGTGATACGATTTATAAATCTCTTAGCAATGGTTAATAAATAATTTGAAACGGATGAGTAGGCTTTGCCTACTCTGACTCATTAACTGCAATCATTCTCGATACTATCTGATCTCGTCCGGCGTCTTTAGCCTGATAAAGACCTAAATCAGCTTCTTCAAGCAAAGTTTGTTCTGCATAAACCTGACCATTTTCTGTGGTCGCAATACCAATACTAATTGTGACATGGTCGGCATTTAGCGACGCTTTATGTGGGATGTTTAAATCATTAACTGCATTGCGCAATTTATTTGCAAACGACATAGCTTCTTTAGCTGAAGTATTGGGCAACACCGCAGCAAACTCTTCACCACCATAACGAGCAACAAAGTCACTGCCTCGTTCACACGCCCCAACTAAGGCATGAGCAATTTGTTTTAAGCAATCATCACCCGCTCGGTGACCATAGCAATCGTTGTAACGCTTGAAGTGATCAACATCCATCAATAACACAGATAGCGGGGTTTGATCTCGACGGCAACGACGCCACTCTCGCGCTAAATTTTCATCTAAATAACGTCGGTTTGGGATCTCTGTTAAGCCATCAATTGAGGCGAGCATTTCGAGTAAGTCATTTTTTTGTTTGATCAACAGCTGATTGCGCACTCTAGCACGCACAATAGCAGCACTAAATGGTTTAGTGATGTAGTCCATCGCGCCTAATTCAAGGCCCTTCGCTTCATCATCGTGACTGGTATTAGCTGAAATGAATATTACAGGCAGCATACTGGTAGTCGCGCTTTCTTTTAACTTAGTAAGCACTTCGTAGCCGTCAATGCCGGGCATCACAATATCCAAGATCAACAAATCAACAGTCTGCGTTTTTAAAAACGTTAGTGCTTTTTCGCCACTCTCAACACAAAAAACATCATAGTCTTGCTGCAATGTTTTCTCTAATACCAAGCGGTTTAACGGATCGTCATCAACAATCAGTACCTTGGCTCTTTTCAACATCAGTAGATCCTTGTTCGATGATAAATGCAATGACCTGTTTTATTTGCCATTGCAACTCATCATTTAATTGTTCGGGCAGTTCGCCATCTGCTTTAAGCCTAGCTTCACATTGCTGAGCGCACGCTGACAATCGCTTAAAACCGAGATTTCCGGCTGACCCTTTTACATTATGAACCACACGGACCAACTCATCGGTAGTTTTTAATGTAGAGATTTGTAATAACTGCTCTGCTGCCATAGTCGCAAACTTCGACAACATAGTTAATACTAACTTAGTATTGTTTGCAAACTGAGACAGTATAAAAGCTTGATCAAAAAAGACTTCTTTTGTGTTATCAAGTTCACTCATTGCTAAAAACAACTTACTAGCAACAATCGGTTTAGTTAAATGCTTATTCATACCCGCCGCGATTGAATGCTCAATATCTTCGCTTTCACTGTGTGCAGTGAGTGCATAAATCGGCATTTGTTCTTTGGTGAATGACTGACGAATAATACGCGTTGCCTGACAACCATCCATTTCTGGCATCTGAATATCCATAAAAATGAGATCGGGCCTTAAGCTATTTGCCAGTTCAATGCCTTTTTCACCACTGTGTGCACACACAACGGTGACATCAATTTGCTCTAAAATACTTTTAATAATGCTTAAATTAAGCGGGTTATCATCCACAGCCAGCACTAACATGCCAGATAAATCAGTACTAGAAGGCAATGAAACCAGTTCTTTTTTCACAGGCTCCGAGGCTTTATCTAGCTGTAAGCAAAAGCAAAATTCACTGCCTTTACCTTTTTCGCTTTCCAGCTTAATTTCGCCTCCCATTAGCGCAACTTCGTACTTAACAATCGCTAAGCCTAAGCCAACCCCCTGATGAGAGCGCGTTAATGATTCATCACCTTGAGTAAATGCATCAAATAAGCGGCTTTGATCTGCCTTGCTAATACCAATGCCCGTGTCTTTAACAGTAAAACAAATGAGTTGCTGCTCAGCTGACTCTTCCACCAGCATTAAGTTTAATGTCACCGTGCCTTGCTCGGTAAATTTGGCAGCGTTTGTCAGTAAATTAGCCAGTACTTGCTGCAAACAAATTTGATCACCCACTAAGTTATCGCTAATGCTTTTATCGCATTCGACTTTAAACTCGATATCTTTATTTGCGCATAAAGGAGCTGTTATTCCCTGACAGTAGTCAATTAAATCAGGCACACTAAAAGGAGCTTTATTAAGTTGTACTTGCGAGCTTTCAGCGCGGGCAAAGTCGAGCATGCGATTCAATAAAGTAAGCAAGCTATTGGCTGCTGATTTTGCTTGTTCGGCATGATTACGCTGCGGCTGTGTTAAACCTTGTAAAGCGATGACATCAATTAAGCCTAGTACAGCATTGAGTGGTGTGCGTATTTCATGACTAAGGTTTGCAATGAAGCGGCTCTTAGCTAATGTTGCCCGCTCTGCGTCATCCTTTGCTTTTACTAAATCCGTCACATCCTGTACATGAACAACATAGTAATCAGGTGTTTGCTCAGCATTCCAAACTAATGACACACTAATTTGTAGCCAGCGTTGTAGCTCTTGCTGCTCAAGACTAAAGTGATACACTTTTTTCTTCTCATGCAACAGCTCTGTCAGAGTATTTTTTAACGTCTGATAAGACGTCTCAGCAAATAAGTCTATTAGTTTGAGGTCATTGGCGTTTTCAATTGCAAAGATTTTACGTGCCGCTTTATTTGCTTGCAGCACCTGATCGTCAAGCGATACCAACAGCACCCCATTAGCAGCATATTCCATAGCACTGCGTAATTTTGCTTCGGAGCTTTGTAATGCATTGAGCGCATTATGCTGCTCGGTAATATCACGACCAATCGCCATGGTGCCAAGAAACTGCTGATGTTCGTTGTAAAATGGCACAATGCTAAAAAGATAGCTGTTATCTTCTGTGGTCAATCTTTTTTGATAAGCTTGGCGGTCTTGGAGTACTTGCTTTTCAAGCTCGTTTAACTCACCGTTATCATCACTAATATCACATATTTGCTGCCCTACTAGCTTCTCTTGTGGCAAGCCAATATAGCGCTCATACGCCTTATTACAGCCTAAAAACGAACCATCAATATTTTTAAAATAAATGAGATCCGGTACGTTATTGAGCATGGTATTTAATAGCGCTAAGTGACGCTCTTTCGCATCAATACTACGGCGTAATTGTTTTGATTTTACCTGTACTTGCGAATCAAGCGCTTTATTTGCCTCTTGTAACGACTGAACGAGCTCTTCATTACGGCTAAACACCTTTTTCACACGGCTGAACCAAGGCTGCCAATCAACAGGAATACGATAATGAACTAACGCTTGTTTGCCTTCATCATGCTGCTCAAGATAATTCATCAAGTGCGTCATTGGTTTTACAAAAATGCGCTGACTCAACCAAAAAACAGCGCTGAACATCATCACTAAAAACACACTCAAAAATGCGAATTCTAAAAAAATGTCGTAGCCTACTGGTTCACTCAGAGCTTGCTTTGATTCATAGAAACGAGTGTAAATAGGTAAGTTGGTAGCTTCTTGTACTAAATGACTGTGATTACTCTTGCGCATATCTACCGCGATATTTGGCCAATGCTCGTTGGCACTTATGGCAGTATTAAGCGTTGCCTTTGAGCTGGCAATAACTTGGTTATCTTGGTTGATAAAAATATACTCACCATAGTTAGGCGCTATTTTTTTTAACCAGTTAGAAATTGCTTTAAGGTCATAAATCAACACGATGTAATCACGACTATTAGCGGCTCGCTGCTTGCCAATAGCAAAGTAAGCATGACCATTAATCGTCAACACAGAGCTCGAAGCAAGCTTGTTGCTATTGATTGATAAAGGTCGAAATTTGTTATCTAACACACTGGTCAGAAATTCACTTTTTGCTGTGTTACGGCGCTTAATATAAACAAAGCCTTGCTCATTAACATAAGCAACCGCTTCTAAAGATTGAATAAGCGACAGCGTGGTATTAAACGAGGGGCCGAGGGCAATAACTCGTCGCCATTGATTAATTGCGTAAGCGGTTGAGGCAAACTTTCCTTGCCCGACTATCTCCCCCACTCCATCGCCCACACTTTGGTAGTAATAGTGATCATATTGATTCACATTGCGTGCCCAACTAGGATCAAAATCATAAGAAAGTGGCTGCTCATATAGCTTGAACATGGTGTCTATAAGGCCATCTGCGGCACGCATAGCATGGCTAAGCTGAGCTGAAATATTATTAAAACCGTTTTGCCTGCTTTCTATCGCCCGTTCAAGTTTTAAATTATATAGATGTAAACACAAAAAAAACGCCACCAGCAGTGGCACAATAAGTGCCACAGCTAAAGAGCGATAGTAATGCTTTAACGGTAAAAAATTCACTGGCTTATAAGTACCTTACCTCGATAACAGCTAGGTTAACGAGGCATAGCAGTACTGGCAAGTTATAAATTTTCTTCAGCAAAGCTGGCTAAGCGACTACGTACCACACCGTTTAAATTAACGGTAGCACTGCCCTGAAAATCTTTAAAACGTTCAACAATATAGGTTAAGCCTGAGGTAACTGGCGTGAGATAATTACTATCAATTTGCGCCAAGTTACCTGAGCAAATGAGTTTAGTGCCTTCACCGCAACGAGTAATAATGGTTTTCAGCTGTGAAGCGGTTAAGTTTTGACTTTCATCCAAAATAACAACCGCGTTTTGAATACTACGGCCACGCATAAAGTTTACCGATTTAAACTGTACATTGGCTTTTTCCATAATGTAATTACGACTCGAAATTGGATTTTCATCCCCTTTATGCAGCACTTCTAAGGTATCGGTAATAGCAGCTAACCACGGCGCCATTTTCTCTTCTTCAGTGCCAGGTAAAAAGCCTATCGACTCTGCAATCTCTGGGGTGTTACGAGTGACAATCACTTTATCGTAAATGCCTTTTTCAATAATCATTTCGAGGGCACTAGCAAGAGCAAGTAAGGTTTTACCACAGCCAGCGGGACCAGTTAAAATCACCAATTCAATACTTGGGTCAAGTAGCGCATCTAGTGCCATCCCTTGATAAACATTTTTTGGCTTAACGCCCCAAGCGGTATGGCTCATCAAGCGCTCGACACTGATATCCTTTAAAGTAATTTGTTTATCATCGTAGCCTGTTACTCGAGCCGCAAAGTGGTCGCTTTCATCTAAAATATATTCATTACAGAACACATCGCTAATCGTGCTTTTTGCAACATGATGATAGGTATCTCGGCCTTGCTGCTCTGTTTCGCATTCTCCAACCTGTTGCCAAAAATCACCTTCAATTTTTTTATAGCCGCTAGTAAGCAACGCTATGTCGTCAATTAATTGGTCTGTTCTGTAGTCTTCAACAAATTTAAGGCCTGCCCCTTTCGCTTTGAGGCGCATATTGATGTCTTTAGTGACAAGCACCACCTTGCTATCGCTGTGTTGCTTCTGTAAATGAACAGCACAATTGATGATGCGGTGGTCGTTTTCGTTGCCTGGCAACCCCGAAATACTGTCTGCAAATAAATGGTCATTAACGATAATTAAGCGGCCACGAGATTCTGATTTAGCCTTTTTGTTACTAGGAAGCGCGACCCCCTGCAACATTTGCTCTGGCGAAGCGTCCTTTAACACTTCATCTAAACCACGAATAGCAACACGGGCGTCACGGCTAACATCACGTTTCCTATCTTTAATGTGGTCGAGCTCTTCTAATACTGTCATGGGGATAACAACATCATGTTCTTGGAAAGATAAATAAGCGAGGGGTTCGTGGAGTAATACATTGGTATCGAGCACATACATTTTACTATCAAGGTTCGAAGCTTTTTCCATAGCACTTTCCTTACGTTTTATGATTTTTATGCTATACCCAATAAACTAAACAAGCGGCGGATGAAGCTATGGTTTATTCGTCAGGTATATACTCAGTTTAGTCTATTTACGACAAAAGTCCTTTTTATGACAAACAAATATACAATTATTTAACTGGTTAAAATACATACAATTTTTACCATTAATAATGGCTTAAAAAGGTTGACTAAATTTAATTGTGTGCGGCGAGTTTACTGCCTTGAAGTAGCATGGCGTTACAGGTAACATAGCCGCCTTTTTTCTTCATAGACGAGACATACATGAATTTTTCCTTAGGTCAGCGTTGGATCAGTGATACTGAGTCAGATTTAGGATTAGGCACCGTTGTTGCCCTTGAAGGCCGTCAGGTCAGCATTTTATTTCCAGCCAGTGGAGAAAACAGAGTTTATTCTTTAACAGAAGCACCTGTTACTCGTGTCGCATTTAATCCAGGTGATATTATTCGCAGCGTTGAAGAGTGGGAATTAGAAGTCGAGTCTGTTGAAGAGCAAGGCGAGTTACTATGCTATCACGGCATTCGCGTTGATAATGGTGAAAAAGCGCAGTTAAAAGAAACCTTTTTAGATCACTTTATCAAATTCAATAAACCACAAGACCGTTTATTTGCAGGTCAAGTGGACCGTTTTGATCGCTATACGCTGCGCTACCAAACTTGGCAGCACCAGTTTGAGCGCCAACAATCGCCTTTAAAAGGTTTAATTGGTCAGCGTGCAAACCTTATTCCGCATCAGCTTTATATTGCACAAGAAGTGGGTAAACGTTTTGCACCACGCGTATTACTTTCTGATGAAGTGGGTTTAGGTAAAACCATTGAAGCAGGTATGATTTTACATCAACAAATCATCAGTGGCCGTGCTAGCCGCGTATTGATTGTTGTGCCTGAAAACTTACAGCATCAGTGGTTAGTAGAAATGCTACGCCGCTTTAACTTACGTTTTTCAATCTTTGATGAAGAACGTTGTGATGAAGCATTCGCAGACTCTCCAAACGTATTCGAAACAGAACAGTTAGTACTTACTAGCCTTGAGTTCTTAAGCAAGAAAAAACGCTGGTTTGAGCAAGCAACTCTGGCTGATTGGGATTTATTGGTTGTTGATGAAGCGCACCATTTAAGTATCAATAATGGTAAGCCAAGCACTGAATACCAACGCATGGCAGAGTTAAGCCAAGACATTCCGGGCCTTATCTTATTAACTGCAACGCCAGATCAACTTGGTCACCGCAGTCACTTTGCCCGCTTGCAATTACTCGACCCAGATCGTTTCTACGACTACGATGCGTTTGTTGAAGAAGAAAGCAATTACAAAGAGGTTGCTGAAGCTGCTAATCAATTACTGGGGGAACAAGGCCTTGATGATGCATCTCGTGCAACATTAAAAGAGCTATTGAAAGAAACCGACATCACTGACATTTTAGCGAAAGCGGAGCAAGGTGATGAAGCGGCGCGCAACGAAATTTTATCAATGCTGCTGGACCGCCATGGTACGGGTCGTATTTTATTTAGAAATAGCCGCAGCGGTATTGATGGTTACCCAAGCCGTAAGCTTCATGCATACCCTATGGCAATGCCTAAACAATACAAAACAGCGATGTCGGTACTGGGTAACATGGGCGGCATTCAAAATGCTGAATTAACGGCACTTCGCGCTCTATTCCCTGAAAAGATCTTCCAAGAGTTTGAAGGTGAAAATGCCAGCTGGGGCGCATTTGACCCACGTGTTGATTGGTTAATCGAAACCTTAAAAAACCTTAAACACGAAAAAGTACTGCTTATCTGTGCTAAAGCCGAAACCGCACTTAGCCTAGAACAGATTTTACGTGAGCGTGAAGCAATTAAAGCCTCTGTTTTCCATGAAGGCATGTCGATTGTTGAACGTGACCGTGCAGCAGCTTACTTTGCCGACGAGTACGACAGCGCGCAAATTCTACTTTGTTCTGAAATTGGTTCTGAAGGTCGTAACTTCCAATTCTCGCATCACTTAGTATTGTTTGATTTACCACTTAATCCAGACTTACTTGAGCAACGCATTGGTCGTCTTGACCGTATTGGTCAAACTCAAGATGTAAACATTCATGTGCCGTATTTTGAAAACACCGCACAAGAAGTGTTACTTCGTTGGTACAACGAAGGCTTAGATGCGTTTGAAACAACCTCGACAACAGGGCAAATGCTGTATAAAGAGTATGGCGAAGAATTGCTTGAGTTTATTGGTGCACACAATTGCGACGAAGAAGAGCTAGACCCACTACTAGAACAAGTGGCAGGTCAAAATGCTAAGCTTCGTAAGCAAATGGAAAGTGGTCGTGACCGCTTACTAGAGCTGCACTCAAGTGGCCAAGGTCGAGCAGAAAGCCTTGTAGCTGATATCGAAGAGTTAGACGATCAATTCACGCTGCCAAGCTATATGATCAATGTGTTCGACACCTTTGGGGTAAGCCAAGAAGATAAAGGTGAAAATACCATTATCTTGAAACCAACTGAGCACATGCTAAATCCATCTTTCCCATGCTTAAAAGATGATGGCATCACAGTAACGTTTGATCGCAGCACCTCGCTTTCGCAAGAAGACGCCCATTTCATCAGCTGGGACCACCCTATGGTGCAAGGCAGCTTAGACATGATTTGTGATGATGACTTTGGTACTGCCTCTGTGGCGTTACTGAAAAACAAAAAGCTACCTGCTGGTACCTTCTTTGTTGAGCTTATTTTCATTGCTGAAGCGATGGCGCCTAAAGCACTTCAGGTTGGCCGCTTCTTGCCACCAACGCCTATTCGTATCTTGTTAGATAAGGGCAGTAACAATCTGGCTGATAATGTTGCTTTTGATGCTTTCAATCAGCAGTTGTCTGCGGTTGGTCGCCAAACGGCAAGTAAATTAGCAAGCGCGCTACAAAGTGCCATTCACCCAATGATCACCAGCGCACAAGGCATGGCACAAACCAAGCTAGAAGCACTGCGTGCTGAATCACTAGAGAAAATGCAAACTGCCCTTGGTGAAGAGCAAGCTCGTTTAACGGCACTTAAGCAGATCAACCCGAATATTCGTGATGAAGAGCTTAGCTTCTTTGATAAACAGCGTAGCGAACTCACGACTTACATCGAAAAAGCCCAAATTAAACTGGATGCAATTCGTTTAATTGTCGTTTCACACTAACGTTGAAGCGCTAAACTCAAACTACAAACGCGATGTGCTTTCACATCGCGTTTTTTATTACCCTCACATTGACCTTACCGAAACAAGGTGTACACTGTACACAACATAGATTAAATGGAATTAATGCTATGACACATGCAATTGAATTTATAGAAACCTCCATCTTCACTAGGCAAATAAAGCAAATTGCCACTGACGATGAGTTACGAAGTTTGCAAGTTGAAATAATAGCCAACCCTCTGAAAGGAGAGCTAATAAAAGAGACTGGCGGGCTTAGAAAAGTACGAATGGCAACGGGTCACAAAGGTAAAAGCGGTAGTACCCGAGTTATTTATTTTGTTGCTCATTTAGAACGTATTTACTTTGTTTTGGCATATCATAAAGCAACTAAAACTACTCTTAGTAAGTCTGAAAAGGCACAGCTTAAAGAGTTAGTTATTAAACTAAAAGGTGAATAATCATGAGCTTATTTGATGAGTTGAAAGCTTCTTTACAAGAAGCTGTTGAAATTGAAAAACAAAAAGTCGCTCCTGCACGTAGTACTCAATTCGATATCGCCGATGTAAAAGCTATACGTATGAAACTGAACGTTTCTCAAGCTGAATTCGCTAAAGCACTTGGGACCAGTACAGACACCATAAAAAGTTGGGAAACTAAACGAAGAAACCCAACTGGGTTAGCAGCAAAAGTGCTGGCTACGATTCAAGATAACCCTAACATCTATTTTGAAATTGCGGCTCATTAGCTAACAGCAAAGCCATGACTAATGTTTATACAAAAAACACCACAAGGGTAATAATTACGGCCAATACCGCTAGCTTGCAAAATAACTTAGCTAAGCTTTTATTTCTTAGTATTAAATCGTCTTTGTAAGCCTGCTTTAAATATACTGCTTGTAGGTCTGAAAAGCCTTTACAATGCGGACACTCTGGCTCAAGATCATTAACTTCTAAGCCACAACGTGTACAAGGTTTACTGCGAATTAAACCAAGGCGAAACATTCACTTGTCCTTCTATTTAAACTCCATAGCTGAATTTACTGTATCTTAGCTGCTACTCGAAAACCAGCTCTGGCATTGTGTATGCGCTCATACTCCTTTAAAATAGCGCCCTTGCATATCATCGAGGCTGGCTGTGTTACTCAATTATAATCCCCCAATGACACCTTATTTAAGTATTGTTTATCAAGACGATGACTTGCTTATTGTGAATAAACCAAGTGGTTTACTTACTGTGCCGGGAAAAGATCCAAAACACGCTGACTGCCTTATTGCTCGCATTAATCGCGTTTTTCCAACAGCAAAAATTGTTCATCGCCTTGATATGGCTACCTCTGGCATTATTTGTTTAGCTCTGCACAAAGAAGCGCATCGTAATTTAAGCATTCAGTTTCAAGATAGAAAAACTGCAAAACGCTACATTGCTCGCGTATTTGGTAAGCTTGAGCAAGAAACAGGATCGGTAGATTTACCCCTTATTTGTGATTGGCCGAACCGACCAAAGCAAATGGTTGATCACGATAATGGCAAACCGTCATTAACCCATTTTAAAGTGCTTGAATATGAACAGAATGCAACTCGCGTCGAGCTGACCCCTATTACTGGGCGTTCTCACCAACTACGTGTGCATATGCTGTCATTGGGTCACCCTATTTTAGGCGATAAGCTGTATGCTCACCCCGAGGCATTCGCCATGGCTCCTCGCTTACAACTGCATGCCGAAATGCTAACCTTAGCTCACCCAGCCAGCGGTGAAACATTGATTTTTGAAGCCGCTCCTGAGTTTTAAGACAATTCGCTAAATATTTACTAAATACTGCCGATAGTTAATCAATAACTGATTTAATTAAAGACTCAGGTAATATCGGCATGAATTTAAAACCCGCACATCGCTTACTTTACGCAGCCTGTTTTGCGTTCATGGGCAATGTGAATGCTGCCGACTTTATTAAACCCACCCCTTGGTCAAGTTTGGTCACTAACGATATTCAACGCTTTTTACCAAGCGATGAAGTACGTACCCTGCTTGCCGGTGAAGATGAGTTCATTAGCTTATATCGTCAATCGATGGCAGCCAGTCAACGCGGAATTGTGCTAATCATTCCTGATTGGCAGCACTTACCCACTAATAATGCTGGTATTAACTTTTTGCGCAAGCAGTTAAACGAAATTGGCTATGCAACCCTTGCCATGACCATGCCTGACATTGATTGGCACCCTGTCGATATGACAACGCCCGAGCCACCTGAAAGCTCTGAACCTGAGTCAACAATACAAAGTAATGAACAAGGCGATGAGCAAGAAGCTCCTGCTACACCAGCCGAAACGCAACAAGCGCCGCATTTTGTTACGGGTGAGCCTAATATCAGTGAAGCTGTGCTTGATGATTACAAACTAAAGCTAATTGCCAGATTCAATGCCTTGTATAACAGTGCAATGGATGAAGGCGGCAATATTATTGTGGTGGCACAAGGTGCCAGTGCGGGGTTATTGATTGAGCATTATGCTAGCTTTCCAAATAACGAACTAAACGCTTTTATTAGCCTAGGTAGTTATTTACCTAACAGTGTTCGTAACCAGCATCTCAATGCGACGCTTTCAACTATCAGCCCACCCTTACTGGATATTTTTTATAGTGAGGGTAACCCTGACACCCTGCAAAGTGTAAAAGACAGAAAACGTTGGGTAAGAAAACACGCTAAATATGACTACCGTCAAAGAGAGTTATTTGGTGTGCCTTCAGAGCCTGAGCAGCACCAGCGACTGCTCAAAGAAATAGACGGCTTTTTACGCCGCCTTTTTTAAATACTCATAAGCCGCTTGAATATCTTGGCTTTTCTTTACCGCAACTTCCATCATATGTTTTGGTAAACCTTGCGATACCAGCTTATCGGGGTGATGCTGAGCCATGAGCTTTCGATAGGCTACTTTAATATCTCTCGCTGAAGCATCATTGTTTAAGCCTAAAAGAGCCAACGCTTGAGCGCGATTCATACCATTATTCGGTGGCACACTGTGCCCTCTTTGTTCACTATGACTGCTGCGGTTTTGCTGGCTTTGTTGGCGTTGTTGTTCATAAAAACGCTGTTGTTGCTGACGAAATGCAAATTCGGCTTGGTAGCGTTTTAATAAAAATGCGAACTGAGTACGCGAAATACCTAACTGCTTGCTCACCTCTTGCAATAGCTGCTTTTCTTGCTCTGCAAGGTGACCATCAGAAAAGGCCATTTGAATTTGTATTTCGAGGAAAAGTTGCAATAAATCATGGCGTCGAGCAAAGCGCTCTTTAAAGTCATGAACCGTTTCTTTTAATGAAAAATCCGTTTCTTTACCACTACGAAAGGCATCTTGTGCTTCTCTGCGCTCATCACCCGATAAGCCCATTTCGTCCATAAACAAACTTGCAGCACGAATATGCGTTTCACTAACGCGACCATTCGATTTGGCGATATGCCCCATCACCGCAAAACAGCTAGAAAAGAAAAGTGCTTGGCGCTCGTTAATATCATCGCCTTTAAACAAACCAGAAAAACCACCTGCTTTATCAAAGTCTTGTTTTAAGCTGCGATCGAACATATGGCCTAGGTATAGGCCCAGTAAGGCTCCTATAAATTTGCCAAACATAAAGCCAAAACAAAAACCGAGTACTTTTCCCCACATAATTTGGCAAACCTCTGTTGTTATTACAAAGCGAAACGTTGATTGATTTCGTCGAGTCTGGCAGGTGTGCCAATGTCATCCCATTGCCCCAAATAAAGCTCAGTCGAAACGTGATGTTCACTGAGCTTTTCTCGCAAAATGGGCCCAAGTGGACGAATACCTGCGCTGAGACCTTTAAAGAAATCAGCATGATAGCGACTTATACCGGAAAAAGTATACTTTTGACTATCTGGGCTTAGATGACTCAGTGCAAAATCACCATCAGGGTTATGCGCAGGATTTTCAACAAGGACAATATGCGCCTCCCCTGCTTGCAGATGAAGCTGCATCAACGAAGTCACATCATAATCAGTAAACACATCACCATTGATGACAATAAATTGCTCACCCAATAACGGCAATGCTTGAATGATGCCCCCGGCGGTTTCAAGCCCCCCAGCCTGCTCTTGGCTGTAAGTGATCGATACACCAAACTGCGAACCATTACCGAAATACTCTGTTATTTTGTCACCTTGCCAGGCAAGGTTAATGACAATATCGGTAATGCCTGCTTGGCGTAAGTTATTAATGTGATGCTCTAATAATGGCTTGCCGTTAATCTTTAGCATCGGCTTTGGCATCGCTTCTGTTAGCGGCATCATGCGCTTACCGCGCCCCGCCGCTAGGATCATTGCTTTCATTTAGACTCTTTAGTTAATCGCTGCTTAGTCTGTGGAATAATAGTCTGCTCTATCCACTGGCCAAGGGCTGTTAACTCTGGGTATTCTTTACTGACATTACTAATGTATGTAAGGGTTGGCAGCACATTATTCAAATAACCAGACTTACCGTCACGTAATTTTAAGCGGCAAAATATACCTGCTGCTTTTAAATGACGCTGCACGCCTGTTAAGTCAAACCAGCGCTTAAACATCGCAAATGAGGTGTCTTGCAATAGCTGTTGCTCGCTAAATTCGTCATAAGCGTAATGTAAAAGATAGTCGAGCTCTTGCTCTGGTAACTTGAAATAGCAATCCCTTAATAACGACACAAGGTCATAACACACAGGCCCTTGCACCGCATCTTGATAATCGATGATTGCCCATTGCTGCCCCGTGCGCATAATATTACGGCTATGGAAGTCTCGGTGCACCGTAACAATTGGTTGTTCAAGCGCATTGTTAACTAATAACTCACAAGCCTGTTGCCACATTTGCTGCTCATCAACAGAAAGTTGCTCACCAATAAAGTTATCGACTAACCAATCTTTAAAAATACTCAGCTCAAACTGTAAAAACTCGCCATCAAATACTTTCATGTATTGGGCAGGTGGGATTTGCGCCCATTGTGCACTTAACTTTATTAGATGTTTGTAGTGTAAAGTGCGGTCTTCGTCGCCCAGTAAATCAGCCAAATGAGTATTGCCTAAATCACTTAGTAAGAAGAAGCCTTGCTTTTCATCTGCTTGAAGAATTTTTGGTAATTTAAAGCCATGCTGAGAAAACACTTTGTTGAGTTCTATATAAGGCGTGTTATCTAATTTATCTGGGTCTGAGTCCATAACAATATAGCTCTGATCACTTGTATTTACGCGGAAATAACGGCGAAAACTCGCATCCCCAGTGATGGCGGCTAATTGATATTCATCCTCTTTAAAATGAGGATTTAAAAACTGCTGTAAACTTTTATAACGATTCATTTAGTAAGATATCTATTTTTCACTAAGTCAATTACTGTATTTGCCATTGTTTTCCTTTATTATGTCTAGCTTATATCCAACCAAAGAGCATTAAGGTCATTAAATGAGCAAAACCTGGGGCATAATGATGCTAAGCGTACTTAGCGCACCATCGTTCGCCGAAACTGAACTGACACACAATTTTTGTGGCATTTCAATGCAAACCAGAGCTTGGCAACCGCTCCCTGGCCTTGAACTTAATATGATCGATATCAAATCCGATGATATTGAACTATTGGGTACCCAAAGCGCAGAATTTACCGGTAATGTAGATATTAACACCCTAACGATGAATTTGTCCGCACAAAGTGCACTGATTGACAAACAACGTGGGTTACTTAATGCAACCGGCCCTATCGTTTATCGCGATAAAGTAAGCCAAATTAATAGTTCTGGGCTCAATGCGGATTTAAATAATTCTGAATTAAGCTTGCTTGGTGCTGATTATAAGCTCACCGACCAACTTGGTCATGGTGGCGCAGAAAAACTAACAGTCAACGAGTCTGGCCTAAACCTGATGAACGCAAGCTTTACTACCTGCCCGGGCGAAACACCGGTGTGGGCAATTGAAGCTGACGAAATTGACTTATCAAGTGAAGATGGCTGGGGCGAAACTCACAATACCGTATTACGGGTATTTGATACGCCAGTTCTTTATATCCCCTATTTTACATTTCCGTTAGATGATCGCCGTAAATCAGGTTTATTAACACCTAAATTCTCAAGTTCAGGCCGCTACGGTATTGAAACTATCACTCCGTATTACTGGAATATTGCTCCAAATTACGACGCCACCATTACGCCTCGCTATATGTCTAAGCGCGGTTTACAAATGATTGGTGAGTTTCGTTATTTAACAGAGCAAAACAACGGTCTCATTGCCGTTGAGTACCTAGATAAAGATGATGAAGAGCCAAATGTTGACTCGCGTTATCTATTCCATTGGCAGCAGCAAAGTTACTTTGGTGAAAACTGGCGCGGTAATATCGATATTACTAACGTTAGTGATGATAATTACTTAACCGATTTAAATTCTGGCTATGCGACTCGCACAGACACTCAGTTATACCGTACAGGTTCACTCACCCACTTAGGTGACACTTGGCGCACCAATATTAAACTACAGAGTTTTGAAGTACTAGGTGATCACCGCGAATCATATGCGGCACTGCCACAAATTAGTTTTTCGCAAACTGATGCGTATGATTTTTATGGCGTTGATTTAACCCTTGATGGTGAGCTTAGTTATTTCACGAATGATGACGCAGTTATTGATGAAGCAAGCCGTGTTCACATAGAACCTAAAGCAAGCTTTGGTTATCAAGAATACGCATGGTCATTTTTATCAGAGTTCAGCGTATTGCATACTGAATATAACCAGCATGGCGATTTAGCAGGGACCGACTACGACGAAAAAGTCACCCGCACCCTGCCAAAAGTGCGTTTATACAGCCAATTAAATTTTGAGCGTGATACCGCGTTTTTCTTTAAAGATGGTATTCAAACTCTTGAGCCACAAATTCAGTACTTGTATACGCCAAATAAAGACCAATCAAATATTGGCCTTTACGATACGGCAAAATTACAAGATGACTTTTTTGGTTTATTTAGAGACCGTCGTTTCTCAAGTATCGACCGTATTGCCACTGCGAACCAATTTACGTTAGGTGCGACTACTCGCTTATTTAGCAATGAAAACGAAGAAGTATTTAATTTCAGCGCAGGCCAAATCTTCTATTTAAGTGATGATGCAAAGCCTACATCACAAGGTATTAATGTTGATACTAACTACAATGCCTTGTTCGCAGCGCAAACCATGTTACATTGGCACCGTCGCTGGTATCTATCAGGTGGTATTCAATACGACACTGATGGTAAAGAAATTATTCAATCAAATATCACCTTAGATTATAAAGGTGACGATAAACAGCTCGTGCAATTGAACCATCGCTATGCAAATGATGTCTCAGGCAATACAATCGAGCAAGTTGGTCTATTTACCAGCATTCCGCTATCGCAAGATTGGCAGTTTGTTGGCAGCTATCACCGCGATTTAGAAAGTGGTCGTAGCATTGAGGTTTTCAGCGGTCTTCAGTATGAATCGTGCTGTTGGGCGTTTCAAATCACAGGCCGTCGTCAAATCGAAACAGATTTGAACCAGGCGATTGGTCAAGAGCAAGCAACCTTTGATACCAGTATTGGCTTCAATATCGTATTAAAAGGGCTTGGAAGTAAAAGCCGTTATGATGCACAAAAATTATTACAACAAGGTATTTTTGGCTATCGTAGACCGTATTTTCTTAATAACTAGTACCGCAGTACTATTAGCAAGAGTATTAGAAAAAGTATGAATTTAAAAAAATTATTTGCATCTGCATTATTAACAGTTGGCCTTTGCCAAAGCGTTTTCGCAAAACCTGTCGAAATCGACAAAGTTGTTGGTGTAGTTAACCAAGGTGTTATTTTACAAAGTGAAGTAGACACCATTATCAATCGCGTAAAAACTCAAGCGCAAGAGCAAGGTCAGCAATTACCTTCTGATGATACGCTTCGCATTCAAGCAATCGAGCGTTTAGTAAACCAAACTCTGATGATGCAACTTGCTGAGCGCATGGGTTTAGAAATCTCTGACTCTCAGTTAGACCAAACACTTGAAAATATGGCTCGTGAGCAAGGCGGTACAATCGCTGATTTACGTCGCACTATCGAGGCATCAGGCGAGAGTTACCCAGCATACCGTGAAGAAATACGTAAAGAAATCACCACGCAACAAGTAATGCGTGCGAACGTTGACCGTCGTATTTATATTAGCCCACAAGAAATCGATAACCTTCTTAAAATCATGGAAACTCAAGGCAAGAATGCCGAAGAGTATGATATTGGTCATATCTTGATTGATATCCCAAGTGATGCAACAGCTGATGAAATCACCAGTGCTAAAACGCGTGCAGATAAAGTTATCGAGTTTTTAAAAGAAGGCAAAGAGTTCAAGCGTATCGCTATTTCATCTTCTAGCGGTTCAAAAGCCCTTGAAGGTGGTCAGCTAGGTTGGATGAGCATCAACGAAATGCCATCACTTTTTGCTGAAGCGGTAAAAGGCCATAAAAAAGACGATATCGTTGGCCCGCTTCGTTCAGGTGCTGGTTTCCACATCATTAAAGTGCAAGATGTTCGTGGTCGCCAAGTTGTTGAAACAACAGAGGTTCGTTCACGTCACATCTTAATTAAGCCTTCTATCATCTTAAGCGAAGAAAAAGCGCGTGACATGCTAAAAGGTTTTGCAAAAGAGCTACGTGAAGGTAAAGCTGACTTTGGTGAACTTGCTAAAGAATACTCTGAAGATCCGGGTTCAGCATTAAAAGGTGGTGAGTACGATTGGACTGATCCAAGCACCTATGTACCAGAATTTAAAAATACCCTGCTTTCTCTAGATAAAAATGAAATCAGTGAGCCATTCAGAACACAGTTTGGTTGGCACATTGTACAGCTACTTGATAAGCGTGTAGCTGATAAAACAGAGCAAGCTAAGCGTAACCGCGCTCACCAACTACTGTTTAATCGTAAATTTAAAGAAGAAAGTTTCAACTGGCAGCAAGAAATGCGTGAACAAGCGCACGTTGATATTTTCCCAACAGAATAAAAATTATGACCATTAGAATTGCAATTACCCCAGGTGAGCCAGCCGGTATTGGCCCTGATTTACTTATCAAGTTAGCGCAGCACCAGTGGGATGCCCAACTGGTGGTGATTGCTGATGGCGCGCTGTTAAAACAGCGCGCTAAATTGCTTGGTTTAGATATTAATTTAATTGACTTCGATGACAGCCAAGCCCCAAGCATTGCCCCTGCAGGCAGCGTTTACTTACATCAAGTAGATTTAGGCTCTGACGTTGAAGTGGGCGTACTTAATGACGCCAATGGTCAATACGTGCTGGATACGTTGCGTATCGCCAGTGAAAAAAATATGGATGGTACCTTTGCCGCTGTTGTTACAGGACCTGTGCATAAAGGGATTATCAACAAAGCAGGTATCTCATTCAGCGGTCACACTGAGTATTTTGCGCAGCAATCGAATACTGCCGATGTAGTGATGTTGTTAGCTACAGAAGGCTTACGCGTGGCGCTTGTTACGACGCATATACCGCTTGCTTATGTATCGCGCGCAATCACCGTTGAACGTTTAAGTAAAGTTGCCACTATTTTAAACCATGACTTACAAACTAAGTTTGGTATTGAAAATCCGCGTATCCTCGTATGTGGTCTAAACCCACATGCTGGCGAAGATGGTCATTTAGGCACTGAAGAAATTGATACCATAGCGCCAACTTTAGAGCTGTTAAATAATCAAGGTATGAACTTAATTGGACCATTGCCTGCTGACACCCTGTTCCAAGATAAATATCTCTCGCAAGCAGATGCCGTGCTTGCAATGTATCACGATCAGGGATTACCTGTGCTAAAATACAAAGGTTTCGGCAATTCGGTCAACATCACCCTTGGCCTGCCATTTATTCGCACCTCAGTAGATCACGGTACGGCTCTCGATTTAGCCGGCACAGGTACTGCTGATGTAGGTAGTTTTGAATTAGCGATCCGCGAAGCAATTAAGCTCGCCCATGAAAAAGCACAGAATCAATGACAGATAAAGTACATTTAGGACACCGCGCTCGTAAGCGTTTTGGTCAAAACTTTTTAAACGATGACATGATCATCGACAAAATCGTCACGGCTATCGATCCTAAACCTGAAGACAATTTAGTAGAAATCGGCCCGGGTCTTGGTGCAATCACTGAGCCAGTCGCTGATTTAAGTGGCCACCTAACGGTTGTTGAGCTAGATAAAGACTTAGCAGAACGTTTAACGAGCCACCCATTCTTAGGGCCAAAGTTAACAGTGCATCAAGGCGATGCAATGAAATTCGATTTTAGCTCTTTGATCAAGTCTGACGAAAAGTTAAAGATTTTTGGTAACTTACCATACAACGTTTCAACTCCGCTGCTATTCCATTTATTTGAGTTCGCAGATAACGTAGAGCACATGCACTTTATGCTGCAAAAAGAAGTGGTCAAACGTATGGTCGCAGGCCCGGGCAGTAAAGCATTTGGTCGCTTAAGTGTAATGACGCAATATTACTGTCACGCAATGCCAGTGATTGATGTGCCGCCAGAGTGCTTTAAACCAGCACCTAAAGTAGATTCAGCGGTTATTCGCTTGATCCCTAAAAAGCCAGAGCAACGTTCAGCTAAAAGCACTAAGCTATTAAACACGGTATGTTTAGAAGCCTTTAATCAACGCCGTAAGACTTTACGTAATAGTTTATCTAACTTACTTACAGCTGAAGAACTAACAAGCATAGGCATTGATATCACTCTGCGTGCTGAAAGCCTGTCTTTACAACAATTTATTGATATAGCTAATTGGATTTATGACAACAAGCAGTAATTTAGGTTCTCCAATTAAGGTGTCGGTTGAAACCTTCTATGTAGAAGGTCAATCAGAGCCTGAACAAGATAAATACGTTTTTGCTTACTCAATCACCATTAAAAACCACAGTTTATGCAGTGCTAAGCTATTGAGCCGTTACTGGTTAATTACCGATGCCAACGGCAAAGAAGTGGAAGTGCAAGGTGAAGGGGTTGTTGGTGAAACACCTACCATAGCCCCAGGCGAAAGCTACAAATACACCAGTGGTGCAGTGCTTGATACTCCTGTTGGGACGATGCAAGGCCATTACACCATGCGTAACGAATTTGGGACTGAGTTTGAAGCGCCAATCGAGGTGTTTCGCTTAGCTCGTCCAAACATATTGCATTAGGTAATAATGGCTGACTACGCAATTGGTGACTTACAAGGCTGTTACAGTGAATTTGATGCGTTACTAAAACGTGTCAATTTCAACCCAAGCCAAGATCACCTTTACTTAGTTGGCGATATTGTTGCTCGAGGCCCTGATTCACTCGCCTGCCTCGAGCGCCTTCATACTATGCAAGGCAGTGTAACCATCACCCTTGGTAATCATGATTTACACCTAATTGCTTGTCATTATCTAAATAAGCTAGCAAACCCAAAAGATAAGCTTGCTAGTGTTTTTGACAGTCCGAAGCTCCCTGAATATATTCATTTTTTGCAACAACAGCCATTAGCTATTTGGCTCGAACGTTATGACATGCTGATAAGCCATGCCGGCTTAAACCCAAATTGGTCGATAAAAAAAGCATTAAAACGCGCTCGCTTTGCCGAAAGTTGCTACCAAGGTAGTGATGCCCATCATTACTTTGCCAATATGTATGACCCCCACCCATTAGAATGGCAATCAACACTACCTAACGAGGCTAAATTTCGTTATATCGTTAATTACTTCACGCGTATGCGCTTCGTTAATTTGCTTGGTGAACTCGATTTCAGCAACAAAACCAGCATTAGTGAAGATAGTTCAATAATTCCTTGGTTTGAGCATCCGAATATTAATAAGCTCAAGCAACAGATCACATTTGGTCATTGGGCAGCTTTAGAAGGTAAAGTTAAAGCCGAAAAAATTCATGCCCTCGACACTGGCTGTGTATGGGGAGGCGCGATGACCCTCATGGAACTCAGCCAAAAAGACTGTTTTGTCGAAAAATCCCACTCTTTTATCTAAATAAACTGAAAAATAGCTGAACATCTGTTAGATTTATAACAATTAAAGTTAATTTAATTTAAAGCTAATTAAATTTAAATACTTAACTAATTGGCAACCTTGCCGATAAGTGTTGATTAGTACTATTTTCTGGAATTACATATGAACTTGACCGTTAGACAGCGCATTTGGGGTGGCTTTATTGTTATTACGTTACTCCTGCTATTTATTGGTGGTAACTCGTTGATCAGAATTACCAACATTGATCAATCGACACAGCGAGTTAATCAGCTGTCATTACCGGCTCTCGATAAAAGTTATGAATTGCAGGTTGAATTCATCCTGATGAGTAAATCAGCTCAAGCTAGCTTTTACACCACATCACAAGATGAATTAGCAACTATTCGCAAGAATTTTACCGAGCAGAAAAAGCGTTACGATAGCTCTTATCGAGACCTACAACAAATAGTGAGTAACGACCCTAAGTTAAAACAAAGCAGTCAAGAAGTTGAGCAAACTTATAAGCGCTTTGCCAAGTCTGTCGATAATCTTTTCAAAGACAAACAAACTCAACTTGAACTTAACAATACGCTGCGCACCCAGCTTGAAGATATTGAGATCAGCGCAGAGGATGCTAACTCTGTTGTGCTTGATATCATTGATATCGATGGTCTTGAAGAAAACAATTCACGTGCCTATCAAGCTGCTAACAACATGGAGAACAACTTCCAGTCAGTAGTCACTAATAGTACTGATATGTTAACGGTTAAAACCCTTAACACGTTAGATATCGTGAAAAACGAACAAATTTATTATTTAGAAGAAGTTGAACGAAGCCTTGGCCTAATCCGCCCTGCTATCATTGAAAGTAATGGTGATTTATATAACGACCTAAACGATTATGTTGAGAACCTTGTAAATAATGTACGTGGCAACAACAGCCTATCAGCAAATAAAAAGCGTTTAATTGATGCAATTGCACAAACTCAAGCTGAGCTGGCAAATGCAGAAAAATCAACAACTGAAGCTCTAAAACAACTTAAAGAGCTTGTCGACCAAGCAACTGTACTTGCCTTTGATCTACAGCAAGACGTTAGTGGTAACGTATCTACAGCAACCATTTGGACTTGGGTTGCCATGGTTATCGCCACTTTAATAGCTATTGCTGTTGCAGCAGTTACTGTTAGCCGTATTACTAAACCACTTTCTGAAGTAAACCGTATTCTTGATATTGTTGCTAGCGGCGACATGACTCAACGCTTAGACGACTCAGCTAAAGACGAGTTCGGTGAGCTATCACGTAGTTGTAATACGCTAATCGAAAGTTTACGTACGCTTATTCAAGGCATTATCTCTCGCTCTACACAGCTTGCAGCGGCTTCAGAGGAAACTTCAGCAATTACTGAAGAGTCAAGCCAAGCTATTCGTAACCAACAAGCGCAAGTTGAACAAGCTGCCACAGCAACCACTGAAATGAGCAGTACATCACAAGCGGTAAGCAGCAGTGCTCAACAGGCACTTAGCGAAATCAAGAACGCTGATAAAGAAGCTGACCGTGTTAAAGGCATTTCTTCACAAAACAAAGCGACTATTGAACAACTTGCCCGTGAAGTTGATGATGCTTCACAAGTTATCAATAAGCTACACAAAGATAGCGCATCAATTGGTGGCATCTTAGATGTTATTCGTGGCATTGCAGAGCAAACAAACCTACTTGCACTTAATGCAGCCATAGAGGCAGCCCGTGCCGGTGAACAAGGCCGAGGCTTCGCCGTAGTTGCTGACGAAGTACGCTCTCTAGCGAGCAAGACTCAAGAATCGACCCAAGAGATTCAAGCTATGATTGAATCGCTTCAGGTTGGCGCAGAGGCTGCTGTATCGGCAATGTCGAAGGGTAAGCAACAAGCTGAGTCATGTGTAGATCAATCAGACCTTGCAAACACAGCCCTTGATTCAATCACTACAGCCGTTGCGCAAGCTCACAACGTAAGTGAAGAGATCTCAACAGCCGCTCATGAGCAACAACAAGTGTCGCAAGAAATTAGTGAACGCTTAGAGTCGATTGTAGCAATTGCTGAACAAACAGCTGAAGGCGCAAACCAAACCAATATTTCAAGTTCAGAAGTTGCTAAATTAGCGGAAGAACTACGTTTATCGGTAGATGCGTTTAAAGTTTAAGAAGCTGTGAACGAGTTACGAGCTACGAGCTACGAGCTACGAGCTACGAGCTACGAGCTACGAGCTACGAGCTACGAGCTAACAAATATAGAAGCCGTGTTTGTGAATTGCAAACACGGTTTTTTTGTATGTATTCATACCAGTTCACTTAATTAAATGATCTTTTGAGGTGATTACTCTTAATATTTTCCTGCCTCCCGCACCCATGCAGGCGCATTATTTAATACAAAATAATAACGAAGAATTGCGAGTAGGTATGAAATAAACGAAGCGTTTTTCAGGCACAAAAAAACCGCAACGAGTGCGGTTTCTTAAATTCTATTGGCGTTTCAATTAAAGGCCTGCGCGGTCTTTAATAACAGCGATTAATGGAGAACCACCGTGGCCGTTTGATTCTGCCCATGCGATGTCTGCACCATCTTTTAACGAGCTTTTAGATAAGTTCTTAACAATATATTCACCAGCATCTGCAGCGCCACTTTCAATAGCATGACGAAGCATATTGTTGCCGTTACATTTTACAGCATCAAAAATGTTACGAATTTTCACACGTGAGCTTTTAAGCTTACTACGTAAACGGTTTTTATCATCAGCAGCGATATATTCACAGATAGAAACAGCTAATTGATCATTCGCTTTTGCTGGTGCTGTATAGGCTACTGACGCTGAAACAACAGCCGCTGCAAGTAACATATTTGGTAACTTCATCATATTTTGCCCTTATGTAATACTTTTTTCTTACCAAGATTGTGTAATATTGTACCAACTAATTAATTTTACCGCAATAATGTTACGGATTTTTGTACAGGGTTACAAAAGTATACGAGTAAGGATTTTTGTTATCAGGTTGATGCTGTTCTTGCTCGGCAACTGTCCAATTAGCAACACTTTCGTAATCTGGAAACTGCGTATCACCGACCACGTCGAGGTCGATGAATGTTAAGTATAGACGATCTGCTTGAGATAGAAATTGTTCGTATATATTTCCACCACCAATAATCATAACTTCTTCAACATCAGCAACCAATTCCAGCGCAGCCTCTGGAGAAGTAACCACCTCAATACCTTCTGCTGTGTAATCAGCATTACGCGTGATAATAATATTTTGACGGCCTGGTAAAGGCCGGCCTATTGATTCAAATGTTTTACGGCCCATGATCACAGGCTTTGCCATGGTTACTTTTTTAAAGTGTTGCAAATCGGCGGGTAGATGCCATGGCATTTGGTTGTCTTGGCCAATTACTCGGTTATTTGCCATTGCAGCAATCATTGAAATTTTCACACTAAACCTTAATACTTTTTTCTTATCAATAAAAAAGGAGCGCATGGCTCCTTTTCAGTTTTAAATTTTATCGTTGGTAGATAACTTCTACATCGTAGTCATCATCATCCCAGTCGTCATCCCAATCATCATCGTCTTGAGATGTTGCTTTCTGATGGTAAGTATCCCACTTAAATTCAACTTCTTCTTTCTCTTCTTCAGCGAATTTCTCTTTCGGCATACTATCAAGTAGCGCCATAATGTCATGACATAGTGCTTGGGTATTTTGCTTATTTGCAGCAGAGATACGGTAAACATTAACCTCTTCACCTAGCTCTTCAGCAACCTCATTACACAGCGCTTCAGCTTCATCTTCTGGTAATAGGTCAATTTTGTTAAATACTAACCAGCGCGGCTTTTCAGCAAGTTTAGGGCTGTATTGGTGCAGCTCATTAATAATCGCAAAGGCATTATCAACCGGATTTGTGCCATCAACAGGCATAACATCAATGATATGCAATAATACACGACAACGCTCTAAGTGCTTTAGGAAGCGAATACCAAGGCCAGCACCTTCTGAGGCGCCTTCGATTAGACCTGGAATATCAGCAATTACAAATGACTTATTCGCTTCTGGGCGTACTACACCAAGATTAGGAATAAGCGTCGTAAACGGGTAATCTGCCACTTTTGGTTTAGCTGCAGAAACACTGCGAATAAACGTTGATTTACCAGCATTTGGTAAACCAAGTAAGCCAACATCAGCAAGTAGCATTAGCTCTAAGCGTAAGCTGCGAACTTCACCAGGTGTACCTAGTGTTTTTTGACGTGGCGCACGGTTTGTACTTGATTTAAAACGTGCGTTCCCCAAGCCATGGAAACCACCTTTTGCAACAACAACCTTTTGACCATGCTGGGTCAAATCACCTAATGACTCTTCAGTATCAACATCAATGATACGTGTACCAACAGGCACCTTAAGCGTTAAATCAGCGCCTTTTTTACCAGTCATGTTACGGCTTTGGCCATTTGTGCCGCGCTCTGCTTTATGAAAACGCTCAAATTGGTAATCAATTAACGTATTTAAGTTTTCATCGGCTTGTAGATAAACGCTGCCGCCATCGCCGCCGTCGCCGCCATCAGGACCGCCATCTGGTACATATTTTTCACGTCGGAAAGATACGACACCGCTGCCGCCATCACCCGCGTCACAACGAATTTCTACTTCATCTACAAACTTCATGATTACTCACTTTAAGATTGGCTTGTTAATAACTCTATTATATACCTAAGTGCCCTATTCAGCACCCAATGCCAAGGCGCTTAGGTATATATTTATGTGCCTTAAAACAAAAAACCCCGCAAAGGCGGGGTTTTTCAAATATCGAGATGATTACTCAGCTACGATATTTACGTATTTACGGTTTAAAGGACCTTTCTGTTCGAATTGAACTTTACCATCTGCTTTTGCGAAGATAGTGTGGTCTTTACCGATACCTACGTTTGCGCCAGCGTGGAAACGAGTACCACGTTGACGAACAATGATGCTACCCGCTAGAACTGATTCGCCACCAAAACGCTTAACACCTAGGCGTTTGCTTTCTGAATCGCGACCGTTACGAGTACTACCAGCTGCTTTTTTATGTGCCATTTCTCAGTACCTCTAATTAAGCGCTAATGCCAGTGATTTTAACTTCAGTGAACCATTGACGATGGCCCATTTGCTTACGAGAATGCTTACGACGTCTAAATTTAACAATCTTAACTTTCTCACCGCGACCGTGTGAAACAACCTCAGCTGTTACTTTACCACCGTTTACGAACGGTACACCGATCTCGATTTTCTCACCATCAGCAACTAAAAGTACTGAATCAAATTCAACTGCTGCACCAGTTTCAACGTCTAATTTCTCAAGACGAATTGTTTGACCTTCAGTCACACGGTGCTGTTTACCACCACTTTGGAAAACCGCGTACATAATTAACTCCGTCTGTGCGCCCTCAAATCGACGCAACTAAAATATTCTTCAATAGGGCGCGAAGTTTACGCTAATGTGCAAAAACTAGCAAGCCTCTTTTTCGATAAAATGAATAAAAAATAGCTGCATTGAGAGCAATTCAATATTTTCTCCTATTCTATCCTAAAAACACCACATGCCAAGCGGTTTTTACGATCTCATGACAATTAAATTACACTAATAATACGCACTTTGAAAATTCAAAAAGCTGATCACTTATTAATCAAGACTATAAATTTATCTTGGCAAAATTGATCTCAAATAAAAAACTTTACAGTGTTTTTTTACTGAATCATCACAAAATATCGAGCAAGCGCTTTTTTTGTTGTACAATCAGCCCCGTATACCCATAAATATTGGCTCGGAGATCAATGGATATAAAAGCTATCCAGACGTTAATCGAAAATGAAATGGATGACGTCAATCAACTTATACATGCCCAAATGCGCTCAGATGTCGCATTGGTTAACCAACTCGGTTTATACATAGTAAACAGTGGCGGTAAACGCGTTCGTCCTATGTTGGCCATTTTAGCGGCAAAAGCACTTGGTTATGAGGGCAAAGACCATATTACGCTTGCCACTATCATCGAATTTATTCATACCGCAACTTTATTGCATGACGACGTTGTCGACGAGTCACATTTGCGCCGTGGTACGCCTACAGCCAACGCAGAGTTTGGTAATGCAGCGAGCGTTTTGGTGGGTGACTTTATCTATACTCGTTCATTTCAGCTTATGGTTGGCCTAGGTAAAATGCCAATCATGCAAATTTTAGCTGATGCAACCAATGTCATCGCTGAAGGTGAAGTATTACAGCTAATGAACTGTAACGACCCTGACACGACAGAACAAAGCTATATGCAGGTTATTTACAGCAAAACGGCAAAATTGTTCGAAGCTGCAACCGGCCTTGCTGCAATTATTACCGAGCAAGACGAACAAACCCTTGAAGCATTAAACTTATACGGTATGCATCTTGGCACTGCATTCCAATTAGTGGATGATGTTCTAGATTACAATGCTGATGCCGAGCAACTTGGTAAAAACATTGGCGATGATTTAGCTGAAGGTAAACCTACCCTACCGCTTATCTACGCAATGCAAAAAGGCACACCAGAGCAAGTTAAGCTAGTACGCGAAGCAATTGAGCTTGGTAATGGTATGGAGCACTTAGAGAGCATTCTAGCGGCATTAGCTGACACTAAGGCCCTTGAGTTTGCAATGCAAAAAGCTGAGCAAGAAGCTGACAAAGCAATTGCTTGTATTGCGTTCTTACCAGACACACCGTACAAACAAGCCTTAGAGAGTTTGGCACGCATCGCCGTTGCACGCGATCACTAAACGCGACTTATTCGAGCCATTAAAAAAGCCTGCATTTTGCAGGCTTTTTTGTTTTCGGCGATTAAAAAAATCGCCTATCATCTGTCGGAATTAACCATTGATGAAATCAACACCTTCTTGGATGTCTTTGTTAAGTGTAGCTAGCATGTCGTTTTTAGCTTGCTCTTCGAATGCACTTAACTCACCGTAAGAAAGGATTTCTTCAACGCCGTTCTTACCTAGACGAACTGGGTGTGCGAAGTATGCTGCGTCACCGTTTTCAACTGCAACGTATGCGTAATCAACTACTTCTTCACCTTGTAAGCCTTTAACTAAAGACATACAGAAGCGTGCTGCTGCAGCACCCATAGAAAGAGTCGCTGAACCGCCACCCGCTTTAGCGTTAACAACTTCAGTACCTGCGTTTTGGATACGTGGAGTTAATGCTGCAACTTCTTCGTCAGTGAAAGTAACACCTTCAACTTGAGATAGAAGAGGAAGAATTGTAGTACCTGAGTGACCGCCGATAACAGGAACTTTAACGTCAGTTGCGCTTAAACCTTTAAGTTCAGCAACAAATGCTTCTGAACGGATCACGTCAAGCGTTGTGATACCGAATACACGGTTAGCATCGTAAGTACCCGCTTTTTTGAATACTTCAGCAACAATTGGCACAGTGCCGTTTACTGGGTTAGTGATGATACCTACTAACGCTTTAGGACAGTTTTTAACGATGCCTTCAGCTAATGTTTTGATGATACCTGCGTTTACGTTGAAAAGGTCCGCACGGTCCATGCCTGGCTTACGTGGCATACCCGCTGGGATAAGAACGATATCACAACCAGCTAATGCTGCGTCTAGGTTGTCAGCACCAAAGCCTTCAACTTTAACGTCTGTTGGGATGTGAGAAAGATCAACCGCTACACCAGGAACAACAGGGGCAACATCGTATAACGATAATTCAGAACCTGCAGGTAAACTTGTTTTTAATAATAAAGACAATGCTTGGCCGATACCGCCAGCTGCGCCTAAAACAGCAACTTTCATTGGAATTCTCCGTAATTTGAGGTAGGAAATATTTGTGGCCCTAAAGATAATGAAATTAGCGACTAAAAACAAATTTATCCTGCTTATTTCGCGTATAATTTCGACCATAGTTGTAAACTTGGCTGTAAAGACACAGCATTTTGGACGACTTTGTAAACTAATACTGCATAAATATGCAGAGTTGTGTAGAATTACCCTACATTTTATGAATAAAGAAACGGCAACATGCAACCACAAGACAAACAAGAAGCACTGATCAAAGCGTTTAAAGCGCTATTAAAAGAAGAAAACTTCGGCTCACAAGGTGAGATTGTCGAAGCATTAAAAGAGCAAGGCTTTGATAATATTAGTCAAAGTAAAGTCTCTCGCATGTTAAGCAAGTTCGGTGCAGTACGTACTCGTAATGCAAAACAAGAAATGGTCTATTGTTTACCGGCTGAAATGGGTGTGCCAACAGCGAAAAGCCCACTGCGTCAGCTTGTTATTGATATTATGCATAACGAAATGATGATCATTATTCGTACTAGTCCAGGCGCAGCACAATTAATTGCTCGTTTACTTGATTCACTCGGTAAGGCGGATGGTGTACTCGGCACCATTGCAGGCGACGACACTATTTTTATCGCCCCTGCGAAGATTTCTGAAATCGATGTGACGCTTGATCGCGTGCGCACTTTATTTGATACCGTTTAAAGTTGCTTTAAGAAGTTTACTGACGGGGCGAAAAACGCAGATCCCATATCGGCTTGAGTAAAATCGAGCCAATGATCATAGCAATCGCCCTGCCCCAAGCGACTCTTTAATACCTGCTCAAACGCATCCCCTTGCGCAGCACACGAAACCATTAAAATTCCCTGCTTATGCACATCACCAAATGGCATGCTTTGGTTTAGCAAAAGTGGCTGGCCATGCTCATCTTTTAATTCACTACGAACCGCATGACTGGTTTCTACAGCAGGCACAATCAAGGTATTATCTAGACGCGTGCGCCCCATGATTTGCTCTTGCTCTGATAACGATAAATGCTGCCAGACACTCAAATCATGCACAAAGCGCTGAACATGAATATAACTGCCTTGGTCTTCAAAGTGACCCGGTTTATCGATAAGTGCTGTACTACGCTTTTGACGGCCATGAGGTGTATCGCCTGCATAAATAAAGCCGTTAAAATCACGTCCATCTAAAAACCTAAAATTACGGACCTGCTCCACCAGCTCAACATCCGGTGTTAATAATTTTAGAATTTGCAGAGCAAATAGATGATTTACATCTTCGCGGTCTGAGCGAATTTGCACAAACAAGTCAAATGGCTGCGCACTAATCACATGCTCACTATGAGTAACATTCGGAAAGCTTTGTAATTGGCTAGGGATAAACTCGGGCAGAATATGCGGCCAATACTGAGCACCAAGGGCAACCACACACGATAGCATGGCTTCTGAGAACTGATCAGCAAACTCATCTTGAATGACGCTAACGCGTTTTAGTTTTTTACGTAATGACTCATCATGGCCATCGTAAACATTAAAAAACAGGTGCAAACCATGTAAGTTTGCTTCAGCACAAATCCCAGATTGCGCTTGCGCCATAGTGAATCCTTAGCTTCTCGTTATTTGCACAAAGCCAAGGATTCAAGATTGTTATTTATTACTAATCATGAAAAAAATTGACTGTGTGCGGCATTATTTTTATTTTTACAGGCTGCTCAACAGCTAACACGCGGTCTTGCTCTGCAGCAACTTCACACTCTTGCCCTGCAATATTGATACGATATACATAACGCGTACCGATAAAGCGCCTGTGCAAGATAGTTAAACTGTTTGCGTCACTGTGCGCAGCTTCACACAACTGAATATGATGTGGTCTTATATACACTTGACCTTGCTGACAATCTGCATTGTTCGGTGTCAATGAGTGAACCACACCAAACGCCGTCTCATATTCAGTTGGCGTTAATACTTTTGCCGTTAAGTATATGCCCGTACCAAGAAACTCTGCAACCACCTTTGAGTTAGGTTGGCTAAATAACTGCTCAGGAGAGCCTTGTTGGGCGATTTTTCCACCATGCATAACCGCAAGCGTGTCGGCAAATGCGAAAGCTTCTTCCTTCGAATGGGTAACAAATACCGCAGAAACCTGCTGAGCTTTAATAATGCGACGTATATCGGCAATAAGCTCAAAACGTACTTGTGTATCAATATTCGAAAATGGCTCATCAAGTAGTAATAAACTTGGTTTGTAAGCAAGTGCACGGGCTATTGCTACTCGTTGCTGCTGTCCACCAGAAAGCTGGTGCGGATATCGCTGTGCACAACCATCGAGTTTAACAAGGCTAAGCATTTCATCTACACGCTCGCGCTTTTGCGCTTTACTCATATTGCTTAGCCCAAACGCAATGTTGTCGCTTACCGTTAAATGAGGAAACAACGCATAGTCTTGGAACATCATGCCAATATTACGTTTTTCCGGTGCAACAAACAGCCCACTATCGTTGACCACTTTTGAATCAATACTCATATAGCCTTGCTCAGGCTGTAAAATTCCGGCAATTGCCTTTAAGGTAGTAGTTTTGCCGCAGCCACTTGCGCCAAGCAAACAGACTATTTCATCTTGTTCAACATTGAGGTTTAGTTCACTCAACACCTGAGTCGCATTGTACTGATAAGCTAAGTCTTTAATTATCAAATGACTCATGAGTGATTTTGCTCCATCGAACGATTAACGAAATACAAAGGGATTAACCCAACTAACACGATAAACAAGGCTGAAATTGACGCAAGCTCCAATTGCTCATCACTAACATATTGAAAAACATGAGTTGCCAGGGTTTCAAAATTAAAAGGTCTGAGTAATAAAGCCGCAGGTAACTCTTTCATGCACTCAATAAACACTAACAAGCCAGCTGTTAGAATGCCGCGTTTTAATAGTGGTAAATGTACTCGCCAAAGTGTTTGTAAGGGCCCTTTGCCCATTGATTGGCTAGCCATATCTAATGAAGGGCTAATACGTAAAAAACTGCTTTCAAGCGCGCCATGCGCAATCGCATAAAAACGTACAACATAAGCAAAAATCATCGCAAATAAAGTGCCGCTCAAAAGTAATCCTGGTGATAAACCAAAAGGCTCAAGCCAATTATTTAATGCATCATCTAACTGAGTTAATGGTAGTAATACGGCAATAGCTAACACAGTACCAGGTAAGGCGTAGCCAGTACTTGCTAAACGTCCTGGGATCAAAGGGTAAGCTTGCTTCGCAATACGTTGATAAAACAATACCAATAAGCTCAATAGGATAGTTGCAATACTCACCACAACAGCCACTTTAAAGCTTTGCCAAGCGTAATTAAAGAATGCCTCATTCCATGCTTCATCTGCATAGACAATAGCGTATTTAACTAATACCCCAACCGGCAAAATAAAAGCCAGTACCAGCACAACAGTGCAAGCCAAGCTTGCAGCCCATGCCGCACCGCCTTTTAAGCGATACAAGGTGGCACTGTTAACGCTTGACTGACGCTCATACACAGCTTGATCACGACGACTAAAGCGCTCAACCATGATGGTTAAAAACAAAATCAGTAACATAATGCCTGAAATTTTCGCCGCTGCCGTTAATGAGTAATAGCCAAGCCATGTATCGTAAACAGCGGTCGTTAGTGTGCTCACAGCAAAGTAATTAACGGTAGCAAAATCAGCCATGGCCTCCATACTGATCAATGTAACCCCTGCCACAATCGCCCCACGACCAAGAGGTAAACTAACGCGCAGAAAGCTTTGTAATGGCGATAAGCCCATCAGCTGACTAGCTTGTACTAGTTTAAAAGACTGCTCTCTGAGTGCCGTTTTAAAAATAAGGAATAAGTAAGGATAGAGTACCAAGGCAATCATAATAATAGCCCCAGTTAATGTACGAATATCAAAAAACCAGTAATCGTCTGGTGATTGCCAGCCAAACCAGTCTCTAAGGGCTATTTGTACTGGCCCTGCGTAATCAAGTAAGTCGGTATACACATAGGCGATGAGATAAGTTGGCATTGCTAATGGCAGCATTAGCGCCCATTCAAATTGCTTACGCCCAGGAAACTCGCAATATGCAGTTAACCAAGCTAACGGCAATGCAATTACACAGCTCAGCAGCCCTACCCCTGCAATAAGTATGAGTGTATTACGGGTATAATCCCACAGCACAGTATCGAAAAGGTGCTGAAATACATCTGAATCTCCTTGAAGAGATTCAAATAATAAAAAGCCTAATGGCGTAACAAGCAACAGGCCAATAAGCCAGGCTATAAGCTGCCAACGCGACAGCGAAAACTTCACATGCATAAGTGGATTAATACCAGATAAAATAAAAGCTGTTAAAAAACAGCTTTTATAAAAATGTGTTACGAGAAATATCCTCGTTATAAATCAAACTTTACTTCGTCAATCAGCTTCAGTGCCACAGGGCGATATTTGCTGATCTCATCAAGAGGAAGACTATCTTCTTTAAACTCACCCCATGATGCAACCATCTCAGATAATGCAACCCCTTGCTTTACAGGGTATTCCATATTAACTGAAGCATACATATTTTGCGCCTTATTGTCGGTCATATACTCAACCAGTTTCAAGGCATTTTCAGGGTTTTTAGCATAACGGGTCATAACAACGCCCGATACATTGATATGAGAGCCACGGTTTGTTTGGTTAGGGAAGTTAATATAAACCGCTTCAGCCCATGATTTTTGCTGCTCATCTTGCATCATTTTGCCAAAATAATAGCTGTTGCCTAACGCCAGATCGCATAAACCTTCTTTTACGGCTTTTACTTGTGCTCTGTCATTACCTTGCGGCTTACGTGCTAAATTGGCTTTTACACCCTCAAGCCATTGCTTAGTTTTTGCTTCGCCATGGTGAGCAACCATAGAAGCAACTAAACCTAAATTGTAAGGATGTTTACCAGATCGAGTGCAGATCTTACCTTTGTATTTTGGATCGGCTAAATCTTCGTAAGTTAATTCAGCAAGTGCACCAACACGCTCTTTTGCAGAGTAAACATTACGTACACGTTTAGTAAGTGCTATCCATTGACCGTCGCCATCGCGAAAAGTGCTTGGCACATTCGCATTAACCACATCACTATTAATGGATTGCGTTAAGCCTAAATCTTCTAATTGAATCAGCGCACTAAAATTTGAGGTTAACACTAAATCAGCCTTACTGTGCTTACCTTCACGCTTTACACGCTCAATCAAACCTTTTTTGGCAAAAACCACATTGGTTTTAATACCTGTTTGCTTTGTGAAATCATCCAAAATAGGCTGAATTAAGAATGGTTGACGAAACGAGTAAATATTTACTACATCTGCAGCGAATGTAGGCGCGCTTAATAATGCGCTAAGTAATACTAAGGCTGTTTTCTTCATTTTATAGCACCTAAATAGTAACAATTATCAAAATATTTTACCTAGAGTTAGGGCAAAGTGCACCCGTTTAAACTTATATTTCAATCAACCTAACTGCCATTTAGGAATTTGCATGTAAGACATATCTCACCCACATGGCAGTTATTGAGTAAAAACCACCAGCAAACACTGCACAAAACAAGGTAAACAATTGAAATATAACAACATACTTTAAATGACAATAAAATAACCAGCAGATTAAGTAAGATTTTGACCTACTCAGCTTTGCCCATTTCTCTATAATTACTTACATCAACTAAGCAAGAAGCTTAATGAGTAAATGGATAAGGAAGCATTACTCATAATACCGCGGAATAAGGTTCATTAGGAGAATAAGGAATCAAGGACAGGCTCAGGAAGAGTAACGCAATGGAGTGACAACCTACGGACAACATCAGGATGATGTGGAATGGCATGACAACAGGACGTTGTTATACAGGAAGTTCAAAAAGTGGAATAAAGGACAGGCCGTTAGGGCATCGCAACGGATTTGCAAACAAAGGGATAGTGTCAGGATGGCACGTAAAGGAGTGGTAAAGTATTTACCAGCAAGGATGTAAAGGACTAACAAGGAAACAAGGCGGGATTGCCTTATATTGCACAGAACCAATAAGTAAAGTGTAATCGCATGGATTGGCAAAGTTTAGGGAGTTGATTAGATTCAATTGCAGGATGCAAAAAATTAAGAAGATTCCGCAAGCGCGACTAGAGATAGTACGCGCTTTTCTTTTGCCTAAAATTTAGTAAAGAGTTATTGCTCTGGTCGCCCTTTATTTCGCTTACCAAGCAAATATGCATCTCTAAACTTAATAAAATGTTGCTCAAGCTTTTGTGTAGCATCTTCTTCACCCGCAAGGGCAAGTACCATAATAGCCACCTCAGCGGTGCCTAGTTGATGCTCATGCGGGGCAACACGTAATCGATAATCAGATAGCTTTTCAGGCGTAATTGAAAGCACAGGAAAATTATCTAGATAAGGGCTTTTACGGATCATTTTCTTTGCTTCGCGCCAAGTACCATCTAAGAAGATAAACAATGGACGCTTACCTTCAACAGGAGTTACTTCGGTGATCACGCGCGCTTCATCATCAACATCGCTGGCAGGAAAAATAACCATTGGCTGATACTGAGGATCTGCCAACAAGCTTAATAAGGCTTCATCTGGATTTGTTCTATCCCACTTAAAGGCATGGTTATCTGGCACAATTTCAGCAATTAAACGGCCAGTATTTGACGGCTTAAAACTCTCATTATGGTACATAAGTAAACAGACCGCGGCATCACACTGAGCTTGCTCAACGCCGTCACAAATACAATAGTGTTCGGCTAATAAACAACGCTCACAACGCGTTAACTTTGCTCCTCGCGCTTTAAATTCACGACGAGACTCAGTCATTTGCTGAGCACGAAGCATTAACACTGAATTATTTGAGATAGTAGCCACTGTGTATTTACCAGATAATTAAACGGCGCGTATTGTAGCTAAAAATATGGGGAATAGATATTGATCTAAGTAGTTAGTGGTTAGTGGTTAGTGGTTAGTGGTTAGTGGTTAGTGGTTAGTGGTTAGTGGTTAGTGGTTAGTGGTTAGTG
>NZ_JALNTM010000016.1:0-146453 GCF_023161845.1 Pseudoalteromonas sp. 2CM39R
TGGGTCGTTAGCTCAGTTGGGAGAGCATCGCCCTTACAAGGCGAGGGTCACTGGTTCAAGTCCAGTACGACCCACCACATATAAACACTTCATTAAATACTTTCTTTAAAGCTTCATTATTTTATCTCTAGTTTTAAAAAGCATCGCCACCCTTTACAAAACACAGGCTCGATGATTCAAATCCAGTACGACCCACCACATATAGCATTTCATCTAATACTTCCTTGTTTTGTTTCTAAATTAAAAAAGCATCGCCACTCTTTACAAAACACAGGCTCGATGGTTCAAGTCCAGTACGACCCACCATTACTTTTTGAAGCAAAGAGCATCGCAACTCTTTACAACGAAAAGGCTCGGTGGTTAAGTTCAGTAAGACCAACCATTTAATCTTAAAAAATTTATATGTGGGTCGTTAGCTCAGTTGGGAGAGCATCGCCCTTACAAGGCGAGGGTCACTGGTTCAAGTCCAGTACGACCCACCACATATAAACACTTCATTAAATACTTTCTTTAAAGCTTCATTATTTTATCTCTAGTTTTAAAATGCATCGCCATTCTTTACAAAACACAGGCTCGATGGTTCAAGTCCAGTACGACCCACCACATATAACAATCACTTCTAAAATCTAACTTCTAATATCTAACTTCTAATATCTAACTTCTAATATCTATCACTCACTACTCCCTTTATTGATATAACCCAAAGCGAAACTTTAAATCATTGCAAAAGCTGTAATTTGCCTTGTCAGCGGCTAGACTGTTTATTATAGTCATCGTTAATGTCACTTAGTCGCAAGTCCAATGCCTGCAAAGATTTTTTCGAAAGCCAAAATTTTAATAGTTGAAGAGCAGCCACTTGCTCAAAGCTATATGAAACAGTCCTTAGAGGGATTGGGGTTTCGTCAGTTGCGTTTTGCAGAGCATGCAATTGCAGCAAAAGAACAATGTCAAATTGAGCAATTTGATCTCATCGTTTGTTCATTTAACCTTAGTAAACATCAAGATGGTTATCAGCTTTATGAAGAGCTGAAAACTAAACGTCTTATAAAAAACTCTACCGGCTTTATTTTTATTTCAGCTGAAACAAGCGGCTCGTTAGTTCACAGTGTACTCGAGCTACAACCAGATGATTTCTTAGTTAAACCCTTTACAATTAACGAATTAAAAAATCGTATTGAAAAGGTGTTATTGCGCAAAAGTAACCTACATCAAATTTATCAACTTATTGATGATGGGAATGACTCCAAAGCAATTAAACAAATTGATACCTTGCTGCAAAACAAAGGTAATAGTTACAGCGCCATTCTATTGAGATTAAAAGGCGACACCCTACTTCGCCTTAAGCGCTTTGAAGATGCCAAAACATTTTTTAAATCAGTGCTCGATATTCAAAAATTTACTTGGGCAAAAGTTGGTTTAGTCGAAGCGCTTATTGCTAATAATGAACATACCCTAGCACACCGCATGCTTAAGACGATGTTGCAGCGTAGTGAAACGAGACTAGTTGCTCTTGATTTACTGGGTCGATTAGAAATAAAACTCAATAAGTTTGATGAAGCTCAGGATTTTTTTAGTAAAGCTGTTGAGATTGCCCCACGTAACATTGACCGTCAAAAAGCCTTGAGTCATGTATCATTACTTAATCATGATTATGAAAAGAACTATTTAACTCAAAAAGATATTGCCAGTTACGCAAAGCACTCAATTCACGATAACCCTGATATATATTTAAATGCGGCGCGCGCAGGGATTGATTTTGCTTTAACAACGGATCAAACCGATCAAGTTAATCGTATTTCAAGGCAGACAAACCAGTACTTAAGTGATTTAAAAAAGCAGTTTCCGAATAGTAATAATCAAACACAAATTGATGTTCTCAATGCGCGTTTGCATTATTTAAAGGATGAACATCAAAAGGCTAAAGCACTTATCAATCAACTTGATGAAAGCGACACTCAAATTCGTTCAGTAGATGGTGCGCTAGATAAAGCGAAAGCATTTCATGAGCTTGGTTTTCACAACAAAGCGCAGATGCTGTTTAACCAAATAATAACTCACTGTGAACGCCACCCATCAGTTAGCGATCCGGTGTATTTACGTTATATTCAACAACAACAAACTGAACGACGAGATATCAAGCTCGGTCCTAAAGAGCTCAATAATCACGCTGTAACACAGTTTAATAAAGGTCAGCTCAATACGGCGCTTGAAGCCTTCACCCAAGCATTTAGGATCATGCCAAAAAATGCCAGCATCGCTTTAAACTTATTACAATGTTTATTCGATACAAATAACCAAGGCCAATCATTTAATTTAGCGCTGGCGAAAAAATGTTTTGCCTTGCTAGATGCACAAACATTAGAAGATGAACAAGCAATCCGCTTTGAAAAAATTAAAGCCCTGGCTGCAAAGTTAAAAATTAAGCTTGCTGAGTGATCGCGTATGGCATCTTCTTTGTTTAAATTTAAAAAGCCCCTCCTAAGCGTTGCGCTTTTATTCTTTTGCCAATACAGCTTTGCCTCAGCAACATTACAACATTGGCAACAAGCCAGTATCAATTGGCAAAGTAAAGCAGGTAGCCATATCAACATTTTGGCTGATGAGCAGCCTGCATTTATGGCGTTAAAACCCTACATTCCTTTATTTGAGCAGCTAACAGGGATTTCTGTTGGCTTTCATGCTTTAGAACAATCACAAATGCGTGTTCGTCGCCATCAAGATTTAAGCGAGGCTTCAGGGCTTTACGATGTACTGCCGATGGGGATTACCTTTTTAGGTGAAGCGCAAAGCCAAGGCTGGATTGAGCCCTTGCAGCCTTACATTGATAACCAAAAACTGACAGACAAAACTTGGTATCAGTTAGAAGACATTAGTGAACGTAGCCTAGCGCTTTGTAAAATTGATAACACACTATATTCGTTACCATTTGATTTTTCTGCGCCGATTTATTTTTATCGCAAAGATCTTTTCGAACGTTTTAACTTAGCTGTTCCCGATACCTACGAGCAACTACAAGCAACCAAAGTTAAGTTACAACGGGAAATCGACCGCACACCTTCTTTAAATGGAATGCATGCATTTGCCTCACGTACGTTGCCCGGTGCAGGATTAAACACTTGGACTGTATTACCTGTTATGCGTGCTTATGGCGCTGAAGTTATCGACGCGCAGGGCCGGTCAGTTTTTAATAGCCCTGAAACGGCACAAAGCCTTCAAGTGTATCGCGGCCTAGTAACAGGGTTCGGCAATCCAGATAACAGCCGCTTACTGCATTTTTATGAAATTCGTCGCCTGTTTAAAGAAGGCCGCCTTGCCTCGGCCTTTTTGGCTTCTCATTTTTATAATGAAATAGATACCGCCGAAGAGTCAGATATTTGGAATAAATGGGAAGCTGCCCCCTTACCTGCAGGTCCAATCGCCAGAGAAACATCTCCTTGGGCATGGGCATTTGCAATTAATAGCAAATCAACTAACAAAGATGCTGCATGGTTATTTATTCAATGGGCAACCAGTGAGCAGACCGCCGCACTACTTAGTACAGGTGGCTCACCGCCTAGACAAAAAGTGTGGCACGAGAAGCTGTTTACTCTAGTAAACAAACCTGGCTTTAACAAAGCCATGTTATGGGTGTTTGAGCATGCAACGCCTGATCGCCTTCAGGCTGGCATGGTCGAGTTTCCTGTTATTGGCGAAATTATTTCGCAAACCTTTAGCCAAATTTTCTATGGTGCAGATATAAAACAATCAATCAAAAGCACAGACGCAAAAATTAACGCTAATATGCAAGCATTAAAAGTACGGAGCAATATTGAGCAATGAGAATTAGTATTGCCCACAAAATTTTAATGATCATTGGCTTTACCATTACCCTTATTTTAGGGGCAAGTACGTCGTTGCATGTAATGGAGCTTAAAGAGCAAACACTTTTGAACATGAGTGAAAAAGCCGATGCGATTGTCTCGCCCATGTTGTCAGAAATAAACAGCCTCACACAAGACAATACCGTGGGAAGTTGGGTGCTTAAAATTCAGGGCATTACATTAAAGAACATTTTAAAAAATAATACCTTTGATGATTTAAAGACGATTTACTTTATCGACCAAAATAACTTTATCGCCGCCCACCCGGATAACAGTAAAGTCGATACCCTAGAAACTAACCAAGAACTGCTAAAACAGCTCAATCCTAAGCATAATGTCATTGTAGCCATGGAGCAGCAATATGTTGTTGCTGTGCCAATTAGCAACTTTCAGGGGGAAAACATCGGTTACGTTATGGTGAGTTTTTCAGATAAAGACTTAGCGTTAAAGACTAAATCGATTATTAGTAATGCGGTTTCGCTGTTTGCTATTTACCTGTTAACCGCACTTATCATCGCCTATATCATTATTCGCAGAATTATTTTGCAGCCAATTGATCAGCTCGTGGAGTTTTCTCATGCTGTGACCACAGGTGATTTAAACTGCCCTATAAATATAAAAAGCCAAGATGAAATAGGTACTCTCGCCAGTGGCTTTAAAATGATGCGCGCTGCGGTTAGACAGCAGATCAACAGCATGCATGAACAACATAGTTTGCTTGAAGACACAGTTGCAAAGCGCACTCAAGAGTACCTTGATGCTAAAGAACAAGCTGAGCAATCAAATCAGGCCAAAAGTCGCTTTTTAGCTAATATGTCGCATGAGTTAAGAACTCCGCTCAATGCAGTGCTAGGTTTTAGCCAATTACTACAAGATAGCGAAACAGATAAAAATAAGCGTCGTTACTTAGAAGCAATATCAATCTCTGGTAATTCACTGCTTAATGTATTAAATGACATTCTCGATTTATCAAAAATCGATGCTGGTAAAATGCAACTCGATATTGAGCGTGTAGAAATCCCTAAAATGTGCCATGAGCTTAATATGATGTTTTTACAACTCAGTGCACAAAAGGATCTCGACTTACAAATAAGCTCTCATCCTGAGTTAACAACCCCAGTGTTACTTGATAGCAATAAAGTGCGCCAAGTACTAACCAACTTAATCAGTAATGCCATTAAGTTCACTGCACAAGGCAGCGTTAAAGTGTATTTTGATTTTAAAGCCCACGATGACAACAGCAATATTGATATCAAAATTCATGTCACAGACACAGGTAAAGGTATTCCTAAAGATCAACAAGATCTTATTTTTAATGATTTTGAACAAGTACAAGGCCAACGTAGTTCGGAGTTTGGTGGAACGGGATTAGGTCTTGCGATTTCACTGCGTTTTATCAAGCTAATGGGTGGTGAGTTATCGGTGATCAGCGATAAAGATAAAGGCAGTGAGTTTATTGTGTCTTTACCAAATGTTGAATTAGCTGAATCTAAAAATGAAGTGAAACATCGTAACTACCCCGCTATTTCGAGCTACCACTTTAATCCTGCTCGAATTTTGATTGTTGATGATATTCCCTACAACCGTGACTATTTAGAGTCCTTCTTATCGCGCTGGAGCTTTACCGTAGACACGGCTATCAATGGTGAAGATGCCCTTAAAAAAATTGAGCAGCATCAGCCTGATTTAATTATTATGGATTTAAAAATGCCGGTGATGGGCGGATTAGAAGCAAGTCAGTTAATTCGCAGTGATGATCGCTTCAAGCATATTCCAATCATTGCGGTTACAGCATCGGTATTAAAAGATGATAAGGCGCAATCCAGTATTTTGACAGACTACATAATCAGTAAGCCAATTCACCGTGAGCACCTTATTTTCATCATTGCTCAATACTTAGATTAGGTAGAGATTAGACACGCATTAGTCGCGTTTTTTCATCGCTATAGCATTCATGCAATAGCGTAAGCCACTTGGCGGTGGACCATCAGGAAATACATGTCCTAAATGTGCATCGCAAACATTACATACGGCTTCAATGCGCTGCATACCATGGCTAGAGTCCGCGATATAGGCAATGCTTTCAACACTGCTAGGCTGAGTAAATGACGGCCAGCCTGTGCCACTATCGAACTTTTCATCGCCATCAAAAAGTAAGTTGTCACAACATACACACGCATATTGACCTGGTTCAAATATCGTACATGAATCAGAGCTGTGCGGACGTTCGGTGCCTTTTAAACGGGTTACATAGAATGCATCTTGTTCGAGCTCAGCTTGCCATTCAGATGGCGATTTTTCGACTCGACGTGAAGGTGTTGGGTTACCGTTATGGGCAAACTCTAAAATATCTTGCCAAGTTAACATAATGCTCCCTCAGGGTTGAATACAACAGTTGCACAGTACATCACAAGCACTACGAAGGGCAAGCAACGTGCGTCTAGTAATTACTGTGTTTGTAACCTGATATCTATTTGTGCACGTTCACGCTCAGAAAGTAGCTGTGCTAAATGACTATTTATTTGGCTGCTGTTAACACTTAATACGGCTGTTATCAGCTGGTCATTGACATCAGTTACATGGATTACCCCTTCGCCGATTTCAATCTGCTTAATTTGGCCAATTAATACAAACTCAGCTTTGCGTTTAAAATCGAATAAACCAGCCAGACTTATCAGCGCTAGCTGATTTACATCACGCTTTAGTAAATCAGTAATGGGATTACGCGCTACAAATAACGGAGTTACCCGATAAAGGCTTGATAAAGTAATAAAGCCCCATAACATCACAAACAACGAAAATGCAGCACTGTGCCAAAGTGGCGTAAATACCCACAAAGCAATTAATACCAGCGCGATAGTGAGTGAAATTTTTGCTAAAAGCTTATTAATTGCCAACATATTGCAGCCCTATTTCTTTTCGATTGGATCTGGCCAATCATTAAAAAAGACCGACAGATATCTGCTTTTTAATAAATATAACAGTACCCATAACACTAGCACCATTTGACAGGCTAAGAAAAACGAAAACTGATAGTGACTGTGCGCAGCCTGATAGATTAACCAACTTAAATCTGTGATTGCACACAAAATTAATGGCCAGCGCATAAAACGCCATATAGACGCGAGACGTTTCGCACTTTCAGCGTTTTCTTGAGGTCGGCGTAAACAAAAGATCACCGCCGGTAATAAGGCGATTGCAGCTATGGCAATGGCTGTAAAGAAATCGCTTTTCGATTTAAAAAACAGCGACATGATATCTAAATCAGGGCGACGACTCAGCGCCGCCATAATCCATATAAAGTAACTGCGTAACAACACTAACAAAGTTAAATGAAACGCTACTGGGGTTCGATAAGCGCCGTGTTTATCCCAGTATTCTGGACCGTAGCGATTCATATTTGGTTCTTCTTATCGGCAATGATGCCAAGTACAAAAAACGCAGCTGTAAGTGTAAGCGCCAGCCATTTAACACCGAGTAGCAGTAGCAACTTACTTAAAAATGGAGTTACAAACACCACAAGTAAGCCCATGCCAAACCCTGTGACCAACACAAAGCAAAGCACGCGAATAATAAAGTGACGACGCACGACAAAGCGCTTGGTCACTTTAATAATATCGTTTGCATACAAGGATATAAAACACACCACCAGCAATAATGAAATATTGTAAAGGTGTGGTTGCAGCCAGCTGCCAATTGTTAAAGCAACTGACGACAATGCCTGCAATAGACTATCCATTGTGCTCACTTAAAAGTGCAATGAGGTCAGCCTCAGTTAACACATCAATGCCTAAGTCTTGTGCTTTGGTTAATTTTGAGCCTGCTTTTTCACCTGCAATCAGCGCATCTGTTTTCGCCGATACACTACCCGACACTTTTGCACCTAACGCTTGTAAACGTGCTTTTGCATCATTACGATTAAGCTCACTCAATGTGCCGGTCAGCACGTAAGTTAAGCCCGCTAATGGCTGCGCATCGGCGCTCGGCGCTGTTAATTCTGGCCAGTGGATACCTTGCTCAACTAACGCATTTACAACTGCCATATTGTGCTCTTCGCTAAAGAAGCCACGTACATGCTTGGCAACGATCTCACCTACGTCACTTACTTCAGTTAACGCATCAACGCTTGCTTGAGTGATTTTTTCAAGGGTTAAAAAATGGTTTGCTAAGTTTTGCGCGGTTGCTTCACCCACTTCACGAATACCTAACGAATATAGGAATTTAGCTAAGGTTGTTTGTTTAGCATCTTGTAGTGCATTAACTAAGTTCTTAGCAGATTTAGGGCCCATTCGCTCTAAGGATTCAAAATGCCCTTGTTTAAGGATAAATAAATCAGCAGGCGTTTTGATAAGCTCACGATCAACAAGTTGATCAACAATTTTGTCACCCAAGCCATCTACATCAAGGGCTTTACGTGACGCAAAATGTTTAATTGCTTGCTTACGCTGCGCTTGGCACACTAAACCACCAGTACAACGGGCAACCGCTTCACCTTCAATGCGCTCCACATGTGAGTCACAAATTGGGCAAGTCGCAGGAAATTCAATGTCTTTAGCATCATCTGGACGACGTTCAAGGACAACTTGGGTAATTTGCGGAATAACATCACCTGCACGGCGAATAATCACGGTATCGCCAATTTTAACGCCTAAACGGGCAATTTCATCGCCATTATGAAGCGTTGCGTTAGATACCGTTACGCCACCTACAAATACCGGCTCTAATCGTGCTACAGGGGTTATTGCACCTGTGCGCCCTACCTGGAATTCAACATCAAGTAATTGGGTGATTTCTTCTTGTGCTGGGAATTTAAAAGCAATTGCCCAGCGCGGTGCACGTGCCACAAAGCCTAAACGCTCTTGTAGTTTTTTGTCGTTTACTTTAATAACCACACCGTCAATTTCGTAGGCAAGGCTACTTCGACGCGTCAAGATATCTTGATAATAATCAAGTGCAGCTTGCTGACCTTCAACGAGCTTTGTTTCTGGGCAAAGTGGTAAACCCCAATCGGTAAGTTTAGCAAGCTGTTGGTAATGGTCTTCTGGTAACTGTCCATCGGCAACAAGTCCAGTGCTGTAGGCATAAAACATCAGTGGACGTTTTGCTGTTACTTTAGAGTCAAGCTGACGTAAGCTACCGGCAGCGGCATTACGCGGGTTAACGAAAACTTTGTCGCCACGCTTTTCGGCTTCACTGTTTAGTTTGGCAAAACCGGCACTATCCATAAATACTTCACCGCGCACTTCAAGCTCTGCCGGGAAGTCATCGCCACGTAACTTAAGCGGCACATTACGAATTGTTTTCACGTTTTGGGTGATGTTTTCACCTACCATACCATCGCCACGGGTGGCTGCTTGAACTAAAACACCATCACGATAAATAATCGATACCGCTAAACCATCAAGCTTTGGTTCACAACAAAAAGTCAGCTCCTTGTTATCCATTACTCGTTCTTTGATACGGCGGTTAAAGGCGGCAAACTCCTCTTCTGAAAAGGCATTATCAAGTGACAGCATCGGCACTTGGTGAGTAACTTGCTCAAACTTATCAAGTGCAGCGCCACCAACTTTTTGACTTGGTGAGTCAGGGCTCTGAAACTCAGGGTTAGCTTGCTCAAGGGCGCTTAATTCGCGCATTAAACGGTCATATTCAGCATCAGGAATGCTTGGTGCATCCAGCACATAGTAATTATGGTTATGCTCTTCTAACTGGGCACGAAGTTGGCTAATTTGCTCAAAGATAGGGCTGGACATGAAAACCTCAAAAATCTACATAAAAAAGCCACTTAGACGACTTAACGCCAAGTGGCCTAACACTTATCATTTATACGAACGTTTAAGCTGAAAAGCTTCGAACTTTCTCAACATACTCACGAACGCTTTCAACCGTCATTTCTTCACGGTTGCTATCTAAAATCGTTGCACCAAATTCATCGGCTAGCTTTTTAGCTGCACTGTGCAACATATTGAATGCACTTAGACCATCGCCATCACATGGTAAGGTCATAAATAAGCTAACACCTGCCGTGCTAAACTGTTCCATATTATCAATATCGAACGTACCTGGGTTGTACATATTCACTAAGCGGAATAACACCGGGCCTGTGCCTGCTGGGTCTAAGTGACGGTTAAAGAAACCTTCTTCAGAGTACTTAAAGCCTAACATATTAACGGCTGGCAATAATTGACTGCCATCCATTGTTAAACCCTCTGGCATTTGTAAATGCACAATAATGAAATCGGTAGGAACTTGTGCATCTGCTGGCTCTTCTTCAACTTCTTGTTGCTGAGTTTCTGCTTCTGGCTCTTCAACAACCTGTTCTGAAACAGCCGGCTCGTCGTGACTTTCTGCTGAAAAGCTTAAATCACCAAACTCTGGCTCATCACGCTCTTGCGGTTTTGCAGTTGCAGGCTCTTGAACCTCATTGGTTGTTTCGTTCGGTTCAACCCGCTCTACTGAAGGCGTATCTGGGCTGTCCTTTTTACGCACCGACCATAAGCCGTGAATTAATAAACCACCAATGACAAATACACTGATTACGATTAAAGCCCATCTTAATTCTTCGGCCATCCCCTCACCTTTATTATTTGATATGCCTAAATTTTATGCATGTGCCATTTGCACAGCTTGTTCTATATCTACAGCGACCATACGTGATACACCTGGTTCCGCCATAGTTACACCGGTCAATCTGCCTGCCATTTCCATAGCAATCTTGTTATGACTGATATAAATAAATTGTACTGATTGTGACATCTCTTCTACCAAACGGCAAAAACGACCCACGTTCGCATCATCCAATGGCGCATCCACTTCATCTAGCATACAGAATGGAGCTGGATTGAGCCTGAATATTGAAAACACCAATGATAATGCGGTCAGCGCTTTTTCTCCACCACTAAGCAGGTGAATTGTCGAATTTTTCTTGCCTGGTGGCCTTGCCATGATGCTCACCCCACTTTCAAGTAGATCATCACTGGTCAATTCAAGGTAAGCACTACCGCCACCAAACACTTTTGGGAATAACTCCCCAAAGTCTGTGTTTACTTGTTCAAAGGTTGCCTTGAAACGATTTTTTGTTTCTCGGTCGATTTTTTGAATCGCCCCTTCAAGGGTATTTAATGCTTGTGTTAAGTCATCAAGCTGCTGATTTAAATAATCGCTGCGCTGTTTAGCCTGCTCAAACTCATCTATTGCCGCTAAGTTCACCGCGCCAAGTTCATTTAAAGCTTGCGTTGTTCTTGCAAGCCTCGTTTGCAAGCTATTTAAATTGGCATTTTCAGGCAGTTCTTCAAGTACTGTTTTTAAATTTTGTTCCAATTCTTCAAGTGGCTCTAACGCAGCTTGCGCCTTAACGATTAAACTTTGCTCATCCAGCGCTAATGCTTGCAACTGCTCTTGTAACGTCACCAACTCAGATTGCGATGATTTCAACGCTGTTTGCTTATCAGCAAGCTCCTTTTTAGCTTGACTCAAGGCCGCTTGCAAGTTTTTCAGCTCAACGTCACTTTGTTGATGCTTTTCAAGCAATAGCATAATTTGCTCTGCTACTTCTTCAAGCGGGATCACTAATTCTTCTAGTTGCTCGTTGAGCTCTAATACAGCTTCACTGGCAGCACTTTGGGCGGCATTAGCATGCTGTAGTTTGGTTTCGCTAAGTTGACATTCACTGCGTGCTTTTTGTTCGGCCAAATTTGCTTGATGTGCTTGCGTTTTATATTGCTCAAGCATAGAAGCCACTTGGCGGTAGCGGTTATTTGCCTCAGCTTGTAGGTGTTTTGCTTGCTCTAACTCAGTTTCAAGTTCTAATTGCTGCTCTAACAGTTGTTCTAGTAAACACTGCTGAGTTTGTTGCTGTTCATCAGCATTTTGCTTTTGCTCAGCCAGTAAGGTTTGACGCTGTTGCAACTTAATAAGCTGGTTTTGCCACTGGGTTTGCTGCTCTAATAGCATATCGCGTCGAGTGCTGGCCGATGCAATCTGCTGAGCTGCTTGGTGAATTCGCTCTCTGTATTGCTCTTTATCGGCGATGAGCGTTTTCTTGTGAGCTAGATGCTCATTTAGCAATTGCTGCTTAGTTTCTAATTGCTCGTTGAGTTCTTCAGCTAACTGCTGGGCATCACTTAGCTGAGCATGCTTTAAAAGCAAAGAATTGTCGGCGTCTTTATTAGCATCGGTATGAAAGTTACGACCATGCATACAGCCCTCTTCATCAATCACTGCCAGCCAATATTGATCCGCCAAAATAGCGTCATCAAAACAAGGTTGAAATGCAAACCGTGCTAATAAGTCAGGGTAAGCACCTGATTCGATATAATTAGCTAATGACTCTTTTGGTAACTCATCATCAGATGCAGGCCAAACACTGTTAGGCTCTTTATGTTGACTGACCTTTAAATGCTCAAGGCCAAGTAGGGCTTGTTCAATTAGCGGTTCAAAGCCAGAAGCCACCTTTAACTGCGCTAATAAAGAGACACTTTCGTTGCCGGTTTGTTCTGATAACAAAGAGTTAAGCGCCGCTATGCTGGCTCTATTTTCATTGCTGTGCTGCTGAACCCGCTTTAAGTCCTGCTCTAAGTGCTGTTGCTCTTTATCCGCTTGTTCTAGATTTTGAGTGAGCTTATTCAGCGCACTTTGTTGCTGTGCAAGCTCTTTCGTCAGTGATTGAATTTGCTGTTGTTGCTCAGCAATTTGCGCTGCAACTGGAGTCGCTTCAAGTTCACTAATTTCAGCGGCAAGTTGTGCCTGCTGAGACTCAAGTTGCGCAACAGTCTGGGCAAAGTTAGCCTGTTGACTCTTTGCAACATTAATATCACTGCTATGAGCTTGGCTTTTCTGTAAGGTGCTTTGATATTGCTCATTGGCACTTTGCGTTTGTTGCTGTTGCTGAGCGACTTGTTCTTCAACCTCTGCAACTTGTTCGGCGCACAGTAAACTTTGCTCAATCGCGTCTTGTAGCTGCTCTTGTAAAATGGCGGCTGAGGCGTGTTGCTCTTCTTGCAGCTCATTGTTTTGTAACTGCAGTTGTTGCTGTTTAATAAGGTTTTGGGTAAGTGTTTGCTGTTGCTGCTTTAAGCTGATCTGTTGCTGCTCTTTACGCGTCAAATCAGTGTGTGTTTGATGCTGAGCCTGCTGTGCGTCTTGCAGTTTTTGCTGCTCAAGCTGCACCTGATTTTCAAGGCTTGCTAAAACATCATCGTGGCCAGAATGCGCTTCTTTAAAGAACTGGATTTGCTCTTTAAGTTTATTAATTTGCTCAGCTTTATCAATTTGTTGTTGGTGTAACTTCTGCCACTTCAAAACCGCAATTTGCCCTTTTAAGGTGCGCTCAGTGGCTTTTAGCTCTCGGTATTTTTTTGCATCGACTGATTGCACTGCAAGTTTATCGAGCTGTGTTTGCAACTCCTGCCTTACATCAAGCAGTCGCTCAAGGTTTTCGCGGGTGCTTTTAATGCGGGTTTGGGTTTCACGACGACGCTCTTTGTATTTTGAAACCCCCGCTGCTTCTTCTAAAAAAACACGTAAATCAGCCGGTTTGCTCTCAATTAAACGCGAGATCATGCCCTGCTCAATTATCGCATAGCTGCGCGGGCCAAGACCTGTGCCTAAAAAGATGTCGGTAATATCACGCTTACGGCACTTGCTGCCATTTAGAAAATAAATTGACTGGCCATCTCGAGTCACTAAGCGTTTGATCGCCACTTGGTTTCGATCAGCAAAGGTATTCGGTAAATGGCCACTGGTGTTATCAAACACCAACTCAACAGAGGCTTGTGAAATAGGTTTTCGATTAGTTGAGCCGTTAAAAATAACATCGGTCATGGCATCGCCACGTAAGTTTTTAGCTGAGCTTTCACCTAGCACCCAACGCACTGCATCGATGACATTTGATTTGCCACAGCCGTTTGGGCCGACAACACACGTCATCTGATCAGGAAATGGGATCTTAGTGGGTTCAACAAACGATTTGAAACCCGCTAATTTTATGGTGCTTAAGCGCATCTAATTGTTTTACCGATTTTTATTGTTATTCTTCAATTTAACCCATTTTAGGGTAAAAGGTTAAGCGTGGCGCTTAAAATTATCTAAAATAATACCCGTTGCCATCGCTACATTGAGCGATTCTGCTTGGCCATAAGCCGGAATAGTGATTTTATCAGTAACTAAGCTTTCGCAATCAGTACGTATACCATGAGATTCACTGCCCATTAGTAATACGGCATCTTGTTTAAGAGCAGTTTTGTGGATGTTCTCACCTTCTAAAAATGCACCATACACTGGGAGGTTTAGGCTTGGTAAGTAACTGGTTAAATCAGTTTGTGAGACACACACGCGAGCAAATGAACCCATTGTGGCGCTAATAGTTTTCGGGTTATAAGCATCCGCACTGTCTTTGCTGGTAACAATATGCTTAATACCATACCAATCAGCAACACGAATAATCGTTCCTAAATTCCCCGGATCCGACACGCCATCAAGGGCTAAAATGAGTCCCGATGTTGGTAATGCTTGCTCACTTGGCATATCAACAACAGCAATTGCGGCGTTGTTACTAACAAGCGTACTAGCTTTGGTAAGGCTGTCTTCATCTGCTTCAATGACTTGATGGGCTGCAAGTGCTGATTGGTGCGCAGCAATAAATGCAGGAGTCGCAAATATATGAGCAATACTTAAACCACTGTTTAGTAATTCAAGTACATTTTTTTCGCCTTGAACAAGGTACTGGTTATATTGCTTACGGTATTTCTTTTGACCTAATGCACGAATTAGTTTCAGTTGGTTTTTTGAAATCATAACAGCCTCATTAAATGATGTTTTAGTATATCACCAAGGTCACAGATTCTGTACTCGAAAAACCAAGGGGAAAGTGCCAATTGCTTATTCAATCAGCACTTTTAAGAGACACTAGCTGATAAGAGGCATTAACTAATTTTCGTCAGCCACTCATTTAACCATGGCTCAGTTACAGGCCAAGGTTCAAAATCTTCACAGGCATCAATTTCTAAACGATGACCAACAGGTTTTGCCTGTAAATCGCGAAACAGCTCATCAAAACTGCGACCTGCACCACAAAACGTATCGCCATAGCTGCGGTCGCCCATAGCAATAATGCCGTATTGCTTACCTGTTAACAGTGGGAATTGATCATTTAATTGGCTATATAAAGCGATTAAATTGTCAGGAATATCGCCCTGACCCGTCGTTGAAGTGATCACTAAAATATGTGACGCAGCCAGCATGTCATCAACCGTGCCATTTTCAACTAATTGCGCTTGATGCTCAGACTTTTCAATGACTTCAATAACTTGTTCGCTTAAACGCTCAGCACCGCCGTAAACACTGCCGACAAAAATACTAATGGTTGCCATAATAATCCTTTTCTTCTGTTGGCCAGCCAAGTTGCTGGCAAATCGTTAACATTGCATCGCCTAAAGGCGCTCTAATTGTTATTGGTTGCTTGCTATAAGGGTGCACAAACTTTAATTCAGAGGCAAATAACATTAACCGACGAAGTTTAAAATGTTCTCTAAAAAATTGATTATGCTGATTATCACCATGATTTACATCACCAATAATTGGCAATGATAAATGTTTTAAATGACGGCGTATTTGATGTTTGCGGCCAGTTTTTGGAAAACACTCCACCAGCGAGTAACGAACTGTTGGGTATTTACCAATTGGAATAGGCAAGGTTGCTTGGTGCAAGCAATGAAATTGCGTTTGTGCTTCTTGCGGTGCTTTATTTTGATCAGCAAACTTGTCAGCGATTTTATCAAGCTCTTCTTTTAAAGGTTTATCTAAGAAGATTGATTCGTTTAAAAAGCCTCTAACTAATGCTAAATAACGCTTTTCAATTTGCCCATTAATAAATAACTGATTCATATCACGGGCTGCTTCTGAACTTAACGCAAACAGTAATACGCCTGAGGTTGGTCTATCTAAACGGTGAACAGGAAACACGTGTTGACCAATTTGGTCACGCAGCATTTGCATCGCAAATTGGGTTTCGTGTTTGTCTAAAAACGAACGGTGAACCAATAAACCGGATGGTTTATCAATCGCAATATAATTTTCATCGCGGTACAGAATCGTTAACTCATCAAATTGTGGCTTAACACTCTCTTGCATCTTAGTCATCACTCAAAAATTGATCGAGTTTTTGTAAAACGTTAATCACATCATTACCGCCGCTGTGTTGTGCCAGCATCATTTCAGCCATAGGCGCAATTGCAAAGTTACGGGGTAAAGGCTGGGCATGTGCAATCAGGGTATGCATTTTTTCAAGAAAAACAAATTGCAGCCATTGCTCAAAAGCCATGGTGTCATGACAAAACGGTACACTAGAATTGAGTGCACTTGGGTCAATCGGTGTTGTTTGCCAAAGTGAATGGCGTTGTAATGTGGATTCTAATTCGCGCAGCAGCGCCAAAGTCTGTTGATGCATTGTAAAACTCTTAATACCTTTGTGCTTAGTATACCCTGTTCCAAGGCGCCATGGTATGGCGTATAATTCGCGGCTGATATAGATTAAAAACGGTAATTGAGATTTTATGACTGAGCAGATCGCCACATTAGGGCAACTTCTGGATGCAGCAGGCACCACTTGGCGTGCCTTCGATATTGGCAGACACATCACTAAATTAGACAAAAAACAATTTCTTGCCATTGAAGAAACAAAAATCCCTTACCCATACCCGCTTGCAGGTCATGCTTGGCTTGCTATTCAATTTTGGGATGTAAAAGCGTCTAAAGAACCTTATGTATGGTTTTTAAAATTCCCACTAGATGAGCAAAGCCGTCTTGTAAGCGCAAGCCGCGATCACTTCGCAAATATGGTAATTGAAGCGCTTGGTACAGAAATTACCGGTGAAAATGCCGAAGGCAAATTAGACAACAACCCGTATGTATTTACGCCAAACGCCAACAAGCTAGCGGCATTTAATGCACAGGTTAAATGTTTGCTTAAACAAAGTGCTTCACAGTATTACGAATATGCCCAGCTGTATTTTTCAGGCAAACTCGGTTTTGATAATTGGCAAAGTGTTGCAATACAAGGTATTGCTGATTTTGCGATGCGTTTAGATAACGACAACAATTTAGCAAATCTACAAGCCGCTTGGGGGCAATTACCAGTCGAAGTATTACAGCCGCTAAGTGCAATGCTTGAACATGTTGCAATCGAACCCGTGTTTGCAGAGCAATTGTTAGCCTATGGTTTAAACGCCATAGAGCATAAAGACGACATCGCCCTTGTTGCAGCTCTTAGAAGCCTATCAAAAACACCAGCGCAAGGTTTAACTGCGCAACTTGTTGATGCTGTATTACGCTCTGATATGAACACCCAGTCAGATGTACTATTAACGATTGCGGGGCGCTGTTTTAGCACACTAGAAGACCCAGAACGCTTACACGTGTTTATGGATTGCTGTGCACACCACACTGAAATTGAACAACTGTTTGTGAGTATTTTCACCGATTTAGTTGCAATTCCTAGTATTCGCCCTCACCTACTAGGTTTATTAAGAAAAGAAAATCGTAGCGAAACACTCGCTCGAGCAATTGGAAGGTTATTTTCGTAAATGGCAGGCTTGTGGACACTCATCATCATTGGCAGCATCATCTACTTTTTTTGGTTAAACAGAAAAGTGGCCGAAGCAGCTAACCTTCATGCACAAAGACAAATTGAGCAGTTAAATGTGCAATTGATGAGTGTTGCTTGCAATAAGCGCCGACTTGGCATTTTAAAAAGCGGCAAACCTGGTATAAAAAGCGAATTTATTTTTGAGTTTTCAAGTGATGGGCAAAACGTGTATCAAGGCGTTTTGATCATGGAAAACGAACTACTTAAAAGCGTAGTAATACCGCCGCACAAGATTTAAGTTGCGAGTTGCGAGTTGCGAGTTGCGAGTTGCGAGTTGCGAGTTGCGAGTTTTACAAAATAATTGCCTGTTTGAGAAGTGCAACCTCCAGAAAGAACTAAGGCGTAGCTAATAGCCACGCCCCAATCTTGCTACTTCCATGATTAAGTATCCTTACTTATGCCGAAGCTGCCTTTTTATCTTTCCCCTGAACGGGTATACATCCGATACACCCACCATGCTACTTCATGTAACATTTAACACATCCTAGTGCCGTCCTCTTGCCGTCAATGGCTATCCACTTCGTTTTCCAAACGCTCCTTTAGCTTCCTGCTAAAATCATCCTTTGGTCAGTCCTTTTCAATCGCTCCGCGATTGTACTGCATCCTGGCAGCGTCCTCGTTCTTCCTTGCTTCCCTAGCTCTTGTCCCTTTGCTTCCTGCTAAGCATCTTGCTTTGTTGCCATAATCCTAATCCTTGGCATCAGTTCAATCATTGAACCTGCGTCTTCTTGACATGATTAAGTTTAGAGAAATGCGGATATCTTGGTAGGCATAAAAAGTAATTTTTTCTAAGTCACAAAAATGACAAAAACAATAAATCCTTTAAAATCATTACAATAAGCAATTATGGGTACAAATTTAAAGGCATTAAACTGATAAAACGCACAGCAATGTGAGATTTATCTCACATTGCTATTTCCAAAACGTCCTTTTGTCAATTTGCTGCTTTGAACATCAAGTCACCTTCAACTTGGTTAAAGCTTAATGCTTTGAACACTTCAAACCCTTCAGAGCTAAAGAATTCGCGCTGTTCAGAGCGAGTAACAAATACGGCTAAACCACTTGCTCGATTGCTTGACTCAACTAAATCATCAAGCCCTCGTAGCAGATATCTGCCTAAACCTTGCCCCTGAAAATGTGGGTCAACGGCTATAAAGGCTAAAAACAGATAATGGCCTTTACTCGAGAGCGCTTCACGAATAGTGCGCTCTTTTTCTATAAGCTGATTGGTTTGCAAGTAACCCGCACTAAGCATCAGTTTTAAGCGCCAATGCCAGTATCGTTCAGCTTGCAGTTCACTTGCCGAATCAAATACACAGGCAATGGCTTTTAATCTACTTTGTGAGTAAAGACCTATTAGAGGCTGCTTTTCTTGCCAGAAACTTGCTAGCTCTTCACGTACTAAAGCACGTAATTTAGTTTCATATTTACTTGGGTTATCTTGTTGAAAACCTAATACATTCTGAAGAACGGGATCATCATGATAGGCTTGATAAATAAGGCTTGCGGCAGTGCTAATATCTTCAGCACTAAGGTATTGCACACTTAAGGTTTCGGGTTCAGCAACTGTCAAAATACTCATCCTTTTATTTGTTTTATTATTTTCGTACTAGACTATAAGGTATATACCCAACAGCGATTAAAGACAAATTCAGCGTAAGTTAAACTGCGGTTCATCATCATTAAGTTCAAGCAGTAATAATTATCGCCATACACAAGGAGCAGAACTATGGATACGACAAAACATGATATTTCAACCCTATTTGCACAACTTGGTTTACCGAGCAAAGAAAGTGAAATAGATGCTTTTATAGCATCCCATCAACTGTCTGATACAACCCTATTGCAGGAAGCGCCTTTTTGGGATGAAGCTCAGCAACACTTTTTAGCAGAATCACTTGCAGAAGATGGTGCTTGGAGCGAGGTGATTGATGAATTAGACGCAAGGTTACGCCAGTAACGCCTGCGACCTAATTTACGAGCTTAAATAACATTCTTTTAGCTCGTTAATTAGGAAAGTAATTTCACTCCACATCTATTATTGCTACCATACGCGCGCACTGCAGCCCATATACTGCGGTGCTTTTTAGTCTTTATAAAAGAGTTTATACAAAAATGAATGCCGTTGTATTTGATGCAATTAAAACCCTTCTTGATGAAGGTAAAACCCCGACAGTTGCCTTAACTAAAAGTAAGCTAGCCCAACCAATGCCGATGCCTGTGATCATCGCAGCGGTTAGCCAATATAAAAACAATCCGGATTCAATTAATAATTTCATCAATAACCCGTCAAATGAACAACTGAGTACACCAAAAGAAAGTCAATTGGATCGTATTGAAGCTAAATTAGATAGGTTATTAGCACTGCTTGAGAAAAAATAATGTTTGTTGTCGATCTGACTTTTGATTGCTACCAAGATACTACCCTAGAGCTTGCTGAGCAGGCGATAAACCGCCTAGTGAATGCGCTTCGTTTTAACGGCCAAATTATTGGTGATGAATTTCCAACAGTTTTAAAAGATGGATTTTTCATTACTCGCGTAATGTGCCCTACCGAAGATGCGATGCATCCGCTCAACCATAGCCCGTTTGTAAAACATAGCATTGAGCAATTAAACACTGCAGGCTTACTGGCACCAAAAGTTAAAGTGGTCGGCCAAGACATTCACTCAAATGGCGCAGACATGTGTCATGATCCGTCGTGCTATATTTTGTATACCACGTATGTGCACACCTGTAGCCCGCTTTATTGTGGTGATGACTTTTTGCCTGTGCCGTTATTTCGCATTCCAGCAATTGCCAATGGCGATTACAAAACACTCATTAAATGGCAAGAAGACTGGCAAGCGTGCGATCAAATTCAGATCAATGGTGCAACCCGTTGTGAATTTCCTGCGCTTGAAGAGCTAACGAGCATCAAGAGTGACTTATACCGCCGTGGTCGTGATATCACTAAACGCATTAGTTTTCTAACCAAGAAGCCGGTTTATTACTATTTATACCGTGTAGGCGGCGTTGATAAAGAGTCAGAACTTAAACGTCGCTGCCCAAGCTGCGATGGCGAGTGGAAATTACCAGAGCCATGGTTTGGCTTATTTGATTTTCGTTGCGAGCCCTGTGGCATTGTTTCGAATATCTCGTGGGATTTTCAATAAATTAAAAAAGGCAATAACCTAATAAAGGTAATAACCAAATACACGAAAGGGGCAACCGCCCCTTTTTACTTTTTAAGTTTATACCGTTACTTTGTCTAAAAACTCACTTATGCTATTCGCTAGCACATGATGTGGTTTTTTACCCACATACTCTAAGCAAACCTCACCGCTTTCTACTAATACAGTGATCAGCAGATCATCTTGCTCTGTAAGACCAATAAATACGGTTTCTGGCTGCTTTAGCTTGCGCTTCATTAACACGTGACCGGTAATATTTTGCTGTAAGCGACTAAAATCATCTTCATTCCATGCTTGTAGCAGTTCAATGTGATGATCATCAATACTCAATAACAAATTACCTGCATAGACATGACCAAACAATGGGCTTAAATCTTCAGGAAACGATAGCTCTAGCGCCTTGGCTAAGTCTTCTAAACTGCCAGCAGGTTGTTGTGGAACTGCACACCACTGAATAAGCCCCTGCTCATCGACTTCGCCCTGCTCACATGGACTTGGCCATGCTGTATCATGTTCAATAACAGGAAGCTTTCCTGTGCGTTCTAGGCATTTTTCACTAAATGCTTGATGTAACTTATCTAGTTTTGTAGAAACAGACATACTGCGAAACTCATTGGCTTTAGGTATAATGCCGCCATTGTAACTACAAAAGTGTAAAGATGACAGATTACAGCAACTCACCCGAACTGAAAAACAGTGTTCTTGGTAAAAGCACAGAGTATGTAGATACCTACACACCAAGTTTACTGTTTCCTATTGCCCGTAAATTAAACCGTGATGCATTAGGTGTTAGCGAAGATAGCTTACCGTTTAAAGGCCAAGATATTTGGACTGGCTATGAATTATCGTGGCTAAATAGCAAGGGTAAGCCAATGGTCGCTGTGGCAACGTTTGTATTTCCTTGTCAGAGCAGCCATATCATTGAGTCTAAGTCATTCAAACTGTACCTAAATAGCTTTAATCAAACACGTTTTGAGACGCTAGATGGCGTACATCAAGCGCTTAGCAAAGACTTGTCAGATGCAGTTAATGCACCGGTGGTCGTTACTTTATACCAAGCAGATGATTTCAATTGTTTGCCATTTTCAGCGTTACCGGGCGAATGTATTGATGATCTGGATATCGAAATCACCAGCTATGATATTGATGCAAGCTCACTTCGCCATAATGGTGATGAGATTGTCTCAGAAACCCTACACAGTCACTTACTAAAATCGAACTGTTTGATCACCTCACAGCCTGATTGGGCGAGTGTGATTATTCGTTATAAAGGCCAAGCGATTTGCCATGAAGCCTTATTAAAATATTTAATTTCATTTCGAACTCACAACGAATTTCATGAGCAATGTGTAGAGCGTATTTACTGCGATTTAATGCAGCAGTTAAACCTCGAAGAGTTAGAAGTGTATGCCCGTTATACACGCCGTGGTGGTTTAGATATCAACCCTTATCGCTCAACGAATCAAGATGAAACACCCTTCAAGGTAAAAATTAATCGCCAATAACTTTGGTGACAATAAAAAACCGAGTTGTGAACTCGGTTTTTTATTGTCTGAAGATTCGTTACAGGTAATTACTCGTCTTTAAAAATACCCACATACGTTGGTGATGTATTTGATTTACTCGCACGGTACATACCAGCGGTGTTAAACGGCAAGCTGATGTTACCTTTAGCATCAATAATGATCACACCGCCTGTGCCACCTATAGGCATTAATACATCGTGGATCACTTCGTTCCCCGCTTCCACAATGGTTTTACCTTGGTATTTTACGCGAGCACAAATATCAGCTGCCACATTGTAACGAATAAAGTACTCGCCATGGCCTGTCGCAGATACTGCACATGATTCGTTTTCAGCAAAGGTCCCCGCACCAATCACTGGTGAATCGCCCACACGGCCAAAACGTTTTGCTGTCATGCCACCTGTAGAGGTACCTGCGGCGATATTACCGTTTTTATCAAGTGCAACTGCACCGACAGTACCCATTTTGTAATTAACAGGCAGGGCTTTGTGTGCAGCTTGGTAGTCTTTGCTAGTTACTTTTTGTTTATCGAGCTTTTCTTTTGCTTTTAATAAGGCTTTATAACGGTGCTCAGTATCAAATAGGTTGTTTTCAACCAGCGGCATACCTTGAGTTTTTGCAAACTCTTCAGCACCTTGACCGCTGAGCATAACATGCACTGATTTTTCCATCACTAAGCGCGCTAGGTTAATTGGGTTTTCAATATGTTTAACCCCTGCAACAGCACCTGCTTGGCGTGTGCGACCATCCATAATCGATGCATCAAGTTCATGTGCACCGTCATAAGTATATACAGCACCGCGACCAGCGTTGAAATACGGCGAGTTCTCCATCACATTAATTGCCGCAGTGATGGCATCTAGGCTCTCGCCGCCCTTTTCGAGCACCGCATAGCCTGTTTCAACAGCTTCTTTTAGTTTTGCACGATAGGCTTTTTCTTGCTCTGGCGTGAAGCGGCTCTTTTCAATCGTTCCTGCACCACCATGAATGGCGATAGCAAAAGGTTGATCACTACTGTGGCTTAAAGTACTAAATGATAATGCGCTAAACGCAATGGCAGAGGTGAGTAATGTTTTTAACATAGGGGCACTTATATTTATTTTAGTTTGTAAGCCCAATGTGAATAATTCGGCGCCGGTTTTCAAGCTTTAACCGACGAAAGAAACAAAAAAAGCGCCTAACGGCGCTTTTTTTCAGCAGCTTAAAATTAATCTTGAGCTGCTTTTAAACGCGCTAAACGTGCTACTTGGTGAGTAGACGTTAAGAAAGAGTAGATAGGTGCTAAGTAGCCACGCTTACGAAGGTCTAAGAACTCTTCATCGCTTAGTGAGTTAAGTTTTTTCTCATCAACAAGGTAGATACCGTTGATGTCTTTTTTCTCACCTTTGATTTCTACCGTTAGCGTTTGTGCTACTAGTAGTTCTTTGTCTGCAAGGTACTTAGTGAATGCTTCAGTTACCTGAGAGAACTCGATGAAAGAAACAAGTGCTTCTTTACGACGCTTAAGGTACTCAGTTTCTTCACCGTTTTCGAAAAGTGCATTACCTGTTTCTTCGCTTACAAGTGGGCTTGCTTCGTCGATTACGATACCAAATTGGTCAGCTTCTGGGTGCTTAACAAGACCAAGTGGGTAACGAGTCATAGACATAGGTGCAAATGCAGCTGTCCATTTGTCGTCTTGAATGAAAAGGTTCTCGCCTGGCTCTAGACCAAATAAAGCAACTGCTTGGAATTGACCTGATTCGTTGTTTTTAACAAATGCCATTGGGAATTCATTTGCGATGCGTGCAAATTCGTGTGCAACCACAGGTACTAAGTGCTGAGTTTTCATGAACTCAATGTTGATGCCATTTTGAATTTTAGTGTTGGCATGTTTTTCGTTATGTAAAGGCTGTACTTGTTGCTCCGCCATGATACTGCTCCATTAATTTTATAATATGTTTTTGCTGTTAGTGCCCAAAGCCTATAGGTTTTGGCAACAAAAAGGAAGTGAAAATTTTGTGGCAGTTTGTACATTATAAATTAACAAATTTACCTACATTACCAATCAACCCCAAATGATGAAAAAACAAGCTATAAGCAAGTAAATATTATCACGCATAAGCCACTATTTTTGTTAGTATATTCAACAATTATAGGGAGACGGGGGCAAACAATGGAAAGCTATCAATTAAATAAAGACTATAAAGTAAGCAGCGTTTTCATTGCTGAAATTAATGAGGCCGTCATTATTATTGATGACTTTTTACACAGCCTTGAGCCTATTTATCAATTTGCCACAGATACGGCCTATTTCCAGCCTTTTGGCAGCGATGGCACACTCTACCCAGGCAAACGAGATGAAATGCCTGCGCCTTATTATCGAGCTTTTGAGCGGCTACTTAACGAGCTTTTAGAGCAAGGGATCATTACAAGCGGTGAAAATAATTTATATCTTCACCGCTGTAAGCTTTCATTAGTTACTCAAAATGCGGATAAATTAAATACCTTGCAGCGTATGCCACATATTGATTCAACGGATGATAAAACATTTGCAGCAGTGCATTATTTGTCTCCCAAAGACTGGGGCGGCACAGGTATATACAAATACCTGCCTGAGAATATTATTAAAGTGACAGCTGATAACCAAAATAGCGTGCATAACATGGTTGCTGATACTGAAAAACACAGCGCAACTCATCAAGGCTATTTAAATGAAACAACAGAGCTTTTTGAAAAAGTGGTGGATATTGAAGCGAAGGTAAATAGGCTCGTAATTTATAAGAGCAACCTATTGCATAGCGCAGCTCTTTTTAATCACAAAAAGTACAGCAATGATCTAAGCAACAGCCGTTTATCTATCTCTTCGTTTTTTAGAATTAGCTAAGCTGGCTAATACTTTTTTAGCCAGCTCAGTTAATAAAGTTAGTTTTTCTGTAAGCCAAATTTCTTTATTTTATTTAACAGCTCTCTGTGCTTAGGTAGCTCATTTAATAACTGCTTGACGCGCTGCTGTTTAAATTTAGCAACTTGTTGATTGTCGCTCTGCTTATATTGCTGTTTGGCAGGTACATAATGCATACCAAACAATACATATAAGTAGTTTTCTAAGTCGAATAAATCGAACTTACTGGCAAAGTCTTCGCGTACTGGTGTAAAGCGCTGCCAGCGTGCTAGGTTATTTTTTAGTTTTTCTGATAACTGGTCGGCTTTTTTGTTATCACGCCAAAAGGCTGAATCAGTTCTATCCGAAATACAGTAATGCATTTTTATAAAATCAAACGTTTGTTGCCATACATAATTCACCTGCTGATTGTAATCACCAGCAACTAAGTTAATGTCATCTCGGGTACGCGGAAAACGCTTTGCTAATAACCCCGCAGAAAAGTCTGCAATTAAGATGGCAGTTGCTTCAAGTGGCTCAACAAACCCTTGTGACAACCCTATAGCGACACAGTTTTTGTGCCACATTTTTTCTCGATGCCCTACTTTCATCGGGATCTTTCTTGGCGTTAAGTGCTCAAATTTATTACCTAAATAATGATGCAATTTAGCGTGTGCTTGCTCATCGCTCATATGCTTAGATGAATAAACAAACCCCACTCCTCTTCGCTCTGTGAGCGCAATATCCCAGATCCAACCAGCTTGGTGTGCCGTAGCAATAGTGTAAGGCGGTATTTCATCATCGTTTTGTGTCGGTACTTGCAATGTGATTGCAGTATCAGTTAATAAACTATCTGACTTATCAACAAAGCCCACCCCTAGTTTTTGCCCAATAAAGGCAGCCGAAAAACCGGAGCAATCAATAATAAAGTCAAATTCTAAGGCGTTACCTTCTGAGTCGATTAGGTATGTAATAAAACCTTGCTCATCACAGCTGACATCTTTAATTTCTGCAAACAAGTGTTTTACAGCAAAATGTTGCGTGGCATGGCTTCCTAAGAATGCAGCAAACTTTTTAGCATCAAAATGATAGGCATAGCCATTGATACCTGCATATTGCGGTGTCGCAATTGTTTTAGGTGCTAGGTTATTTTCACAACACGCATGTTGCTTAGAAACAAAGTCTGCGTAATCATTACCGTTACCCTCAGCAAGCCACTGCTGCGTTAACTCCTCACCGAATATATGTGGGTGATCAAATAAATGATGGTAAAAGTTAGCACCATGTTTGTGTTTATCTAGCCAATTTACAAACTTGATTGACTGCTTAAAAGTAACATCACATTCGTTGATAAAGTCACTTTCACTGATACCAAACTTTTGCAAAGAGTTGCGCATCGAAGGAACAGTACCTTCACCGACACCTATGCTGGCAATATTAGGAGACTCGATTAATGTGATCTCAATGCCACTTTGCAAAAGCGCGTGACCCAAATGGTTAGCGGCTAACCAACCTGCTGTTCCGCCACCAACAATTGCGATTTTTTTTATCATTTTTACTCGCCCACTTTTTACTCACAAAAAAGCCCAGTGCGAGCTGGGCTTTCTTAATTTCGTTATCTAAATCAAATTAGAAACGTAGTGATACACCTAGCTTGTAGCGTGCTTCACCTTCAAAGCTCCATGCTGGGTAGCCGTTACGAAGCTCAGGAACGACTTCTGCATCAGAAGGAGCAACACCGATTTGTACGCTGTCTTCTTCAGTTAAGTTAACAGCTTCAAACGTTACGTCAATGTTATCAGTTACACTGTAGTTAGCACTGAAATCAAGAGTACCGTATGATTGATGCTCACGGTTACCGTAGAAACCAGGTAGCTCACGGATCATGTACTCTGAACGCCAGTTATAAGCTAAACGTGCTGAGTAAGTATCTGTTTCATAGTAACCCACTAAGTTCACAGTATGCTTAGACGAATCTGAGAATAATGGGATCATATCTGGGTAGTTTTCAGCTTCTGATGGTGCATCTACGAATGTGTAGTTTGCTGAGTAACCAAAGCCACTGTCAAAGCCATCTTGAATTTGTAGCTCGATACCTTCGATTTGGCCACCACTTGCATTAAGCTTAGTAGATAGCGTCCAGTTATCACCTTGAGTATCTGGGTCTACAACACCGATTTGTTGATTCAAGATTTGGCTTGAAGTAACAAATGATGTGATGTCTTTGAAGAAGTAAGTTGCACTTACCATACCGTCACCATCAAAGTACCACTCGATACCTAAATCAGCTTGAGTTGCTTTGAATGGGTTAAGGCCTACGTTACCTTTAGTTAGTACTTCGTTATTTGCTGTACCATCAGCGTAACCTGCAAAGGATGATGCAGAGAACATATCTGTGTAGTTAGGACGTGCAATAACTTGTGCAGCAGAGGTACGTAAAATTACATCTTCAGCTAAATCGAATGCGATATTGATGCTAGGTAATACGTCGTTGTAGCTCGCTTTATCTGTGCTTAGTGAACTTTCGTACTCACCATTTGCAAAACCGTAGTAATCTGATTCTGCATCTGTAGAGATATAACGTAAACCGAAGTTACCGCGGATAGATTCTGCAGAGAACTCAGCCATTGCGTAAACTGCGAAGTTTTCTTCTTCGATTGTACCGTAACCTGAGCGGTATACAGCTGAATCATTATCGAAGCTTGCAATTGCAGCACGTGCATCAGATACCATTTTGTCAAAATCTGGCTCAGGTAAAGTGAAACCTGCACCTGATGACATTGTACCTGAGTAGTAAGTCTCACCATCACCACTTGGTAATGTATCAACTAAAGTAGTTGAGTAAGTCTCTTGTTTTACTTCATGATCAGCCCAACGGAAACCTGTTTTGATTGCTGTGATAGCACCAAAATCAACAGGGAATGAAAGGTCTAACTGTGCGTAAGTTTCTTCATCTGTGTTAGGTTGCTTTTTAAGTGCCCAACCAGCTGGAGATAACGGACCTGCAAAGTCTGATGGTTCAAAGTATTTGTTATTGATGTCAATTTTGATCACATCACCAGTAGCATCATAAGTACCTGCGTAATCAGATGGAACACCAATGAAGTTACCGTAGTTTGCAGTTAGGTCTGTACCACCTTCTGATTCAGTTGTACCGAAACGACCTGTTAGTGTGAAGTAGTCAGCTTCGTATTTAAGGCTGAAATCTGCTGTGTCAGATGTCATGCTTGCAATACGTGCCCAAGTTTGAGTCCAACCTGGATTCACACCTTCACCAGTACGACGGTAGAAAGTACATGTACCTGATGCATTTGTTTGCTCACAAGCTGCTTCTTTGTCGTCAGGGAACATTACGAAGTTTGAGGTATTTGCATTGTTTGCATCTAACTCAAGGCTCATAATGTTTAAACCTAGCTCTAGGTTTTCTGTAGGACGATACTGAAAAGTTGCATTTAATGCTGTACGCTCACGCTCTTGTTGGAACGTAGTAGGAACAATATCACCCCAACCGATCAGTGATTCGATACCGTTACGTTGGTAGTTTGTTTCAGCCCAAGAAACAGAACCTAGTAGACCGAATGTTTCTTCGTCATTTTTCCAGCTAAATAAACCAGAAACTTGAGGGTCTGTTTCTTCAGAGATTGTGCCGTAATCGCCTTTTACACTTAAGAAAGTCGTACCAGCGTCAAGATCAAGTGGCTTACGAGTGTTAACAATAACAGTACCACCAACACCACCTTCTACAACGTCAGCTTGAGAAGATTTATAAACTTGGATTTCACCAACTAATTCAGGTGGTAAAAGCGTGTAGTTGAAGCTACGGTCGATTGATTGTTGGTCATACCAACCTGTTGATGCAACAGTTTGACCGTTTAAAAGTGTGCGTGTTAATTGGCTTGAAGCACCACGAATAGACACTTGCTGACCTTGACCGAATTGACGGTTAACAGCAACACCTGAAATACGACCAAGTGCTTCACCTACATCGCCATCAGGAAACTTACCGATGTCTTCTGCAGAAACAGCATCGACAACGCTGTCAGCAAAGCGCTTAGTATTCATTGAAGCTTCAAGTGAACGGCGAATACCGCGAACTTCAATTACTTCAACATCTTCTTGAACTTTAGTTTCTTCTGCTGCGTATGCAGCGCCAGTGAACCCAGCACTCATTACGAGGCCGATATTAACTGCTAATAAGCTTTTCTTAAAATTTTTAGCTAACACAGGATTCCCCTTGAATCATTTTGTTGGTTTTTTATATCACTTCTGCCCAGTGATGATGACAACGCTGTCATCTAGTAACAAACCATACACTCTAAATTACATTTGTGCTACATCTTTTTGGTTAATTTGTGCAAAAAATTTACAACGAAATAATCAAGTTATTGATATAACTAATATTTAATATTGAGTTTTTAAGAATTGTTACAAATAAACGGCGCAAATATAGCATGAGTGATATTGCAGATGAAAAGACCAAAAGGATGAGTTTTTGAAATTTGCTGAAAATTACATGTGTTTTTGTAAGCTTTAGTTTCCATTGGACGTTTATTAACCATAACTAAAAGTTATATAAAACCCGTTATCTAACAATAAATTAGCTTAAAAAAGTAACCTATTCCTAAAAGCACGCTGTCATGTGCAAATTATTTTAACTTTTTCTGGGCAGAATGAGTTAAAGGGAATATTGAGAATAATAACCAATAACAATGACAGCGTTGTCATTTTTAATTATATAGAGCCCTTTTGTACTTGTCTAACACTTTATCGGGCTATTTAAAGAAAGCGTATTTATGCAAAATCGTTTGTTAAAGATGAGAATTTAAAAACAAAAAAGCGAGCATAATAGCTCGCTTTTGACATTGACTTTAATCAGGCGATTAAGGCGCCCAATAAACTTCAATATTGATATGCGGGTGATTCAATACAGCACGTAAAGGCATGTCAGCAACTGCACCGCCCTCTTTCGCTTGCTTGTAAACAGCGAGCTTTTCTTCACCGCTAATTAAAAGCTTCACTACTTTAGAGTCTGCAATCGCAGCTAAAGTTAACGTCATACGCTCAGTGATTTTACCTGTTACATCGCTTTCAATAGCATTAATTGCACATACTAAATCATCTGTCGCAAGACCGTGTTCTAAACCTTCAGCATGAGGGAAAAGAGAAGCCGTATGACCATCTGGACCCATGCCTAAAATCGTCACATCAAAAGGACGCTTTAATGCTTTGTATGCAGCTTCACATTCAGCAACACCATTTTGTGCCGTTAATGCGTCATTTTTCATTGTTACGAAATTAGCCGCAGCGCCATGGTTTTGTAATAACGTGCTTTTGATAAATGCTTCATTACTTTTTTCATGATCAGCATCAACCCAACGCTCATCAACCATAGCAACATCAATGTTTGCCCAATCAAGTTCAAGGTTCGATAAGTGCTTATAAGCAGGTGCTGGCGATGAGCCACCCGATACCATTAGTACCGCACGACCATCTTCTTTAATACCAGCGACAAGGTTTTGTTCAAGGCTTGAAGAAAGCTCAGCTGTTAATTCGTCTTTGTTTGCAAAGAATTTTTCAACAATTGTTGCCATCTTAATTACGCCTTATCGCCTGTGTTAAACCAAACGTGGTTGTTTTCTTCTAAAAGCTCATCTGCATCTTCAGGGCCCCATGTACCAGCACGGTATAATGATGGTGCACCTTTTTCTTGCCAACGCTCAATGATTGGGTCAATCCATTTCCATGCTTGACGCACTTCATCACGGTGAATAAACAGTGATGGGTTATTTGCTGCGGCATCTAACATTAAGCGCTTGTAAGCATCTGAATGGAAACCATTACTGTACGCTTGCGATAACTCAATGTTCATAGTTACTGGTTCTAATTGCATCTCAAGGTTATCAAGGCGCTTAGACATCAGTGTTAATTGAATTGTTTCTTCTGGTTGCAGACGAATAACAAGACGATTTGGCTCAATGTTACCTACGTTGTCGGTATAAACGTTGTGAGATACTTTTTTGTATTCCACAACGATTTCAGCACAACGCTTTTTCATACGTTTACCAGTACGAAGATAGAAAGGAACACCAGCCCAACGCCAGTTATCGATGTGCGCACGAATAGCAACAAAAGTTTCTGTTTTGCTCGCACCTTCGTTTAATTCTTCTAAGTAACCTGGGACGATTTTACCGTCTAAGTTACCTGGTACATACTGACCACGTACAATGTTTGCATCAACATCTTCAGCCACTAACGGTCGTAAAGACTCAAGTACTTTTAATTTTTCAGTACGGATGCTGTTCGCGTTTAATTTGTTTGGTGATTCCATTGCCACTAAGCAAAGTAATTGCAACAAGTGGTTTTGTACCATATCGCGTAATGCACCCGCTTTATCGTAGAAACCAGCGCGGCTTTCTAGACCTACGGTTTCTGATAAGCTGATTTGGATGTTATCGATTGATTTTGCATCCCACAGGTTTTCAAACAGTGAGTTTGAAAAACGCAGTGCCATTAAGTTTTGTACTGTTTCTTTACCTAAGTAATGGTCAATACGGAATACTTGCTCTTCTTTGAAGTATTCAGCAATTTTTGCATTGATTGCTTCAGCAGACTCACCACAGTAACCAATCGGTTTTTCAACAACAACGCGTGACGTTTCTGTGATCAGACCTTTCTTAGATAAGATTTCACAACAGCTACCGTACACTGCAGGTGGTAATGAAAGGTAAAAAACACGAGACTTATCAGCATCGTGTTCATCAAGGATATCTTTTAGTTTATCCCAGTCGTCATCGGCTTCAGTTACATTCGTTACAACTGGCACAAGATAAGCTGAAAATGCTTTCCAATCTTTTGCGTTGTACTCACCTTTACCTAAAAAGTCTTGTAACGCTTTATGTGCTGTTTCGATGTATTCTTTACGTTTGCTTTCTTCACGTACCGTAGGAAGGATACGAGAACCTTGAGGAAGGTTGCCCTCTTGATAAGCGCGATACATTGCAGGAAGTAACTTACGTAACGCAAGATCACCGCCGCCCCCAAAAATTACGATATCAAATGGATTTAACATATATCACTCTCTACATTGGCAATGCCATGTTAATCGACTCATGCAGTATGGCAGTGCGTGTTGTTATCTGGTTGATTGGCTGTGTTAGATGATCCCTTTAACAAAGCCTGTTGAATTTGTTGTAAGTAGTTTACTCATTATTCTTATGTTGGCTGAAGTAAATGAGTCTTAGGGGCTCTGTAAATCCTCTCACAAAAATACAGGCCCTAAGAACTCCAGCGCTACCCGTTCAAAGGTATTCGGTTTGCAGCTGTTGCTGCGAATCTATTACTGCTTACGATGTGTTTTATAGTAAGCGATCAGTCCGTTGGTTGAGCTATCGTGTGGATGACTGACTGCGTCATCAAATAATTCAGCTTCAATTTTAGAGGCAAGTCCCTTACCTAGCTCTACACCCCATTGGTCAAATGAACAGATTTCTAAGATAATGCCTTGGCAGAAGATCTTGTGCTCATAAAGCGCAATTAAACGTCCTACCGTTTTCGCATCAACTTTATCTAACAACATTGACGTTGTTGGGCGATTGCCTTGGTGAATCTTATGATTCAATAATTCTGCAATTTCTGCTTCAGATTTACCTTTTGCGGTTAAATCTGCAGTTACTTGCTCTGCATCAACACCGGCCATCATCGCTTCGGTTTGTGCAAAGAAGTTTGATAATAAAATATCATGGTGCTTACCAACATTTACTTGCGGCTCAATTGAGGCAATAAAGTCAGCAGGTACAATTACATTACCTTGGTGCAGACATTGGTAAAAAGCATGTTGACCATTAATACCTGTCATACCCCAAATAATTGGAACCGTCGTGTAAGGAACCGTTTCACCAGCAAAAGTAACGTGTTTACCGTTACTTTCCATCTCACCTTGCTGTAAATACGCAGGTAACATGTGTAGTGCTTGGTCATACGGTAAAATAGCTTGTGCCGTATAACCTAAAAAGCTAGTGTTCCAAACACTTAAAAGCGCCATTAACAATGGTACGTTATTTTCAAATTCAGCATTTTTAAAATGCTCATCAATTTCAAACGCACCTTCTAGGATCTCTTCGAACGCGTCGAAGCCTAAGTACAGGGCGATTGGTAATCCTATCGCACTCCATAAAGAAAAGCGACCGCCTACCCAATCCCACATTGTGAATACGTTTTCATCAGCGATACCAAAGGCCGCTGTTTTTTCTAAATTGGTGCTTACAGCTACAAAGTGCTTAGCAATATGTTCTTGCGCTTGTGCTGTTTGTAAAAACCACTCAACAGCCGATTTAGCGTTAGTCATGGTTTCTGAGGTTGTAAATGTTTTAGATGAGATAACAAATAATGTTGTCTCAACATCTAAACCCTGTAAAACAGACGCAATTTGAACACCATCAACATTTGATACATAGTGAACATTTAATGTGTCGTCAGCATAAGCAGCAAGTGCTTCGGTTGCCATTTGCGGACCAAGGTTTGAACCACCTACACCAATAGCAACAACATCTTTTACAGCTTTACCTGTGTAGCCTAACCACTCGCCACTGCGTACTTTGCCAACAAAGGCTTTCATTTTAGCAAGCTCAGCGTTAACAGCGTCTGTTACGTTTTCGCCATCAACCATCACAGCTGTGTTAGCGCGGTTACGTAAAGCAGTATGAAGTACAGCACGGTCTTCAGTAATGTTAATTTTCTCACCACTGAACATCTTGTCGCGCCATGCGCTGATATCGCACTCTTTCGCTAAAGCAATTAATTGTTCAAAAACAGTCTTATCAATTTGTTGTTTTGAGTAATCGAATAATACACCTGGGATCTGAGCAGAGAATTGCTCGAAACGCGTGCTATCTTTGGCAAATAAATCTTTAAGATGAATTTGTTTCATCTTCTTGGCACTTTCAGATAGTGCTTGCCAACTAGCTAATTGCGAACGGCTGCTCATATATATAATCCCCTCAAAACTTGCAACAAACTGATTTTTAACTATCTTTTTATTAATGTTGAATAAAGACAGCAATTAAAAATACGATGAAAATTAACACTAAGTTAAAATGACAACGCTGTCAATGTTCTACTTTTACATTTTATAGTCGAGATAATAGCGCAATTTTTCTCTTTTGACACCGGTATCATAAAAATTATCTCAATTATTTTACTGCTAATTTGGTAGAACATTAGATACACTAACTAACTTATATTAAATATTAATGTACCTATTAAGAAAAAGCGCTCTGGTGAACACTTTTCGATATTATTATAATACAAATATAACTAACTATAAAGTAACAGTATGAAAGTAACCATAAATGATGTAGCCAAGCTCGCTGGTGTTTCAATGAAAACCGTTTCGCGAGTAATTAATAAAGAGCCATCGGTCAGAAAAAAAACGTACGACATAGTGATGGACGCTGTTAACACGTTGAACTATCAACCAAACCTTGCAGCTCGTAACCTAGCAGGCACATCGTCTTTTACTGTTGGTTTAGTTTATGACAACCCGAATGCGTATTATGTCATCGATATGCAAAACGGTGTGTTGTCGCGCTGTAAAGAAGAAGGCTATGAGCTGGTGATTCATCCATGTAATTACCTTGATGGCAACATGGAAGAAGACTTTAAAACCATGATCAAGCGCTCTCGCTTAGCAGGCCTTGTATTAACGCCACCGCTGTCAGAGCAAAATAGCATTATCGATATGCTTGATGAAATGGGCATTCATTATGTACGCGTACTCTCTGGTCGCCCTACAGAAGATGACCAAGACACTTGTATCTATGTGAACGACTACGCCGCTGCGTACGAAATTACTTCTCACCTACTCTCCCTTGGCCATAAAAATATTGGTTTTTTATGTGGTGACAAAGAACATAAATCTACAACTGAACGCTTAGAGGGTTATCAGGCCGCATTAAAAGATCACAGCATCACGATGAATGATAAGCTGATCTACGAAGGCCAGTATTCTTTCGAATCAGGTGTAGAAGGTGCAAAAGCATTGCTGGGTGAGAATAACCCGAATAACATCACTGCCCTTCTTGGCGGTAACGATGAAATGGCAGCAGGCGCGTTATTCGCCTCACGTTTAATGGGTATCGAAATTCCACAGCAGTTATCAATTACCGGCTTCGAGGACTCTCCGTTCTCGCGTCAGACTTGGCCTAAACTCACTACAGCTCATCAGGCGAATGATGTGATTTCGCAGCATGCAGCGCGTTTACTGTTTAGAAAAACCCGTGGTGCACGTAATCAAGATAAAGACATCATCACGACCTTTACCCCTTCATTAGTAGTACGGGAAAGCTCAGGCCCAACCTCAGCTTAACTTATTCAAGGTACGAAAAAGCCGCTCTATAGCGGCTTTTTTAATGACTGATTTATATCTAATTACTAACCATTAAAGCAATGCTAAACCGCCATTTAAGTTATAAACGTTTTCAAACCCTAACTGCGACAAATTGTTTGCAGCTTGTTTAGAACGATTACCACTTCGGCAAACCAAAATATAAATATGGTCTTTCTCAAGCTGCCCTAGCACGATAGCGTTTGCCATACGACTGAGTGGAATATTGATCACTTTGCTATCAGCAACTGTGAATATTTCTGCCAAATTATTCGCACCATGCTCATACGGTTCGCGAGTATCAATTAAGTAAGTGGCTTTATCATTTAACATTAATTTAGCATCACTTGCAGCAAGCTGTTTCATTGGCGCACTTTCAAGTGTTTCAACATAGCCACATAAAGAATGACTTACAGTATGCTTTTGCTCATCCGCTTGTTGCTTTAATTCAACAAACTCATCATCTGATACTTGTTCACTTAATAGTTTTGCTAATAATGGTGTCGTTGCCTTTTGTGCATGCCAATCCATAGCAAAACATTGCTGATAATCATGCCCTGAACAAATTACCGTAGAATCTTGCACTGCCATAGCAAGCTGTTTTAATGACTGAGCCATTTTCGCAGCATCGCCACCGCTAATTGCTGTGTTACCTAAGCCACCTGGTAGGATTAAATCACCACAGAAGCAATAGCTGATATCACCGCTTTGTGTATCTGACAATAAATAGCTAACACTATCGTCACTATGACCCGGTGTCGCTACTTTAGTTAAGCGTGCATCGCTTAATTCGATATTTGCTGAATCTTTTGGCCAGCCAAGTTCATCTATTTCATTAGCAACAAAACGTTCTGCGAGCTCTTTTGATAATAAACAACGAGCCGATAAACGCTCTTGGTGATTATGGGTGTCTAAAATCGCTTTTACTGTTAGACCTTGTGTCGCGACAATTTTCGCCATACGCGGAATAAGCTCAATAATAGGATCAATCACCACTGCGTTTTTATCGCTGTCTACATATAGCCAACAGCACGCAGCTTGATGACGTAGCTGTGTTAAGCCAATCGCACAAACTTCGTGTTGAGGCGATGTACTATCAGACACAACAAGACAATTTGCCTCTAGAATCGGTTTTAATGAACGAATTTTATCGCAAGCAAAATCAATCTCTTGCTGATTCACAGCAGGGCCAAACGACATACGTATCGCGTTTTCACTTTGCCAATCACTGGCTCCCATCGCATCTAAAACAAAGCTACGGTTTGCGCCTGAGCTACATGCAGAGCCTCCACTAACACGGATACCCGCCGCATCAAATAAATCCATCACTTCTTTACTGGTTAATTCGTTTACAGCAAAGTTTAATGTTGTTGGCACTGAATGCTCAAAACTGTGATTAAACGTGATGCTGCCAAAGGTGTCTGTTAATGCAGCTAATAATTGCTCGCGAAAAGCATGTAGCTGCTCAATTGGCTTGAATGTTTGATTTTGTTTATCAAGTAATAACGAGAACAGCTTATTTAAACCGGCAATGCCTGGTAAGTTTTCGGTGCCTGAACGCATACCGCTTTCTTGACCGCCGCCAGCAATAAATGGTGTATACGCACTGCCTTTACGAATATAAAGTACGCCAATACCTTTAGGGGCATACAATTTATGGCCAGAAAATGGGGCGTAATCAATGGTAGTTTGGCTTAGCGCTAAGTTGGTTTTACCTAATGCCTGCACGCAGTCAACCATCCAAGCCACATGGGTGTTTTCACTACGAATGACTTGCTCAATAGCGCTTAAATCTTGGAATACACCGGTTTCGTTATTTACTGCCATGGTACAGATCATCAGTGCATTTGCAGCATGTTTACGAATAAACTCATGGTCTAAAATACCGTTCTTATCTACTGGAATAGCTAATACCTGTGCGTTGATATCAAGCACGCTGTTCCAATGTTTTAGGGTATTTGGCACCGCTTTATGTTCTGTTGCCCCATAAAGTAATACCGGATTCTCGATTTGATGACTTTTTGCAGCAATAAGCGTAGAAACAACCGCCGTTTGAATACCTTCTGTTGCACCTGAGGTAAATAAAATATCGCCGTCGGTAGCGCCAATGACTTCACGTGCTTTGTTACGCGTTTGTTCTAATAGGTGTTTTGCTTGAATACCCGTAATATGAGAGCTTGATGGATTACCAAAACAGACTTGCATCGTGTGCGAAACCACATCGGCAATTTCAGGAAGTACAGGAGTCGTTGCATTCGCATCTAAATAAATTTGCTGATTAGCATCGTCAGGAAGGTAAAAATTTGCCATGTAAAACGCACCATATTACTAAAAGATATATCTTATAACCTATTTTACATTTTTCACGGCTAAATTATAATAATCAATTAGTCAGTAAAGTGCGTTTTCTATACTTTTTAAGACTAAGCTAACTTTCTATTAGCTCAACCTGCTTAGAAGACCAGGCATTTATAAGCGCTTTTACTAATGAAGCCAGCGGTATTGCGAAGAACACCCCCCAAAAGCCCCATAAACCGCCAAAAAACAATACTGCAACGATGATAAACACTGGGTTTAAATCGACCGCTTCAGAGAACAGTAACGGCACTAACACATTGCCATCAAGTGCTTGGATCACGCCATAGATGATTAAAATAGTCCAAAACTGAGTTTCTAAACCAAACTGGAATAACGCCACCGCAGCGACAGGAATGGTCACCAATGCCGCCCCTACAAATGGAATAAGCACAGATAAACCAACCAACACGCTTAGTAAAGCCGCATAGCGAAGATCAAGCACAGCAAAAGCAATAAAAGATGCAGTACCAACAATTAAAATCTCAAATACCTTACCGCGGATATAATTCATGATTTGCTGATTCATTTCTTGCCAAACCTGAATGATCAAGCGGCGCTGCTTAGGCAATAAGCGTTCGGCACTTTGTGTGAGCTCTAATTTATCTTTAAGCATAAAGAACACCAGGAGCGGCACTAAGATCAGATAAATCAGCCAAGCTGCCACATCTTTTATCGAAGTTAATGACACCGATAGCACCAACTGACCAAACTCAATAGCTTTGGTCTCTACACTGGTAACAATTGATTTAACCTGATCTTCAGTAATCAAACTTGGGTAATCTTCAGGAAGATGTAAAAGCAGCGCTTTACCTTTTTCAATCATGTAAGGGGTTTCTTGAACTAGGTTGCTGGTTTGCTGCCAAAGCACAGGCCCCATGCCGACAATAATCATGATCATCAAGCCACTGAATACCAACATAACAAGAATCGTTGCGGTAAAGCGTTTTAAACCCAGCTTTTCTAAGTGAGCAACAGGCCAATCAAGTAAATAGGCAATCACCAAGGCAACTAAAACTGGCACGATTAACGAACCAAAAAAGTAGAAAAATGCAAAGGTTGCAATAAGCAGTAACAACAAGGTTACTGAATGGGGATCAGAAAATTTATTTTCGTACCAGGCTTTTACATACTCAAACACGAATGGACTCCACAGTTAGTACACCTAATTCTAGGTCAATTTTAAAATGGTAATGATGTTTTTCTAAAAATCGCTGCATATCGTCCGTTGCCTCAGCAGCATTAAATGTAAAAGTCACGGGTTGTTTAATTGATGTTGCCTTATTCAACCCTAATTTAAACTGAATAAATTGTTGAGGGCACTTATAGCCTCTTAAATCAACCGTTAACATAGCGAATCAACTGCGTTATTAATATGAATAATAAGTATAAGGTGTAGGCCGTTTGCGAAAATAAGTCTTTATAATGAGAAACAACTCATTTTTTTCTTAAAACACGCAAAACAATAGTTTATCCTTAATCTATAACTGGTAGTAAAGGAAACTCCATGCCTGGCTCGCATAATAAAGCGCAATTACCTGCGAATCCAACTCTTAAAGAGATAAACTGGTATAAAAAACAAATAAACTGGGGCGAGCTACCGCCTTTTTATCATATGGTGGCATCATCGGTTAGCGAATCTGAAGGGATTTTAGACCACGGTTTTGATAATGCCGTTAAACAATTAATTGATCCACGCAATTGGAACCTTGATTTATTAGGTGGTCATGAGACTGACATGGGCGAAATTGTCTGTGAGCAAAAACCGCGAATTGCTTTGCATCAAAGCTTTACGGACCGAGGTTTCGAATTATGGGCCTACCCTTATGCTAAAGATGTTATGGTAGACCAATACATCAAAGACAATCGCTTTATGGAATTTAAGGTGTGGGACCCGCACACCATGAAAAACCTTATTCGCTTTAACCAGCTTCATAAATTCATCGCTTTTTACTTTGAAAGAGGCGATAAAGCTGACAAAGCTTTAATTCTTCATGCCCATAAAGTAGCGCATAAAATCATAACTTTTTTACAACGAGAGTTGAACGTTGTTAAGCTAGATGGAGTCACAATAAAAGATTTCTATCAATTGTGCGAAAAAGACAGCCGAGCATGCAGCGACGAAATAGACTTAGCAAAAGTCATGTTAGGTGAGCAAATCAACAAGGAATAAGATGCGACTAAAATCAGCCTTTATTACACTGTGCAGTGCATTACTGACGTTTTCAATACTGCATAGTGAGCCGTTGAAGGCACAAACAAACTTTAAGCTGCCCGATTTAGGGACCTCAGCTTTACAAGCTTTGCCGATTGAAAAAGAGCAAGCGATCGGTGAAGTGATGATGATGCAAATTCGTGGCTCATCACCCGTTGTAAGTGATCCTGTTCTTGATGAGTACCTGACCACTTTGGGCCGTCGTTTAGTCGCAAACGCCAACGATGTGCGTTTTCCATTTTCATTTTTCTGGTTAAACAACGCTGAAATTAATGCTTTTGCCTTTTATGGTGGCCACGTAGGTGTGCATACGGGTCTTATCGCACAAGCCGATAACGAAAGCCAATTTGCCTCAGTACTTGGCCACGAAATTGCTCACGTAACGCAGCGCCATTTAGCCCGTCGTATTCAACAGCAGCAAGATAACAGCGCGTTAACTATAGCAGGTATGATTGCGGGTATTTTAGCTACTGTCGTTGCACCTGATGCCGGCATAGCCATTATCTCAGCAAACCAAACACAAGCGGCATTTAGTCAATTAACTCATAGCCGTGCTGCTGAACAAGAGGCAGACCGTATTGGTATGCAGACCTTAAACAATGCAGGGTTTGATCCTCGCCAATCAAGCGAGTTTTTAACTAAACTTGCCGCACAAATTCGCTACAAATATAAGCCGCCCGCCTTTTTGCTCACTCACCCATTGCCTGAAAGCCGTGTCTCTGATGTGCGATTACGTGCCGAGCAGTATCCAAAAAGACACTACTCCGACAGCCTAGAGTTTAATTTAGCTAAAAGCCGTGTTATTGCTCGCTATCAGCAAAAGTCAAAAGCCGCAGAAGATTTATTTCGTAAACTAATGCGTGAAAATACCGTTCATAACGACACTGCACTTAAATATGGTTTGGGTATTAGCTTGTTGGACCAAAAAAAGCTTGATGAAGCAGCCAGCATTTTGAATCCATTGCTTGAGCAAGATCCAAAGAATTTATTTTATATTGATACCCACACTGACTTACTCATTGCGCAAGGTAAAGCGAATGAAGCAGTAGAGTTTTTAGCTAAGTTAGATATCGATAGACCTAACAATCAGGTGATTGCCTTAAACTATGCAAATGCCGCTATTGAAGCTAAACAATTTGAGCTTGCTGAACGTATTTTAAAATCTTATTTATTAGCAAAACCTGAGAACAATCTTGCCAAAGAGCTCATTGCTGATGTCTATAAAAAGCAAGAAAATATGGCTTCCTACCATGAAGCGCATGCCGATGTGCTTGCCCAATATGGCGCTTATTTAAAAGCTGCTGATGAAATTCAAAAAGCACTAAACTTTGTTGAGCCTGAAGAGCTAGTTAAACAACAACGTTTAAAAGCCCTACTTACACAATACCGCCAATTACAAAAAGAGCTTGCGAGACTTTAAGTCTCGCGGCGCTTGCCCTAAAATAAGCCAAATTATTAAATGTGAGAACACACTATGTCTGTGACTATTTATCATAATCCACGTTGTTCAAAATCGCGTGAAACACTTGCCCTATTAGAAAGCAATAACGTACAACCAAGTGTTGTTGAATACCTAAAAACACCGCTTAATGAACAACAAATCTCGACTTTAATTAGCCAACTGGGTTTTACTTCAGCGCGTGAATTAATGCGTACTAAAGAAGACATCTACAAAGAGCTTGAGCTTAAAAACGAACAAAACGAAGACAAATTAATTGCTGCAATGGCTGCCAATCCAAAACTAATCGAGCGCCCAATTGTTGAAAATAACGGCAAAGCTGCTCTAGGTCGTCCACCAGAAAACGTATTAAGCGTACTTTAATGGCTATAAACATTGTTGTGCTATACCACTCAAGCCATGGCTCTGTAGAAGCAATGGCACATGAGATAGCCGAGTCGATTGAGCAACAAGGTGCAACTGCCTTATTGCGCACGTTTGTTAAACGTCAGCCACACGATATTGTGATCAGTAAAGATGATCTAATTAATTGTGATGGCTTAGCCTTTGGCACTCCTACCCGATTTGGCATGATGGCTTCACAAGCTAAGAGCTTTTGGGAAACCACCAGTGATCTATGGCTTAAAGGTCAGTTGATAGATAAACCTGCTTGCGTTTTTTCGTCATCAAGCAGTATGCACGGTGGTAACGAAGCTACCTTGTTGAATCTATCACTGCCGTTGTTACATCACGGCATGATGTTGCTTGGCGTGCCTTATGAGGTACCTGAGTTATTAGCAACTGAAACCGGCGGTACGCCATACGGTGCGACTCATGTGGCCGGTAGCAATAACAGCAATGTGTTAAGTAAAGACGAAATTAAAATTTGCCAAAGTGTTGGAAAGCGCTTGGCACTAATTGCGAGTAAATTACAATGAGCTTGGAACCTAAGCTAAATCAGCCTGTTGCCAAAAAACCAATTACAAAACGATTCCAACGTTTTGCGCTGATTGGCTATATCGGCTTATTAGTTTTAATGCCAATTTGGCTGTTTTTAATTGCCCCAAGAGAAGGACACAGTAACGCCTTTATCTTTGTTGTTTATATACTGCCTCTGCTGTTACCACTTAAGGGCATCATTCAAGATAAACCTTACACCTACGCGTGGGCAAACTTTATCGTGATGTTCTATTTTATTCATGGATTTACATTACTATGGGTCGCACAAGAACAGCTGATTTGGGTATTACTTGAGTTAACCTTTGCTAGTCTGATGTTTATTGGCTGCACCTATTATGCTCGCCATCGCGGACAAGAGCTTGGCCTTAAGATACGCAAATTAAAAGAAGAGCTGGCCGAAGAAAAAGCCGCTCATGAGCACGACAAATAATACCGATTCGTTTATCAAAAATGAAACAAAAAACGGCAACCTAGGTTGCCGTTTTTTATTTCAGTTTATTTGGTTTTTATGCGTTCACACCAACTCTGCTAAGGTGGCTAGCGCTACAATACTTGCCAGACCCACTTGGCCAATTAAGCTAAATAATGAGAACAACCTTAAAATAAACAGCCCCCATGGATGGCGAATATGCGGGTAAAGCGCACAGCGTTTCAAGCTTGTGGCAAAGAAAAAGCATAAGATCGAAACCAGCGTAAAGCTCAGCGTTAACTCACTTTTAATAGCAATGCTATCGTCAAAAAAGAAAAATAACTGCACAGGAAGTAACACAGTTACAATCGCATGGAGTAAGTGCACTTTTTTAACGCGATCAAACTGCCCTTCTGGCGAAAGCTCCTTAATGCCAAAGTCATGCTCAAGGCACTTCACTAAGTTATCCGCTTTAATGCTAACTGCTAGTCGATAGCAACTCAGACCATCGTTGTTACGAACTCTAAAGTCATAGCCCGCTTTTAGAAGCAACACCAGTAAAGGTCCATTCTCGGCTAATACAGCGTAATGTAATGCTGTATTACCTTTATTGTCTTGGGCTTTTTTATCTTGATGTTCAAGTATTGTCTCAACAACATTCACATAGCCTTTTTCAGTAGCCCACATAAATGCTGTTTTACCGTTTTCGTCAGCTAAAGCACCTGTTGCGCCTTGCTCAATGAAACGCTTTGCCATGGTTTGTTTAGCATTTTCGTGGCTTAAGTGGGCAAGTAAAGCTTGTTCAAGTAACGATGCTGAATCAACATCAGGTGATACAAGTTTTAGTAAGGTGAAGTAATCTTCACCGTGAGCAACTTTTTCAGCCGCAAGCGCTGTTAATGGTTCAAGATCAGCCACAGATTCTGGAATAAAACCACTAAAACGCTCTCTAAAGTCAACTTCGGTCCACAGTTCTAATACATCGTCCGCAGACATTTTTGCACCGTGATTAAGAACATGTTCAATCACTGTAAAATAGCGACGATTAAATAACTGGTGGATGAGAGTTATAGGGGTTTTAACGGCCGATTGAGCAAATGCGCTAGCATACTTCTCTAAGCGCTGGCATAACATTAAAACAAGACTTTCAGGGGTGTAGTCGTTTTCTAAGAAATGCGTTTTCATAGCATTAATATAATGCAACGCAGCTTCATCAAACTCAGAAATATGTTGGAAATAACACTCTTCAAACGGTTCAAGAGGAGTCAACCAAGTAAGGTAGTAAATAGGCGGAAGAACCGTCGTACACACACCGTCATCTTCATTAGTAGAACGACATGCCGGCCAAGCTTCTAAAGCATCTAAAATATAGGCCCCGTTTTGCTCAGCTAATCCTTTGATTAGTAACGGGTATTCCTTTGGCCAAATCAGTACATTTTCCATTAAAAAAACACAACTCCGCTGCACATTATTCGATGTCTTATTAAGCAACTAGTTATAGCAAAATTTAACTGACAGTTTGCTTAATATTGCGACCAATAACACAGTATCTGAACAGATACTTTGGTAAACAAGAAAAGTAGCATGATTCTACCACAGAGGGTTACAGGTGCTAGCGCAAAGTAGGTGATTTTTAAAGAAAATAGAAAAGCAGCGGCACATGGACGGTACTCACTGCTTGGTTGGAGACTGAAAGTAGCTAAAATGCTCGATGAGGTGAAGGTAATCGAGCTTTAAGCTAACTTACTTACTTGCTAATTCGTGTGTCACTTCATCAATGCCAACTTGGCTGATGCGTTGTAAAACTTCTTTTTGCTTCGCGCTCAACAGTGAAATACCTTCAGCAACGATATCGTATACTTTCCACTGCTTATCTTTGCCTTGACGTAATTTAAAGTGCAAATCGATGGCTGGCGCATTGTCATCAACAATTTGCGTTTTAACGGTTGCATAACCATCGTCGATGAGTTGTGACTGATCAAAAATAACTTTTTGGCCTGTGTATTTCATTAGTGCGCCGGCATAAGTTACTGTTAAGTAATGCTCAACCGCAGCAATAAAATCAACGGCTTGCTCACGGCGTAGGCCTTTAATGTGCTTACCTAAAAGCTTATACGATACAAACTTAATATCCATGTGCGGCAATAAGCGTTTTTCTACAATGTTCGCCATTGCTTCTGAGCTTGCATCGCCTTTTGCATTTACATTTGCGATATCAACAAATAAATCTGCTGTGACTGATTCTAATAGTTGCTTAGGCGAGCGGTCTTCACTGGCAAAAGCAGTTGCAGTAAAAAGCGCAGCTATAAGCAAAAATGAGTTAACTAGTTTGGTCATCGTGTTCACCTCTCAACGAAAATTTTCGCTAATATACCGATATTAAATCCATAAAAAAAGAAACAATCCGACACCGTTTTAATGCCAATTAAGCACCAATCGATTTTTCCCATAGTTTTCAGTTAATTGCTAAAAAATATGAGAATGTGCACAGCTTCTGTGTTTTTACACACATTGAAAAGTTCTTACCCCCGCCCTTATCTACTTGCTCACAGTCATAATGAGAAGTACCGAGATGAAACTAAAACACCCACTAAAAGCACTTATGTTAGGTGTAGCCGCCCTACTAGCAACACCGACTTATGCTGCTTCAAACCATGGCTATGCCGTTGATTACATTCAAGGTGAAGGTGATGTAAAAGGCTTAAAGCTGGCCTACCAATACCATATCCCCAATGAAAAGCTGCCCTTTCAACACGCCCGTTTGTACTTCGAGTCTAGTTTTAATATTTGGCAGTATGGCAAAGACAATAAACATCAAACGAATATCGTGTTAGCTATGTCTCCGGTGATCCAATACCCTGTATTTAATGTGAAAAACATGCCTGTTTATGTGGAGTTTGGGATTGGCGTTTCACTGTTGGATGACACCCATTTTGCAGGTAAAAACGTTAGTACTCACTATCAGTTTGAGGATAGGTTGGGCCTAGTTGCAGACCTAGGTGACGACTCAACCTTAGCTCTTAGGTATTTACATTACTCAAATGCGGGGTTCAAAAGCCCTAACCCTGGCCTTGATTTTATTTCACTGTCTTATGCAAGACGATTTTAAGTGCTACTATATCGCTGTGTATATCGGCAGGATTTCAAGATGGAAACTTGGCAAATTATCGCCATTGTTGTTGCCGTATTTGGTGTAGTAATTGGTAACCTTATGTTGCTAAAACATGCAGCAAAAATGGACTTCAAAGTGCCTAAAAGCGATGATAATGAAGATAAAAAAAGCCCTGATGAATAATCAGGGCTTTTCTATTTAAGATTTCAGCTTAGTTTACACTAACCAATGTGCCATTAAGACAATCACCGGTAATGTTACTAAAGTTCTTAAAATAAAGATAAAGAACAATTCGATAATATTAACTGGGATTTTGCTACCTAAAAGCAGTGCACCTACTTCCGACATATAAATCAATTGCGTCACACTCATTGCAGCAACGATAAAGCGTGTTACATCACTTTCGATACTACCAGCGGCAAGAATCGACGGAATAAACATATCAGCAAAGCCAACCATAATTGTTTGTGCGGCAGCTTCAGCTTCTGGTACTTGTAACAGCTCTAAGAATGGTACAAACGGTTTGCCCATATACTCAAAAATTGGCGTATATTCAGCAATAATCAAGGCAAATGTGCCCACAGCCATAACCACAGGTAATACTGCAAATACCATATCAAATGCGTTATGTAAGCCTTCTTTTACTGTACCAGCAAAGCCTGGTGCAGTGCGTGCTTTAGCAAGGGCCACATCAAGTGAGTGAGAAACCAGTGTTTTACCTTCAGGCACTGATTCTGCGTCTTTATCAGGCTCAGTTCCATCTACATAGAGGTCTTTTTTAAAGCGTAGCGGTGGTAAACGAGGCACAATTAGCGCTGCGGCTAAACCTGCTAAACACACTGTTAAGTAAAACGGTGCGAAAAGGTGCTCAAGCTTTACTTGGCCAATCACAACTAAACAAAAGGTAATTGATACAGCTGAGAAAGTCGTACCAATAATAGCCGCTTCGCGTTGTGTATAATGTTTGTCTTCATACTGACGAGCGGTCATCAAAATACCCACACTGCCGTCACCTAACCATGATGCCACACAGTTAACCGCACTTCGGCCTGGCACACCAAAAAGTGGGCGCATAACTTTAGTTAATAAGGTACCAACTAGCTCTAACAAGCCGAAGTTTAATAATAATGGTAATAGTAAGCCCGCTAAAACAAACACAGAAAACAATACTGGCAACAAGTCGTTTAACACCAGTGCACCGGTATTACCGGAAATAATCATTTCTGGCCCTTGTTTGGTGTAGGTCAGAACGATAAACACCATACCCAGTAATCGAACACTCAACCAAAGCCAACTAACATCAAATAAATGTTTAATTATAAAGAACTTAAGTAATGGCTGCGGTTTAAACAACTTTATCACTAAAGATAAAATACCGGTGATACAAACAATGCTGGTAATTAAACCCAGTGCAAATGGGCCAATCCACTCTTGCACTGCTTTTGCCATAACAGCAATCGGAATGGTCATTGCTTCACCTATGGGTACCGGCGTCATAAACAAGAAGACACCTATAAGTGAAGGAACGAAAAAGGTAAACAAGGTTCGCAAGTCACTGCGATTTGCTGTGTTTAAGTTAGACATATTTTCAACCTGTAAAAACCACAAAAAGAGCGGCTAAGCTCTTTTTGTGGTGGTTTTGACTTTTTTAATTATTAAATATTGATACCGCGCTGACGCAGTGCATTTTCTAATGCTTGCTGGAGGTCATTCATTGTACCAGGCTCTAATGTCGAACCTTCAGAGTCCATCCAAGTTAAACTTGTGCCGCCATCATTGGTGCGGCTAACAAGAATTTGGTATTGGCCATCTTCAATTGGAAGTTCAGATAATTCTTCGCCCCAAATTGAATCCCATACGCTTGACTCAGGCTTTTTGTAATCAGCCGTGATCAAACCACGCTCTTGGTCAATCTCTACGATAGTGAAAGATAAGCGTTCTAAGAAACCTGAGAAACGATCAAACACCATGTTGTAATCTTGCTCTGTAACCAGTGCCGCATTACCTTTGTTATCAAAGCCCATTTCTAATGAAATAATGCCTTGTTGTTTACGCATATCAACTTCAAGTTGACGGTAACGGTAATCAAACTCTGCGATCACTTGGTTTAACGCACGAACTTCAAGCTGTTGTTGTAGTAATGGTGTTAACGGTACTGAGTCACTTTTATAATCAGCAAGCTTAGATGTTAACGAAGCTGTACGCTGATGCGACTTTTCTTCAATTGTGAAGATAAAGCGCTGTTGTGATACTTCAGTTTCAGTTTCCCAGAACCAACCTTCTTCAGGTTTAATAATGGCATACCAACCTGTTTCAATTGAATTTGAGGCTTTGTCTTCTTTTAAAGCGGCGGTATTTTTTTCTGCTAGAACGGCTTTAATAGAGTCCCAGATAAATACATCTAAATCTTCGATACCATCGTTTTTATCAAAATAGACACGTGCTTCTGTGTCACCTTCTTCAACCCAAGTACCTTGAGCAATGGTAATTACTTGCGCTGGCGGACGATAGTTTTTAGCTTCAGGATTGTTGTCGTATTGCGCAACATCCATTTTATAAGTTGGATCTTGAGCTGGTTGCGCTAATCCTGCTGGAGCTTTTACCGCTTCGTTAGCACGATAATTGCGTTTGTGGTGCGCTTCATCGGTAAAAACACCGCACCCTGTTAAACTTACCATTACGCTTACAGCAAGCGCCTTTGAGATCCAATACTGCACAGATATTTCTCCTTAGCAAACCCTTAATTTTTTTAACAAATATATGAGTGGGTAATGCCGATTTGGTTCACTGTAAAATCACTTTTAACTTTACATTTATTGTTTTTATGCAAAAAACCCGAATAGATTGGGCTAGCGTAACGTATTTGATTGCTTATCGCCTTGCAAAATTTTAACTATGGTACTTTCTGATGCCCCTAAAAACAAGAAAGAGCGCACTTTATTCACGGCTTAATTAATCGCCGCTATCGTTAACGGAGCAAATTATGTTAAACTTCGCCGCCGTGCGGTATTAAACTCACGTGAAATCAAAGCTTATTTAAGCTTATATCCATTGGTATTGTTATTTACTAGGTATTTAAAATTCCATGACTGCTTTTACAAATCATCAGATAGTGCTCACTGCGATTGGCGAAGATAGACCCGGTATCGTTAGCGAATTAACTCAGTTAGTGAGTGATTGCCATTGCAATATAATTGACAGTCGCATTGCTATTTTGGGCAACGAATTTACCTTTATCATGCTATTAGCAGGTGATATGTCGGCAATTAGCCGTATTGAACATACATTGCCAACTAAAGGTATGGAACTTGGTCTTTTAACCATGATGAAACGCACAGCAAGCCATGTTGCATGTGAATTTTGTGCCGGTTACACCCTCGAATACACAGGTATTGATACGCCAGGAACATTAAGTAAAGTTACGCGCTTTTTTGCAGATAACAACATCAGCATTTGTTCTCTTAAGTCAGACACTTACGATGAAGATGACGAACTTAAAATGCGCTGCGAACTAGAGTTTAATATTCCTGTTGAAGTCGATATTGATAACTTTAAAGTGAGCTTTGAAGATCTTTCTCGTAGTTTGAACGTAGATTATATTTTCAGACGCATTCGCTAAGGAGCAAAGCATGAAAACAATTAATCCATTACAAGCAGGCGATACAGCCCCTGCTTTTAGCTTACAAAATCAGAATGACGAAACTATCGTGCTCGCTGATCTTTTAAAAGAGCAGCAAGTACTGGTTTATTTCTACCCTAAAGCGTCAACACCAGGTTGTACTGTACAAGCAGAGAACTTACGTGATGAAAAAGCTGAGCTTGCTAAATTAAATACGCGTGTTGTGGGGATCAGCCCAGATCCAATCAAGCGTTTAAAGAACTTTGAAACCAAAAAAGAGCTTAACTTTGATTTATTAGCCGACGAAGATCACGCGATTGCTGATGCCTTTGGTATTTGGGGCTATAAAAAGTTTATGGGTAAAGAATACGAAGGAATTCATCGTATAAGCTTCCTTGTAGGCCAAGACGGCAAAATCAAACATGTGTTTGATAAGTTCAAAACCAAAGACCATCATCAGGTGGTGTTGGACTATTTAGCGCAGAATTGATAGTTACGAGTTACGAGTTACGAGTTACGAGTTACGAGAACATAGTAAAAAAGCGTTGCCATGGTGCAACGCTTTTTTGTTTTTAAGGCCACTGACTCAATTGACATACTTATATAAATAGCAGTAAAACAGGAATAAATTTAGGTTTAAAACAATTATATTTTTCATCTAAAAGTTACCTAACTAAGAGCTTTAAGTAGTGCCTTCAAGAGCACAAAGTATAGGGCTTACCGAAAAAGAGATCGTTAACTATGCTATTAAAAGAAAAGTTAGTTATTTTATTGGGTGTTATTTGGTTCTCATTAGGAGTGATCTTCGTTATCGGTTTCGAGCCAATTGAAAAATTGTTAATATGCCTAGGCTTCTTTATATACTTTTATAGATATATATATGCTTTTATTCTTAATAAAAGCATATATGCCCCTCACACAGGTCAGGAGATCCCTCCTGTGCCTGAAAACAAAATATTGAGATTAGTATTATTTTTTCTTGGAATTTTTTCTTGCACTGGATCAACTTTCTTTGTTGGTTAGGATGGAGTTACAAGAACATAGTAAAAAAGCGTTGCCATGGTGCAACGCTTTTTTGTTTTTAAGGCCACTGACTCAATTGACAAACTTATATAAATAGCAGATAAAATAGGAATAAATTTAGGTTTAAAACAAGTATATTGTTCATCTACAAGTTACCTAACTAGAACCCTTTATGCAGTGCTTTCAAGAGCCCAAAAGTATAGGGCTTACCGAAATAAGAGAGCGTTAACTATGCTATTAAAAGAAAAGTTAGTTATTTTATTGGGTGTTATTTGGTTCTCATTAGGAGTGATCTTTGTTATCGGTTTCGAGCCAATTGAAAAATTTTTAATATGCCTAGGCATCTTTGTATACTTTTATAGATATATATATGCTTTTATTCTTAATAAAATAATATATGCCCCTTATACAGGTCAGAAGATCCCTTCTGTGCCTGAAAACAATATATTGAGATTAATATTATTTTTTCTTGGAATTTTTGTTTGCACTGGATCAACTTTCTTTGTCGGTTAGGATGTAGTTACGAGTTACGAGTTACGAGTTACGAGTTACGAGTTACGAGTTACGAGAACATAGTAAAAAAGCGTTGCCATGGTGCAACGCTTTTTTGTTTTTAAAGGCCAATGACTCAATTGACAAACTTTTATAAATAGCAGATAAAATAGGAACACGCGCTGCGTTTTAAACGACACGATTAAATAACTTCCTAAAAATAATAAAAACAAGGATGTAAGATGATTATTGAAATTTTAACTCACACACCACTTTGGGTTTATGGTCTGTTTGTTGGCCTTATTTTTGTTGGCTGGCAACAAACTCGCGAGCGCTACGTAAAGCAGCCCACGTTATTGATACTGCCGCTGGGTATGCTTGCTTTATCATTTTTTGGTGCGACTTCAAGCTTTGGTTATAGCTTAACGATTATGTTGCTGTGGCTAGCTGGCGTTTTGAGCTCTACGATCATTGGCTTATTGCTGTTTTCTGCTTCATCAGCAAGTTATCAAGCTCAAAGCGCGTCTTTCAAAGTACCTGGCAGTTGGTGGCCAATGATATTCATCATGGCTATCTTCTTTACTAAATATGCGGTGGGTGTTTTAACAAGTATTAAGCCAGAGCTTTTTGCAAATGCTACTCTCGTGTTATCACTTGCCGCTTTTTACGGCATTTTATCTGGCACTTTCATCGCTCGAGCAATCAGAGTTTTAAAAGTAAAAAACTGATACTAAGAACTAGCCAGATAAACTAGCTAATTCCTAAATACTTATGTACTTGAACCGATAAACGCCAGTTCTTTGCAATACAGGTTTCAATGGCAAGTTTGGTTGCTGAGGTCTTTTGGCTAATTGGTTGCAAATAGACCAGACGTGGATTCACACCTGTTTTTAAGAATAAATCTTCGAGCTCTTCCACATGCTTTTGCATTGCCACTGGGTGTTTAATTTCATCAGCGCGTTGCATTGCACTGCGTAATACTTTATAGCCACCACGCATATTAATTTTTGGTGATACAGTCACCCATGTCTGCTCAGGGACTAAAATTTCAAATGTACCGCTGGTTTCAATTTGAGTCGAATAGCCATTTGCGTGTAATAATTCACACACTGGATTTAGGTCGTACATGCAAGGCTCACCACCAGTGATCACCACATGCTTTGCGTTGTAGCCACGGTCTTTAAATAGCGCTAACACTTGCTCCGCTGTTGCTTCTGCCCAATGATCTGAGTCTGCTTTTTTCTCAACGGTATCATCAAGTGACACTTTATATACGTTATCAACGTCCCATGTTTGTTTTGTATCACACCAAGCACAACCCACAGGGCAGCCTTGTAAACGTAAAAAGATTGAAGGTGTACCCGTAAAACTCGCTTCACCTTGAATTGTTTCAAACACTTCGTTAATTTTGTACAAAAGACATCTCACTTACGACGCAACGGTATAAAATACATACCATCAAAAAAACCAAAAACACGCGCAAAAATTGTTATTTAGGCCCGAGCCGTGTAGTATATCGCGCCCTGAAGTAAACCTCTATCAAAAGTAAGAGCAAAACAGATATGACGCAAAAAGTAGTTGTGATTTATTCCGGCGGTATGGATTCATTTACCGTATTAAATAAAGCCCTGCAACAAGGCCATGAAGTATATGCCCTGTCGTTCGACTACGGCCAGCGTCATGTTAAAGAGCTTAAAGTAGCTGCTCAAGTATGTGAAAACTTAGGTGTTTCTCACAAGATTGTTGATATTTCAGCGATCAACCAGTTAATCGGTGGCTCATCACTAACTGATGATATCGAAGTACCAGAAGGTCACTACGAAGAAGAAAGCATGAAAAGCACAATTGTGCCTAACCGCAACATGATTTTACTATCACTTGCTGTGGGTTATGCGGTGTCTTTAAAAGCTAGTAAAGTTTATTACGGTGCCCATTCAGGTGATCATGCAATTTACCCAGACTGTCGCCCTGAGTTCGTACAAAAAATGGATGATGTTTGCCGTATTGCCAATTACGACGCTGTTGAAATTTTCAGCCCGTACTTAAACAATACCAAAATCGACATTTTGACAGACGGTTTAAAAATGGGTCTTGATTACAGCCAAACATGGACCTGTTACAACGGCCGCGATAAAGCCTGTGGTAAATGTGGCGCCTGCCAAGAGCGCTTAGAAGCCTTTGCTTTAAATAACGTTACTGACCCTATCGAATACGAATAACCTTTTTTAGAATGGGACAGGTTAAGTTTAATAGGCGAGTTTAACTCGCCTTTTTTGATTGTGTTTGTTGAATCAGATTTAACAGTTCAGCTGTGGCAGTTGCATCAGCTAACGCTCTATGATGATTCGTTAAATTCAATTCAAAATGTGCTGCTAAGTTACCGAGCGAATATGACTTAAGCTTTGGAAATGCTTTGCGTGATTCGACTACAGTACATAACTTTGGCATTTTAAATCCTTGCCCAAGTGCAGCGTATTCTTTGCGAATAAAGCCGTAATCAAAATTTACATTATGGGCAACAAATACGCTGCCTTTTAATAGTGAGCGCAGTGTATCGGCAACCTCTTCAAAGCGTGGCGCATCACGAACCATAGCGGCGTTTATTCCCGTCAACTTGGTGATAAAAGCAGGTATACTGCGCTCGGGATTGATTAAACTCGCCCATTGTTTAATTACTTCGCCCGCTTGTAACTGCACAACCGCAATTTCGGTAATTTTATTATTACCTTGTACGCCGCCGGTGGTTTCTATATCCACCACACTATAAATACGATTCGGATCATTAAACCAATTTACCGCAACGATATTCACTGCAAAGCCATGTTGTTTTAACACCTCAATACTGACAAGTTGGTTGCGTCTTAGTTTGTCACCAGGGGCTTTCACTTCTTCAAAGGTGAGCTTATCCCCTTTAAGCACCATCAAGTCTGGGTAGCCATCTTTGAGCTGCTTAAAGGTTTTTGTCATTTGCAGTAAATGCGCTTTTAAATTTGCAAGCGGGCTGTGTTTTATTAATACCTCTAGCGGCTCTAACATATCGCTGTGCCACACAAACACGCTATTGGGGGCTTCATAAAACTGCCCTACGTTTTTGCAAACATATTTATATAAGGCTTCATTGCTAGTGAATTTTGCAAGCTTTTGTTCTATTTGTGTTTGTTGCACTGTGTAAAAACAATCAGCCAGCAACACCTTTGGATATAGATCAAATTCATTACACGGCGGATGCGGGGTCTCTATAAAGAGTTCTTGCCAAAACGTTAAGGTAAAGAAACTCAACCAAAGATTATTCTCAGTAAAAAATGCCGTATTACCAAGCTGTTGATAATGCTCACACACTCCTTGCTCTACATCGCCACGGTAAATATCATCAACCTCTAATTGATGCTCTGTATCAATGAGCATTTGTGTTAAACGTGAGCGTTGTTGCTTGTTATATTTACGCTGTAAAAAGTCTTCTGCAAAATACAAAATGCCATCATCTAGCGGGTCTTGAATAACTTGCTCAAGCTTTTTTTCAACCCAGTTTTTATCACCTTGTTTGTAACGCTGGCGAATTGCCAACTCTTGTGCTTCACTACTGCCTTCACAGTGTTCAAGTAATTCAAATGCAAACGCTAAGTCATGATCTTTAAGCTGCTTATATAAGCGGATCAGTAATTTGTTTTTGATACTCTGGGCTAATTCATCTTCGCAGCTAGTGGTTAAAAGCGTATGGGCTAAGTTTTGATACTCTGTGTGTGACTCGCTTTCTTTGAACTGCATTCGCAGCTTATTTAATTGATAATGCGTTTGTGCTTCGGCTAGTGTTTGAAAACGCGATATGCTTTCACTAACATCACCACGCACTTTTGCAATTCCTAAATCACGCATCACAAAACGATTTTGATGATTGATATCACCGCCACTTAGCCGACCGCTATGTAAAAACTCAAAGTATTCATAATACTGACTTCGGCTATTGACCACGAACTGACTAAACAACGACTCTAATTCACTGTGGTTGCGATCAATATGCTCTTTACACAGTTGGGTTAAGCGCTGTTTACTGGCTGACTTTTTGTAATCAGGTTGAGTTGCCATCAACTCATCATTTGCTAATAAGGTTAACAGGGTTGGTTTGGTTAAATGCTCAAGCAATAGATCTAATTCATCGCTGCTAGGATGTGCCACCAGCCCTTGCTGCTTTAGCTTAAAAATAGCACCGTGCAGATTAGGGATCTCTTCATAATTTAATGATGACAACGCGATGATTTTTGGCTTTCGAGAATAAATACGCAGCAAAGTACATAAGCTTTGCTCATCAAGCTGAAGGAGTTTTTCAAGAAATAACTGCTGCTCTTCTAAAAGCAGATGCCTGCACTGAGATTGAATAAATTCAGCAAGCTCAAAGAAGTGACTTAAATAATATTTTGCTGGTAGTTGTGTTTTCATAACCAAACCCGACACTGTATATAAATACAGTATCAGGTATTAGCTAATTGATTTCAATGTTTGCGGTTATTTAACTTTTAAAATACCCACAATTGCGCAAATTGCGCCCCCGACCATACCGAGCCAAGCTTCAATTGGTGTATCACCACTAAAAGTGCGGCTGATTTGCGCACTTGCAGAGTCATACACGTTATATCCCCATACGGCTAGCGCCACACCAATAACGATTAAAGCAATACCTATAATTTTTCCCATCGTGTTGTTCCTTATTTTTATTAATTTCTTTTTGATAACCTCAGTGTTGCACACATATTAAACGCCTGCAAAGCCTTAAGAAATAATCAAACTAAAGGTTATGTTTTGCCCACTTAACGACACCTGAAGTTTAGCGTCAATTGCTTTACTTAACGCTTTGGCTATAGATAAGCCTAAACCAAAGTTATCATTAGATGTTCTGGCGCTGTCTTTTTGCCAAAGCGGATCAAATAACTGGCTTATATCTTCTTCTGTTAAGGGTACTTGTAACTCATTCATTACAGAGAATTGCAACTTATTCTCTTTATTCAATAGCGTGCTTATAGTTATATCACTCTTGTCGGGGCTATATTGCTTGGCGTTATTTACAAGGTTGGTGATGATTGATTCAAGGGCAAATAAATTACTGACAATGGCAGGAATATCATCTTGAAACTCAAACTTAATTCGCTCTAAATCATATTTTTCTAAGATACGTAAAATAACCTGGTTTAAATCACATGCATCTTGCTTTGGAAGTGCTTCATCACTGTACTTATGCAGTAATAATAAGTTCGACACAATACTCTTTAAGCGCTGGCTAATTTTTAGCACTTCGGGTTTAAAGTCTGCCTCAAACTCTTTTTCATTTGGAAAACGAATGGCCACTTCAGCCATATTAATAAGCTCAGCAATCGGCGTTTTTAACTCATGAGCAATATCTGAGGTTAAGCGTTTTTCACGAAAATAAAGCTGGCGGTTTTCTTGTATAAAAGCATTTAAGCTATCAACAATGGGTTGCAGCTCTTTAACAGGCTCTTTTATTGTAATCACGGCATTTTTATCAGCGATACTGAGCCGGCTAATATCCCGGTTTAGTTTATTCAGCGGCGCTAAAGAGCTGTCGACCGATTTACGCACAAATAGACGAATAAATACGATTACTGACACAGTAGAAACAACAAAAATAACGTCGATGAGCCATAAAACAAAGTCAACTTCTTCTGATGAAACCGCATAAGCTAAGGTTATGGGTTGTTGCAAAGAGGTGTTAACGCCCTCAATAAAGTCTTCATCATCGTCTAGGTCTAAAGGCGGTATAAAGCGAGTATAAATAACCCGGCCATTGCGACCATCAGGTAACTCAGTATTGATAATTTTTGTCTCGCCAAGCTTTATTTTCTCTAGAGGTAGGTTCTTTTGTGAGAAAAGATACAAGCTTTCTGAACGCGCAAAAACCCCAGACTGCGACCAAATTTGAAAATACTCAGTTTCTGCACTGCCAGAGAACTCAGGCATGAATTGCCCTGAAAAATCAAAATCAATTTCTTCTTCGTCAATATCAATCAATGACATAAGCATGCCGGCTTTTGATTTCAAACCACGATTAAATTCGTTATCAATCCAACTATCAACGGCGATATCGGTAGCAACTAAAATACTCAGCACAAGCCCAGTTATAGTAATCGATAATGTGGTTACTAACTTACTGCGAATTGATTTCATTATTTTCCTTGAATGATATAACCAAAACCACGCTTTGTTTGAATAGGTAACTTGCCACCTGCGGCCCTCACCTTTTTACGCGCTGATGATAGGTGCGCTTCAATGGAGTTTTTTGAAACTAAGTCATATTGCCCAGCAATATAGGTACTTAACTTTTCAGCTGTGATCACTTTGTTTTGATTACTAAACAAGCACTCGACTATTTTATATTCGTTAGGGGTTAAATCGATAACGGTGTCGTTAACTTGCAAAAGTTTTAATTGTAAGTTTAAAGCCAAGTTATCGATGCGGATCACATCACTGATTGTTTTCAGGCCGCCGCGACGCATTAAATTTAACAACCTTGCATGCAGCTCATCAAACGAAAACGGTTTGGTCAGGTAATCATCGGCCCCGGTGAGTAGCCCTTTCACTCTGTCTTCTGGTTCTTGTTTGGCAGATAAAATAAGCACACGCACGTCGAGCTGCTTTGCTCTTATGGTTTGTAATAACGTAATGCCATCAATACTGGGTAACATAATGTCGAGTATGATTAATTCGTACTCACCTGTCATTGCCATACTCAACCCTTCAGCGCCATCGCCGGTTTCATCAATAGTAAAACCAAGATTCTCAAGGCCAATTCGTAGACTACGTCTTAATGACACCGAATCTTCTATAATCAACAATTTCATATGTTACTCATTTAGGTAAAAACCGCTTTAGCGTCATCAGCTTACGCTTTGAATCTTAAGGTTCACTTAAGATTTACTGAAGTTTTTCTAGTTTAGAAAATATTAAGATTACCATAAGGATTTCTTAAGTTTCGATTCCTAGTATTGCCGTAGTTTCGATTAAGTAAGTACGACTATGACAGCAAAACTTTCTGTTTTAAAACCTTTGTTCCGTTTTTCATTAATTTTAATGTCAGTATTTATACTGTCGAGAATTGCCTTGCTTGTATGGCAACACCAAAGGTTAGCTGATGGCGATAGCCTAGCCGTTTTATTTGGCGGCTTAAGAGTCGACTTAAGCAGCTTAGGCTACTTGTCAGCCTTGGCTGTTTTAATGTTACTCTTTGATGTGCTTTTGCGCAGCAAAACCGCTTTATTTCAGCATGTTTTTACTTTTTATAGCAGTATAGTTGTGACTTTAATCGTGGTTGTTGAGGCTTCGACCCCCGCGTTTATTACACAGTACGATGTGCGACCAAATCGTTTATTTGTCGAATACCTAGACTACCCTCAAGAAGTCTTTTCTATGCTATTACATGGCCACCTATTTGCCATGATAAGCACCTTAATTATTGCAACGCTTAGTTGTGTGTTTGCGTATCGTTTTATAAGTGCAGCATTTAGCAAGCAGCAAAATGCTAAAACGGTTAGCCAAGTGGTGATACTCGTTACGACTTTATTAGTTTGCTTAATTAGCGCAAGAGGCACTGTAAGCCATCGCCCGTTAAACCCTGCATTAGTGTACTTTTCAAGTGACTCACTAGTTAACTCCTTGGCCCTTAATTCAACTTACAGTGTTGCCTTTGCTATTAAGAATATGAGCAATGAAAAAAATGCCAGTAGTTTATACGGTACCATGCCACGTGATGAGATTTTACAAACAGTAAAGCAAGCAGCCTTTAAGCAACAGTTTATCACTGAGAGTATCCCTACCCTTGCCAACAACACACCTTTTAACACAGGCAAACAAAAAAATTTAGTGATTATTTTAGAAGAAAGCTTAGGCGCACGCTTTGTTGGTGAACTAAGTGGCATTGGTGTGACTCCTGAGCTCGATAAGCTTTATCAACAAGGCTGGGGGTTTGATAACTTATACGCCACTGGCACACGCTCAGTTCGCGGTATCGAAGCGGTAACAACCGGGTTTACCCCTTCTCCTTCTCGCTCGGTGGTCAAACTTTCTAAATCTCAGCGTAACTTTTTCTCACTTGCTGATGTATTAAGCCGCGCAGGCTATACCACCCAGTTTATTTATGGCGGTGAAAGTCATTTCGATAATATGAAAAGCTTTTTCTTAGGGAATGGCTTTAGCGATATTGTCGATATTAATGACATACAAAACCCTGAGTTTATTTCGTCATGGGGAGCAAGCGACGAAGACTTGTTCAATCAAGCTGATATAGAGCTAAGTGAGCTAAATAAATCAGGCAAACCATTTTTCAGCCTTGTGTTTACCTCAAGTAACCACGACCCATTCGATATTCCAGAAGGTAAAGTAACACTGCCTGAAGGCCACGACCCAGAAAACTACAAACGCGATCTAGCAATCAAATATGCAGATTATGCTCTTGGTAAATTCATCGCAAAAGCAAAAACGCAAGATTACTGGCAAGACACCGTCTTTTTAGTGGTTGCGGACCATGATGTACGCGTGTTTGGTTCAGAGCCTGTGCCGCTTAAATCTTTTCACATCCCTGCTGTGATCCTAAATAGTGATATGGATGCAAAGCGCGATACTCGCTTAGTCAGCCAAATTGATTTACCTGTTACTTTATTGTCGTTATTAGGTGTTGAGCAAGCAACCCCCATGCTTGGTTATGATTTAACCCAACAATACCCTGTTGAGCGCGCCATGATGCAGTACTACGACAACTTTGCTTACGTAGAAAATGGTGAAGCCGTGATCCTGATGCCAAACCAAAAAGTGAGCTATTGGCGCTATGACCCTACAAGTAAAACGCAAGTTGCCATCGATAACACAGATAGCAGCGTTGAACTTGCCAAAAAAGCCTTAGCACACGTCTTATTTAGCAATTTAGCTTATACCGAACAGTTGTATCGCTTACCAAATAAATCGTAGCGATGAGGAATGATTATGAGCATGCAAATTAAACAACTCCTTACTAAAAAATGGCACGTTAGCTACAGCCAATTTGTCTGGCTGGTGTCGTTGTACTTAGTTATTGCATTTAATGGCCTGTTTTTATTTAACATGCTTGAAGCAGCCAGCAAACCTGAACATATCAATTGGTTATTTATAGCAAGCGTACCGTTTTTATTATTAGCACTGACGGCAATGGTGTTGAGTTGGTTATCGCTAATCACCTTTGTTAAACCCGTGCTTTTAACAAGCGTCGTGGTTTCATCGTTGTTGTTTTATGCAACCTTAAATTACGGTGTTATCTTTGATAAAAGCATGCTGCAAAATATCTTAGAGACGAATTCAGGTGAGGCGTTTTCATACCTTAATGTACAAGTTATCGCTTTTATTACTGCGCTAGGCGTACTGCCTGCTTACTTGTTTTCTCGCTTTAAAATTGTCGGAAACTTTCGTGTTCGTCTTAAAAGCTTTGCGCTTCTTAACGTTACAGCGTTTATTGCTGTAGCTGTTATTGCCGTTCCTTTTTATAAAGATTACGCCTCTGTAGGGCGTAATAATCGCCAATTAACCAGCTACATTACCCCCTTTGCATTTTACACTGCGGGCTATAAGTACCTGCGCGATAATTATTTTTATCCACCTTTACCTTTTAAAGTCTTAGATAAAACACCGCACCTATTAGCTAAGCAACAAAGTTCACTGACGATTATGGTGGTAGGTGAAACAGCGCGTGCAGCAAATTTCTCACTGCAAGGTTACGACAAGCCAACTAATCAATATACCCCTAAACTTGGCGTTAAATATTTCAGTGATGTTAGTTCATGTGGCACCGCAACGGCCATTTCTGTACCTTGTATGTTCTCGCGCTTAGATCGCAATCACTATGATTCACGCATCGCGCAAAGCCAAGAAAATGCCCTAGATATCATTCAACGAAGTGGTGTCGAAGTAACGTGGATTGATAACAATAGCAGCTGTAAAGGGGTTTGTGTGCGGGTAAACTCAAAAACAGTAGAACCAACAAAGAGCAACCCACTTTGTGACGGACGCTATTGTTTTGATGAAGTACTGGTTGAAGAGTTAGCTGCAAAGCTTGCCAAAAGTGATGCGAAACACCAACTAGTGGTGTTACATATGATTGGTTCACATGGGCCAACCTATTATCGCCGCTATCCAGAAAAAGACAGTAAATTTTTGCCTGATTGCCCACGTAGCGATATCCAAAACTGTAGCAGTGAGCAACTTACCAATACCTATGATAATACCATTGCTTATACCGACCTAGTGCTGAGTAAACTTATTAATTTACTGCAAAACAGTCAGGCGGATGACAAAGCCCTACTGTATGTTTCTGATCACGGTGAATCACTAGGTGAAAAAGGTTTGTACTTACATGGCTTCCCGTATGCGTTAGCGCCTAAAGAGCAAACCCAAGTACCTATGCTGTTTTGGAGTAATAAACTAGCCTATACCCGCTTTAATCAATGTATCGAACAGCAGCGTAACCATGCTTTTTCGCACGATAACATTTTTGACACCCTACTTGGCTTAACCCATGTACAAAGCACTGAATATCACCCAGAGCAAGATATCTTTAATGCTTGCTCAACACAAAGCTAACGAAATAGAGATTTCATACTATGCAATTTGACAGCACTAATAAACCCATTGGCATTAAACGTATTCGCCTTGCATTCAAAAACTCCCAACGAGCATTCACGTGGTTAGCAAAGCATGAGTCTGCTTTTAAACAAGAGCTGATACTGTTGGTGCTTGCCATAGCAGTGGTTTTTGTATGGCAGATTAGCCTGTATGAGAAAATTATGCTGCTTGTATCAGTGCTATTTGTGATGTTTGCTGAAGTCGTCAATACGGCAATTGAAGCCGCCATAGACCGAATAGGCCTTGAAATTCATCCATTATCAGGCCTAGCTAAAGACTTAGGATCCGCAGCCGTCCTGATTGCTCTAACGATTTGTGCATTGGTATGGGGCGGCGTGTTTGTTAATAACCTAAGCTAACTCGCTTTTTTATCATCAGGGGTGTCATTACAAAGTGCACATTGGCGCCCTTTTGATGAATGATATAAACGGGTTGCGATAAAAATGGCCGTTGCAATAAAAGACCAAAGTAGCGCAAAGCCTAATGCGCTCATTGTCTCGTGACCTTTTAGAATTTCCACCATAAATAATAAAATAGCCACCAGCGTAAAAACTTTAGTGGTTCTTAGTATCCAAAATTTTGTAACCACAACTTACTCCTTTATACGAGGCTCCTTAGAAAGGATAAGTGTAGTTCAAAATAATGAAAACACCTTAAAAACTTAAAGCAGGCTCAGACAATATTTGTACATTATTTTTGAATACCTCTAAAAGCCCCGGCGGTGACTGTTCAGTACCAAGCACTGTCACATGACAGACATAACGATAACCGTTGTTAGTAAAGGTATAAAAATGATTGCCCCCACTGCCATCAAAACTTAACGTACCGCCGGTGATCACAAGGCTTGGCTCATTTTGCATAGATTGATCAATCCCCCATGCAGCATAGCGGTACTGATTATCAGCCAGTTCATCGATACGAATTAAATGCTGTTTTGTTTGCCACGTTAGTATCTGCTTTGTAAATTCACGAAGGCTTTTGTGTAATGCTTGTTTTTGCTTGTCAATCAGTGCTTCGCGTCGTGCTTTTTCTGCCTCTGATTCATAAGGCACAGCCCAAATAGAGCCATCAAAGTCTAACCACAATTTGCCTGAATCAAACATAATGCCGCGCCAACCCATCATTTCCCAATCATGGCGAATATTTGAGTTCACGATTTTTTCGACAAACTCTTTATCAAAAATTTGCTCAAAGTTTTCTATAAGCATTTGCTCATTTTCAATTGCTTGCAGCGGCTCTTTACGCTGCAGTGGATAATGCACTCGCTTGGCAATGGCAGCTTTATCACCCTTCTTAAACGCCGCAACCACAGGTTTGACAATTTTTATGTGTTTTGTTGCGGCAAAACTACTGAATGCCATCAACAAAATGAATAGATAAACGCTGTGCTTTAAAAATTTCATCAATTACTCTACTACCAAATCAAACACAACATTGACACTTGCTCTGAAGGTAATCGATTCTTGTAAATACTTACCTTCTGGTACAGTATTAATACGTGAGCCCGTTACCATGATTCGTTCAATATTTGTGTTGCTACCATAGCCAAAGTGACTACCTACCTCTTGCGATTGAATACTATACACCCGACCAAGTTTCGCTTCGAATGCGCTAGCAAGGCTACTTCCCTGCTGTTTGGCATTCGCTACTGCTTTATCAAGTGCGGCTTGCTCGTAATCTGAGGCTTTGGTTGATAAAAGTTGAATTTGCTCAATTTGATTGACACCCACTTTAAGCGCAAAATTTAAAAATCGGTCCAATAGAGAGAGTTGTTTAAGGCTGACTTTAACCTTACGCGTGGCTCGAAAACCATCTTTAACTTGGTTATCGTTTTCGTCATAGCGCATATTGGGCTCTACAAATATCCGCCCCGCAGAGATACTTTTTTCGTCTATAGAGAAATTATTTAAGCCCGCCAGGAGTTCATTAACTTGCGCATCGACTTGCTGCTTAGCCTGCATGCTTTCGCTTTTTACAACTTCAAATTCTAACGTGATATCAGCCCTGTCGGGGGCGGTACGCACAACAGCCTCACCTTTAACAACAATATGGCGATTATCCGGCAGACTTGTTGCAGCCATTGCAGAGCTGGTACATAAAACCAGCGGTAACAAAGATTTAAGCATCATAACCTCTCCCCAGAAAAAGCTATGATGCCTTGCCTGAGCAAAAATGTACACTCAGTTCAGCCGTTACCGCGGATAAATTTTAGGTACCTCTTTACTCTAAATACATCGTTAATTTGTTGCTTTATGAACGCCCAGATTGGCCAAACGTTAGGGTTTGCCTGTTTGTTCATACTTAAACGCGTTAATTGATACTTTACCATTGCCATATTAGCAAGCGAGGCAAGTGGTTTATTCTTCCAAGTTATCGCTGCAAGTTCTGGTGTAACATGTGAGCCATTTCGCCACTTATTAACTAATGCTGGCTCAATTGCAAGAGCCGTAGCAATACCGACCATATCGACGCCTTCTGCCATTACCTGATCAGCCACTGATTTACGTTTAATGCCACCTGTGATCATAATCGGCATTTTCGCAATTTGACGAATTTCTTTTGCAAACTCTAAAAAGTACGCTTCGCGAGCCAACGTTCTGCCATCCCTTGCACTACCTTGCATTGCTGGCGCTTCATAACTACCACCGGAAAGCTCTACTAAATCAACATTTAACTCACCCAGCATAGCAACCACTTGCTTAGCATCCTCAAGACTGAAGCCGCCGCGTTGAAAATCAGCTGAATTTAGTTTTACCGCAACCGCAAAATGCTCGCTTGTTGCGGCTTTAATTTGCTTAACAATTTCAATTAACAATCGGGCACGATTTGCAAGGCTACCACCCCATTGGTCACTTCGCTTGTTAGTTAAAGGAGATAAAAACTGGCTTAATAAATAGCCATGTGCCGCGTGCACTTCAACACCAGAGAAACCAGCCTTTTCGGCTAATGTCGCTGTATTTACAAACCGTGTGATGATGTCTTGAATTTTGGCTTCATCCATCGCTTTAGGGGCCGTGAAGTAACTCGACATTTTACCCATGTCCATTTCCACTGCTGAAGGCGCCCATGTTTGCTGCTGCAAACTTGCTGGCATTTGTCGGCCAGGATGATTGATTTGCAGCCAGAACTGCCCACCATTTGCCTGCCCTATTTTTGCCCACTGCTGAAATACAGCTAGGTGTTTATCATTTTCTAATACCACTCCACCTGGGCCTGTCATCGCTTTACTATCAACCATAACATTGCCCGAAATAATAAGCCCTACACCACCGTCAGCCCAGGCTTTATACAAGTTAAAAAGCTGAGTTGACGGTAGTAAATTTGCATCAGCTAAGTTTTCTTCCATCGCTGCTTTTGCAACACGATTTGGAATAACAGAACCATTCGGTAATTTAAGCTCAGAAAATAAGGTCATAACAGTCTCCATAGTTGGGAATGTCAAAACTATAAGCTTAAAGTAAACTTTAAGGTCAATAGCTATTTGTCATTTTTTAACCCCATTTGCGACAAAACTCGTTTAGCATTGTCTGCACAATCCATATCATCTGGTTTTGCATCTATTTCTGTGAGGATCTCAGTTAAGCGCTGTTTATTTTCGGCTAACTTGGCTTGTAATTGCTCGATATCCATCACTTTTTGTTTCAATGCATCAATAAGTTGAGCATGCTGCCAACCAGATAAATCCGCCGGTAATAGCGCTTTTAATTCATCTAAGCTAAAACCGGCTTGTTGCCCACTAACTATCAAGTTTAAAGCGACTTCGGCTTCCTTAGGGTACGAGCGATAGCCATTTGCTTTACGCTCAACCATTTTAAGTAAGCCAATATCCTCATAAAAACGAATTTTAGATGCGCTGAGACCCGTTCGTTTTGCAAGCTCACCTATTTTCATTGTGTAACTCCTGTCTAGGGTTTAGCTTTAAAGTATGTTGGTGCATATAACGCACTTTGAAAATCAGGTACGTACTCATATTTGATCATACTGCCTAAATCAAGTGAGCGAATAAACTGTGATAATTCTCCCTGATGCAGCTCAAGGCTTACATCTTCATCAGATGTACTTGATGCATAGTGTAAATATCGATTATCCGCATAGCCCGTTGTTAACTGCCCTTGTTGATTGTGATTCATAAAACTATTTCGAACAAATTTCTCATCGGTTGATTCATCGCTTAGCTTTTTACCTGTGATGATCACATCAGGCTGATTGGTGGCATTATCAAATAATGAAAACGTCAGTGTCTTAGGAGTATTTTTATAGCTAATTTTAGTGGTCCATTTAGGTAGATTATAGCCCACTACACCACGCACTCTCGCAAGCTCCGTATCAACGGGTAGCTTTAAAACAACACCCCAAAAGTCATCATTCCATTGGTTATTAAGTAATGAAATAACGCCTAAATTCCACGAATCTGGCTTGGTGGTGATCACTGAAATGGCTAGCTCATTGTATGTATCGTTATCGCAGTAATGATAAGCATAAGCCGTTATTGCAACCAACCCTCGCCCTGGCCATAAACTTATTGGCTCAACATGCTCTAAAACACTGGCTGGGATCAATGAGGTTAACATATCGAGATCAGCGCTAAATACAGCGGTAATTTTACTGTTTTTATAGTAAAAATTTGGTGAGTAAGACTCAAAGCCCATGTCTACTTTTTGCTTTTTTATGGTTTTAAACCATGACAAATCAACATCGGGAGCCTGCTCAGCTATCACTGATAATGGGGGGTTAGAGCGATATTGGTCATACAAACCACCTTTAACAACAGGCACTTTTTCGCCTGCCAGCTCAATTGTTTTAGTAGCGCTTTCTACGTAACTTGTTGTTAGTAATGCAAGCAATAAGATTAGGTTTTTGATAGTTGTCATTTTGCACCTCGTTAGTCATTAAGATACAAAAACTCTAACTTTAAAGCTCACTTTAAGGTCAAGATAAAAAAGCGAGTGATGATAACTCACCACTCGCAAACTCATCGAAGTTAAGATGATAGGAAATAAAAACTAATCGGCTTTAACTTGCCATCGCATTGTCGACGTAATCTTCGACCATATCTGCAAAGTCTTGATCAACAATACCTAGCTCAGCAAAGCACAGCTCTTTAATTTTGAACCACTCACTTGAATATTGTTGGTGACGGGCATAGTCCACAGCACTTTCTGCACATTTTAAGATCGCGTACGCCATACGTTGTTGTTCATCATTGTTTTGCTCTAAAAAGTGCGTGTTATGATGATTTAAAATAACGTGACAAAGTGGCTTAGGTAGGTGCCAAGATACCGAGATAAAATAGCCAATCACCGCATGATCGCACTGATAACGAGCCTGTTCTAGGTCGGTAATCGCATACTCTTTAGCTAAATTTGCTTGCTTAAGAACCTCAACATAATCTTTAAATTTTAATGCCATAGCCGCAATACCGACATTATGAAAAAGCCCTAATGAATAAAGCTCGTCCACTGGCATTAATGACTTATAGCTGTTACCAAGCTGCACACAGGCATTCGCAACTTCAACCGACTCATCCCAAAAGCGCTCTAGGCTAATGCAGGCATTGCCTTTAAAATTTTGCTTAAGCAGCGCCAAAGTTACTAACTGGTTAAGCTGATCTAACCCTAAAAACATCGCCGCTTGGCGTATATCACTAATGGTGCGTTGTAAGCCAAACACCGGGCTGTTTATTGTTTTTAATAATAAAGCTGAAAGACTGATGTCTCTTGATATTAGCTGAGCTATTTTATCTAAGCTTGCATCCGACTTTTGCATTTCATCAGCAATTTGGCTCAATAGTTCAGGTTTTGGTGGAATATGAAAACCGCGTTCAAGCGAAACTAGGCGTTGTTCATCTAAGTTGATCATTTGCCCAAGAGCCTCCGTTAATAAGCAACGAGCAATTTAATAGTTTAGATGGGTAAAATACCCTAAGAACTTTACCTTAGTATTGTTTGAGATCAATGTGTTGCGAAGAAAGGAAGTTAATTAATGAAAAGCTAACACGGCACATTATGGCAGGTTGCTATAATAATATGCCGTCTTTTTGAAGATTTGCTTAGTGAGCAAGTACGCTTAGCCACTCATCAGGGTTTGCTAAAATGAACTCAAATACATCGTTGTTATTTAAAGTAATACGAATTCCATCTGCTGTAATTGGTATAATACCCGCGCCTTTTCCTGAACACTTATCAACGTTATTGATGTGCGCACGTGAAAGTGTGTATGGACCTAAGCCTAACTCTTTATTAAACGGTTCAAAAACAATTTCTTGTTCCGTAACTAAAAGCTTACCATCCGCTTTTGCGACACCTGATTGAATAGTTGCTATTGATTCTTTGACTGTTTGCGCGTGCATATCCTTTACTCCACCTAACAAATGAGTGTGGCTTACACTCAATTAAATCATAAAAATTGCGTACCAACTTAAGATACAACAAGTATGAAAAAAGTACAAAGCAATTGATTTCAAACTTTTTATAAAGAGCTTATTATTCGCTTTAAGTTATTTTTACCTTAGTTGTTAAGGTTTTTTATCCTCACAAAAAGCCATTCTGAATTGAGCCCTTTCTTATGTGAACGAAAAAAATACTGCTATGCTTAAAATAACAACAGGATAGGCGCCGTAGACTGATGACAAAAGCACTGCAGCAAACTAAAAACAAGTTGAAAGTGAATGCAATTATCGTGATTGCATTAGTAACATCGCTTACTGTTACCTCATTATTCTTTTACAAAAATGTCGACTCACAATGGCATGACTATTCAAAAACCGCCGCTAACGTTTATGTATTTCACGACAAGCTAATACAAAGACTCGGTTATGGTGGCTTTATTCACCATTTTAAAAACCTAGTGCTTAGAAAAAATACAGAACTGTATCTTCCGCCCATTGAAAATGAACTCATCGAAATAAAAGAGATTCTTGCCAAACTTGGCGCAATAAAAGAGTACGACAAAACAGCACTTACTGACGTTAAAAAAACGGTTATTGAATATGAAGATAAACTCGATATTGTTATAAGAATGATAGCTAATGGCGCAACAAGCGAGCAGATAGATACTAAAGTAAAGGTAGATGACACAGCAGCACTAAAGGCACTTGCCGCGTTCGAGCAACATGTAAACTTTATGCTTAAAGATAAAAGCATCGCCATTGATGAAAATTTCCAAATTGCTTACATCGTGCATGTGCTAACAATCATATTGCTCACCAGCATATTGCTTATTTACTTTAGAAAGCTATCAAACTCATATAAACAACAGATTGAGCTCACTGAGCGTGCGGTAGAAGGAGCGAGAATAAAATCAGAATTTTTAGCTAATATGAGTCATGAAATACGCACCCCACTTAATGGCATTATGGGGCTTTTACAAATTTTGCAGCCGAACATTCAAAAACCGAAAAATATAGAAGTTGTTTCTAAGGCACTGTTTTCTTGTCGATCACTCCTTACCATTATCAACGATATTTTAGACTTTTCGAAAATGGAGGCGAACGAGCTTTATATTGAACAGGTAGATTTTTCGATGTCGAAGGTTGTTGAGTCGATCAATTCTGATTTTCTGCCGCTTTGTAACGAAAAAGCAATCGAACTAAACATAGATATAGACGATGACGTTGAAGATTTATGGATAGGAGACCCAGTTCGGGTTCGACAAATTATTTTAAACCTGGTTTCTAACGCCGTTAAATTTACCGAGCAAGGTGGCGTGCAAGTAAAAATTAGTAAATCTTCGCAAAGCCAAAAACAAGGTGTTGAGATAGAAGTGATTGATACCGGCATTGGTATGAATAAAGAGGGTTTAATGCATCTGTTTAACCGTTTTCAGCAAGCCGATAACAGCATAACGCGGCGTTTTGGTGGGACAGGATTAGGAATGTCGATCACCGCTAATCTCATTAACCGTATGAACGGCCGTATTGATGTAGACAGCGCGCTCGGTAAAGGCACTCATTTCACGGTTTATTTACCGCTCAAAGTCTCTGAAAAGCAACACTTAAATGATAGCTTTACTGATGTAACCACACCTGACTTATCGGCTAAAACACTATTGATTGCTGAAGATAACCCACTCAATACTATGATCATCAAATCAATGCTTGCAGAAACCAACGCAGATCTTCATTTTGCAAAAGATGGCGCTGAAGCAGTCGAGCTATTTAAACAACTCAGCCCCATTTTAGTTTTAATGGATATACAAATGCCAATTATGGGGGGGATAGAAGCCTGCTCACATATTCGTAGTATTGATAAAGAGGTGCCTGTTATTGCTTTAACTGCCAATGTGATGAAAGAAAATATAATCGAATACATGAACTGTGGTTTTAGTGGCCATGTAGGCAAACCCATTGAAAAGCATTTACTATTTAAATCACTGCATGATGTTATTGCTGTTAGCCGCGACGAACTGGTGGATTAAGTTATTGTAAAAAAGTAATAACCCACTGATTTTTAATTATTTGAATATACCAAGTTTAAAAATTTATTTAATATTTTCAACTAGTTGAAGTTATAATTTTCTGCTAACACCCTCATCCATAGCGCTGTACAAATCTTGTTCTATTTTGATTGACTTAACTAAAAAGATCCCTCATAGTCGAAAAAATCATCAGTACACATTACACCTAATTATAAAACCAAGTAGCAACTAAAATGCTATCAACCAAAATGTGGAGGAGATGCGTTATGAACCGTAAGTCAAAATTAATCTACCGTATTATGTTGGCCTCTAAGCTTCATAGCCGTAATAAAGAGATATCACTCGATACATTAAAACAAGGCTGTTGTCTAAGTGACTCTGAATTACTAACCATTATAAAAGAGCTAGAAATTAAAAAACTGATCAGCTGGGATGCCAGTAAATCTACTTTTATGATTTCAGCCTAGCTCGGCACATTTAAACGACAGCTTAGCTTTTTCTTGCTGTCGTTTTACATATTTCCCCACCCTATTTAATCATTTAAGTATTTAGCCCCCATCCAACTATAATTAAGCGTACTATTGCTATTTAATCGATTATGTAACCACATTGTGAATACGTATGCATTTAATTGTAAATATAAGACACCCATCTTAATTTCTATTACTCCACAGAGTAAACCTATAAATGTAAATATAAGACACCCATCTTAATTATCTTAATTTCTATTACTCCACAGAGTAAACCTATAAACAAAACAACCTCTAACTAGACACCCAACTTAAAATTTCTCACTTCTCAAAATTATGACTAAACTTAAATTGTTCAACTCATGGAGGAGAAGAGCATGGCAACCCCACGTAGAAACTTAATTAGCGTTTCAAACACACCTTACTATCACTGCATTTCACGTTGCGTTCGTCGCGCTTATTTGTGTGGACAAGACCCACTAACGGGTCGTTCATATGAACATCGGCGCGATTGTGTAAATATAAGACACCCATCTTAATTATCTTAATTTCTATTACTCCACAGAGTAAACCTATAAACAAAACAACCTCTAACTAGACACCCAACTTAAAATTTCTCACTTCTCAAAATTATGACTAAACTTAAATTGTTCAACTCATGGAGGAGAAGAGCATGGCAACCCCACGTAGAAACTTAATTAGCGTTTCAAACACACCTTACTATCACTGCATTTCACGTTGCGTTCGTCGCGCTTATTTGTGTGGACAAGACCCACTAACGGGTCGTTCATATGAACATCGGCGCGATTGGGTTGAAAACAAACTACTTCAACTTGGCCGGATATTTTGTATTGATATTTGTGCCTACGCTGTTATGAGTAATCACACTCATCTAGTCCTGCACATCGATATAGCAAAAGCTAAGCGTCTAAATAATAAAGCAATTCTTATTAGATGGCACAAATTATTCAAAAGTACATTTCTTTGCCAACGATTCTTAAATGGCGATTTGCTAACACAAGCTGAACTCGCTGCGGTTAATACCAGAGTAAATTTATACCGAGAACGGCTCAGCAGTATTAGTTGGTTTATGCGAGTTCTTAACGAGGGTATTGCACGAAAAGCGAATCTAGAGGATGAATGTAAAGGACGATTTTGGGAAGGTCGTTTTAAATCACAAGCTTTACTTGATGAAGCAGCACTTGCCGCTTGCCTTGCATATGTTGATTTGAACCCTGTAAGAGCAAAAGCGGCTGATTTACCTGAGCAATCTGACTACACCAGTATTAAATCTAGAATTAATGCAGCTCAAAATAATAAGCAACCGAAATCACTTATGCGCTTTGCAGGTAAACCACGAAAACATATGCCTAAGGGACTACCATTTGAACTCAAGACATATCTGCAACTTGTAGATTGGACAGGCCGTTCAATACGACAAGATAAGCCAGGGAAAATCCCAGAAGATGCGTTACCAATACTTGAAAGACTAGGTATTTGTACTGACAACTGGCTCACACTCACCACGTCCTTTACCCGCTCATTTAAAAATACTGCAGGTAAAGAACAAGCAATCACAGCTTATACAAATCATATGAAACGAAAACGAAGAAGCTCTATTAGCACTAGTCGTGCACTATTTGCCTAAACCGAAACTCGAAAATGTTTAAAGTAGCCTGCATTTGGACTAAGCTTGCCCGAAATCAGGCACTAATCAGACAATCACTACTGAATCATAAAAACATAACATTCTATGCACAAACCAATTGAGTAGATTAATTTAGAATGACTAAGCAAGTCGCTTTTAGAGCTTGCTATTAAGAGTATTTACTATAGTGGGTGTCTTAATAGTTTTTATAGCCTGTACCTGACTAACAGTGTCTCCTTCAAATCAATCATGTACATAAAAACGAAGTTCACATTTTTAATGTGGGTGTCTAGGTAACTCTTTTTTAATGTGGGTGTCTAATTAATTCTAAAGTGGATGTCTCGATAACTTAAAAATAAACAACATACTTAAAGTTAAGTTTAATTAATACAGAATAAAAAAGAGTTCTAAAGAAAGCTTTAAAATGGAATTTAAATGAAGAAAGTCACCCAAAGAAGATTTTGGGTGGCAGTCTTACCAGCCGCATCTCGGCACACACGTCACACGCTGTGGCTGCTCCCTTCCGGGCCTGACCAGGTTCACCTGCTAGTGTTGCGAGAGGACCAATAAGACTACCATTGAGGGCCTTGTTTGGCGCGGGAGGGATTATCTCTACTTTTAGCCTGTTATTCAAGGGGTATTCGAAAAAGAAAGTGCGATTGCATACTTGGTATACAATCGCACTGTAATTAAGGGGGTTATCGCTTACTTTTCAAGTTCAGCTTTAATGTTGCGCAGCGCAGCTTTTACTTTTTTCATATTTTCTGGGCCCATACGCAGTAATTGTTTTTGCGCATCAGGTAGGTTTTCCCACTCAGAATAAGCATATTGATACGTAACTGAGTTGCGAACAAGTGGCATATCACCTTTTGGCTCTGGCGTATCAAGCAGTACGTCAATAGCCTCTTCTAGCGTGCCAGTGAATGCATCACCTTCGTAGCCAATTTCTGCATAAGCTTCGTTGATAAGTGGTTTGTATTCATCGTACATACGAATAACTTGAGCAGCGCTAAGGCTGGTAAATAGTTTTACGTATGGCGTGTAGCGCTCATAGCTATTTGGGTCGATTGTTAAAATGTCGCCCTCAATAACTTTAAATGATTCTTTAGGGCGCTCTACAGGTGCATGGCTTAATGCCACTTTACCTTTTGCGATGTTATCAACATACACAACCCCGCGACGAATAAGGTCATCGGTCACCATTAAGCTCATCACTTGGTCACTTAGTAACTCATCCATGCGAGCAACAACGACTTCATCGCTTTCATTTAACGTTGGTAGTGGCTCAACTTCCGGAACTGGCTCTGGAGTGCGCTCTGGAGCAGTATCCACTACAACAGGTTCTGGCTCAGGCTCTGTTACTTCAGGTTCTGGTTCAGGCTCTTGATACTCAACAACTGGCGCTTCTTCTGCAACAATATCTTCAACAACTTGCACTGGTTTATCTTCAGGCTTCAATAAAATAAACGCTGCCACACCTGCAACAAGGATAAGCACAACCACCGCAAAAATCAGGTTGTTATTTGATGAACCCTTTTGTACTTCAGGCTCTGACGAATGCTCTGACATAGACACTCCCTTAAAAATAAAACAGATAAAAATACGAAAAAACCATTTAGCCTTGAGCTAATCTTTGCTTCTTCTAGCTTAAAGACTTACAGTTGATAAATAAAGTAAAGACGCACAACTATTTAAATGCAACCATGAGCAGTAAGTTAAAAAAAACACAACACTCTAAAATCGCTTTATTACTAACAGGTGGTGGCGCACGAGCGGCTTATCAAGTTGGTGTGCTTAAGGCGATAACGCAAAGCATGCCTCGTACAGCACCGCTGCCCTTTACTATTATTAATGGGACATCCGCTGGCGCAATTAATTCCGCAGCGTTAGCATGTTATGCATCCTGTGCGCATTTAGCATGTAAAAAACTTGAATGGGTGTGGAAAAATTTTTCGACCTCTCAGGTTTATAAAAGCGACTTTTTAAGTGTGTTTTTGCATATTACTCGCAACATGCTCACAAGTTTTCAATCTGAACATATTAATCACCCACCAGCGAGTTTACTGAACAATAAACCGCTGAGAAAACTGTTGCACGAAATACTCGATTTATCGCGTATCGAACGAAATCTACATAAAAACTACCTAGATGCAGTATCGATTACAGCTTCGAGCTACACAACTGGTGACTCTGTCGCATTTTTTCAGTCACTTACACAAAAACCGTGGCGCAGAGCAAAGCGTGAAGGGCAAGCAACCCGCATTAATGTTGAGCACTTAATGGCATCGAGCGCTATTCCTATGGTATTCCCAAGCGTGAATGTTTATAACCACTATTTTGGCGACGGCTCTATTCACCAACTTTCGCCACTGAGTCCGTCCATTCACTTAGGTGCAGAAAAAATCTTTATTATTGGTGTTGATGAGCCAAAAGAATTGCATCCGCCGGGTTACCAGCCTCATTACCCGGGCCTTTCTAATATTGCAGGTCACTTACTCGATAGCGTATTTACCGACACGCTACAGTCTGATTTAGAGCGTTTAGAGCGTATCAATCGCACGCTAAGCCTGTTACCTGCCCGCGACAAACACCAAGAGTTAAAACAAATCGAAACTTGCGTGATCAACCCATCGCAAAACTTTAATGCAATCGCAGCTCAGTTTTATGATGACATGCCCATGGCAATCAAAGTGTTACTACGCATGATAGGTGTGAAGAAACGTTCGCAATCGAGTTTAACGAGCTACTTACTGTTTGAAAAACGTTATACCCAAAAGCTCATTGAAATTGGCTACCAAGATGGCCTTAAAAAGCTACCTGAAATTCGTAAATTCTTAGAGCTGGAGTAGCTAATAGCTACTCCATACCGTCGAGTAAAAACCTCTCTACCCGCTCTACTCGGCGAGGTTTGCCTTGCAACACTAAAATGTCGCCTGCCAATAAAATAGTTTGTGATGAAGGTTCGTCAATTTCTCGGTCTTGTCGGCGCAGTGCTCTAACCGACACACGGCGCTGCTCAAGTTTAAGCTCACTAATTTTCTGATTAACCGCATAAGCGTGTTCTGGCAGAGCTATAACATGTAAATACTCAAGCCTATCTGAACTTGCCTCTTCGCCATCGAGTTTATCGCCAGTGAAAAAGCCATTTAAAAACTTATAACGATTGCGCCGCTCTTTACTTACTCGGCGTATGATCCGTGTCATCGGCACGCCAGACATATAAAGCACATGCGAAACTAGCATTAGGCTTGCTTCGAGTGTTTCAGGCACAACCTCAGTAACACCGAGCTCTTTAAGCGTTTCCATTTCGGTATCATCGCGCATTCGTACCAGTATCTTAACGTCAGGGGCTATTTGTTTGATGGCATCAACAACAATTTGCGTTTGCTCAAAATCGGTAAAGGTAATAATGACTAGCCTTGCCCGCTCTACGCCCGCCGATTTTAAAATATCTTTTTGGTTCACATGGCCAAATATAACCGGCTCGCCTGCCGCTTTTGCTTCTTGCAATAAGATAGGGTTACTTTCAACCGCTACGTATTCAATCGCTTCTGGTTTTAAAAAGCGTGCTACGGTTTGCCCAACACGAGAAAAGCCACAGATCACAATATGATTTTGATACAAGGGGCTACTTGTCGCAGGCTGCTGCCAATACTGTCCTGCATGACTTAAAAGGCCCATTTTTTCGAGGATTAGCGGTGTTTTTTCAATTAGGTAAGGCGTTAGCGCCATTGAAAGTACGCCAACTGCTATTAAAAATGAAGCTTGCTCTGAGCTTATTAACAAGTGCTGCGAAGCAAGTGCAATTAACACAAAGCCAAATTCCCCCATTTGCCAAAGCATAATACCCGCCGATACCGCATCTTGCTTACGCTCACCCATCACTTGCGCAGAAATAGCAAGCACCGCAATTTTGAATAGCAATAAGCCAATTAATACCGCGATGATCCAGTACCAACTATTAAGTACATAAAGCACATCTAACTGCATACCGACGGTAACAAAGAATAGTCCCATCAATATATCGCGAAACGGCCGAATATCGGCTTCTAGTTGGTGACGATAATGGCTTTCTCCTAACATCATGCCGGCTAAAAAGGCGCCTAACGCCATCGATAAACCAAATAGATAAGTCAGGCCTGCGGCAAACAAGGCAACCAATAAAGTCGTTAGCATGAATAGCTCATCGGTTCTTACCAGCGCTATTTCGCTAAACACTTTAGGCAAAATCCATTTACCTATGCCAAACAATAAAATACACACTAAAGCGCCTTTAGTAAGTGCAAAAGCCAATGCTCCTGCAATTTCTTCAGAGCCACTTTGTGCTAGTAAAGGATAAACTATGAGTAGAGGGACAACAGCAATATCTTGAAATAGCAACACCCCTATTGCCAACTGGCCGCGGCGCTGGTTTAAATCTCCAGACTCTTTAAGTAACTTAACCACCACCGCCGTTGAAGACAGCGCCATTAAACTGGCGATGGTAAAACTATTCAAAAGGCTGTGCTCTAACAGCAGTAAAATCAGCATAAATACAATGCTGGTCACCACAACCTGTAAGGAGCCAAGGCCAAAAACAATATTGCGCATCGCCATTAAACGCGGCAATGAAAACTCAAGCCCTAAACTAAACAGTAAAAATACAATGCCGAGTTCGGCAACAAAGTGCATTTCGTGGCTTTGCGCCATCCAGCCAATACCATGACTCCCCGCCAACACGCCCGTAGCAAGATAAGCAAGAATAGGTGGTAAACCAATTCGTTTGAAGAACCAAACAAATAATACGGCAGCGACGAGCAAGCCAAACACTTGAATCAGCACATTTTGCAAGCAATAAACTCCCTTCTACTTGATGATAAAGCTGTACCCTCCCTTAAATATAGCAACCATCTGTTTTTCAGCCAGTTTAAAAATGTGGCACAAATCTCGCTAAGTATGAGTATCTAAACACTCCGGGGGGAGAATTATCATGGAAAATGTCCATATTTTGACGCAGCGGGTGTCTGCGCGAGGCGAGTTTCTGCCGTTTTCGGCAGAGCATTACCGAATAAATGAAACAAATAGTCCACATGATTTGGTCGCAAGGTTACAAACTACGTTATCAATCGAAGAAATTTTGACAATTTTTGCCGAACACGCAAAACAACTGATCAATTTATCTGGATTACAGTTCCAATCTGCACTCGGAGTGTCACAAAGTGCTGGCAGCGATACCAGTCAAACACCGTACTCTTTTGATTTAGATATCGAAAGTGAACGCTTAGGGCAGTTAATTTATTTTAGCCAGTTCCCTATGGGTAAAGCGATTGAAGCAAAATTAAAGCAGCTTCATACAGCACTCGTTTACCCATTACGTAATGCGCTTATGTATACCCGCGTATTACGTTTAGCGACTAAAGATGCGCTAACAGGCTTAAACAACCGTAGTCAATTTAATGACAGCTTGGCACAAAAGCTAGAACGTTGTCGCCGTCAGCATCGTCCATTTAGTTTAATGCTGCTTGATTTAGATAACTTTAAACAAGTTAACGATAACTTTGGTCATAAAATTGGCGATGATGTACTGCAAGAATTTGCTAATGTATTACGCACTAGCGTGCGTGGCACTGACTCAATTTTCCGCTTTGGTGGAGATGAATTTGCATTATTAATCGACGACCCTGAATTCACCACTAATAAGGTAATTGCTGATCGTATTATGAGTTTGGTTGCTAGCTCAGGGTTGATGGCTCAATATGATGTAACAGCAAGCATTGGTTATACACTCGCCAATAACCAAGACTGCGAAAACGAAGTGTTTGCCCGTGCTGACAAAGGCCTTTATAAGGCAAAAGCAGCAGGAAGAAACTGTGCAAGAGCTTACTAATTGAGTAAAAGCCTAGCATCCCCCGCTAGGCTTTTTTGTTTATAAATTTATAACCAAGTAATACTAACCAAAAACCAGCGAAGAAGCCGCTTAATAAGTAAAGCAAGGCAGCCATGGTGGTAAGGGGCGATACCATCACTAAAGCCAACGGCGTAAGTACGCCTAGAATAAAGAAAATACCGCCTTTGCCTGACCAGTAACCTAGCAGCAATAATGAGCAAACTAAGCCGCCAGCTAGCGCATAAAAAAGTGTATTTATTGTCAGCTCTGCATAAGCAAAACCGGCAACTACAGCTACTAGCACCGACAACATAAAGCCAAGTGGTGCCTTATTAACTAGTGATAAACCAACATGTGGTTGTTCACTCATAGATTGTCTCCCATAGAATTCCATCTTCAACACTGTGCTGCTCACTAATAAAGTAGCCAACGACTTGCACAAGTTGATCGTTATAAAAAATTAGTGGTGTTTGTGCACGTAACCAAGGAGCTACTTTGGCATCTTTAAACCAATGCTTTAAAGTATTTGAACCGGGTTTATGCAAAGGTTTTATACGCGCTTGTGGCTTATTAAATTCAACCCTTACTTGCTCATCCGGCTTTGGTTTTCTAATACCCTTGCCCGTTTTCACTATTAGTTTTCGGCCATCAATCAGTTCAAAACTCTGTAAAGCAATATTCATCGCCTCAGGAATTGCCTGCTCTTTTACAAAGTACCAATGCTGCTGATGCCGACGAACATCGCCGCTTTGCAAACAAATTTTTAACTGGGCATCGGCTTTTGCTGTTAAGCCTTGTTCAATAATTTGCTGTAGCTGATTCTCAGAAGGTAGTTGATGGGTAAACTGGTTCAGCCACGCACGTACAAGGTTTGCTTGCCTGGGCTTACTAAACCCCGAAATTGCCTCGCAGCTTAAACCACCCTGCTTATTTTGGCAGTGTGTAAGGTCGCTTTGAGTATATTCATCGAGCAGTGATTGCTGCTTTTGTAACAGCCGAATACTGCGCGCTGCACTTTTTTCAAACCCTTGAAAACGCTCCGTTAAAATAGGCAGAACCTGATGACGTAAAAAATTGCGGTCAAAGCGCTCATCAACATTTGAATCATCGGTGATATGGGTAATAGCAAATTCATCGGCAAATTGTTCAATTTGCTCACGAGTGATATTAATCAGCGGTCTAAAACATACTCGCCCAGACGCTAACAATCGCGTTTGTGGCATCGATGCTAAGCCTTGCAAGCCTGAGCCGCGCTTTAGACGAAGCAAGAAGGTCTCAAGTTGATCATTTAAGTGCTGACCAAGCAGTATCACACTACCTGATATACAGTTTTCGTCGAGTGCTTGGTATCTTGCTTCTCTTGCTTGTGCCTCAAGTGATGTACGCGAGCACTGATGAATTTCAACGTGCACCGCTTTAAATGCGACATCGAGCTCTTCACATAGCGATTGGCAAAACCCTTGCCACTCATCGGCATACTTGCTCAAGCCATGATTAACATACACAGCTTCAATTTTAAGTTCTGAGTGCTGCTGTTGAGCTTGCTTCATTAACTGTAACAATACAACCGAATCAACACCGCCAGATAAGGCAACGCTAAAGCAACTTTGCTGAGCGTTCAGCAAAGGCTGCAATTGTGCTAAAAAATGGTGGTATAAGTCTGATGTTTGCATTAAAAACCAATGAGTATACAAGCGTCTGTGTTATCGGCATTATAAAACAAAAAAAGCCGCAAAAGCGGCTTTTTTCAATTTTAAGCTGTGTTTAGCAATAGCCAAACGACATTAAACGTTTGTAACGCTGATCAAGCATTTCATCTAGTGAAAGGCCTTGTAAGTCAGCTAGGTCACGCTTAAGTTGGTTTTTAAGGTTACGCGCCATCGCATCGTAATTACGATGTGCGCCACCAAGTGGCTCATCAATTACGTTGTTGATTAAATCAAGCTCTTTAACACGTGCAGCTGTTACACCCATTGCTTCTGCAGCTAATGGTGCCTTGTCTGCGCTTTTCCATAAAATTGATGCACAACCTTCTGGAGAAATTACAGAGTAAGTGCTGTATTGCAACATGTTAACGCGGTCGCCCACACCAATTGCTAATGCACCACCAGAACCACCTTCACCGATAACAGTACAGATAGTTGGTACTTTTAACGCGGCCATAACTTTAAGGTTACGCGCAATTGCTTCACTTTGACCACGCTCTTCAGCGCCAACACCTGGGTATGCACCTGGGGTGTCGATAAATGTCATAATTGGCATTTTGAAACGCTCAGCCATTTCCATTAGGCGTAATGCTTTACGGTAACCTTCTGGCTTTGGCATACCAAAGTTGCGTTTAATTTTTTCAGCCGTGTCACGCCCTTTTTGTTGGCCGATAACCATCACTGGTTGACCTTCAAAACGTGCAACACCACCTAAAATAGCTGGGTCGTTAGCAAAAGTACGGTCGCCTGCTAGTTCGTCAAATTCCGTGAAAATGCGCTCGATGTAATCACGAGTATAAGGACGCAACGGATGACGGGCTAACTGAGAAACCTGCCAAGCACCTAATTCAGAGAAAATTTTCTCTTTCATTTCAGCACTTTTCTCTTTTAATCGACTGACTTCCTCTTCTAATCCAAGGTCTAATTCGCCAGCGCGGCTTACATTTTGTAATTCTTCAATTTTTGCTTCTAATTCTGCGATTGGAAGCTCAAAATCAAGATAATTGAGGCTCATGCTCTAAACTACCTAATTAATTAAATTCTAGTTCTACATCTTGCGCCGCCATCAGCGATAACTTATGAAGCAAGTCATCACTCGGCGTAACACACCATTCGGTTCCTAAGGTAATCTCAGCCAACGCATCCGGACGTTGATAGAATACTTTAATAGGACAAGTACCAAACTTATAAGGTTCCAGTACTTTTTGTAAATTATCGAAGAAGTTCGCCTCGATCTGCACCATATTCAAGGTCATTTTAATCGCTTTTATACGTTTTTCTCGCGCCTGTGCGATGGTGCATATGTCTCTAGCGGTCATTGTAATGCCACCAGAGAAGTTATCAAAGCTGACCTGTCCAGATATTACCAAGATATTGTTTACTTGCAGCAAATCTTGGTACATTTCAAACTGTTCAGGGAACAAGCGTACATCAATACGGGCACTCTTGTCATCTAAAGTTACAAGACCCCATCGATTTCCCTTTTTGTTTATCAAGGTACGGGCAGAAATCACTAAGCCTGCGGCGGTAGACTGCACATCGCGGTTAGTAGGTTGTAAATCGACTAGCCTTCCTGATGTATAATGCTTTAACTCTTTACGATACTGATTAATTGGGTGGCCAGTTAAATACAGACCTAAAGTTTCTTTCTCACCATCTAGCCACTCATTGTCGGTTAAATCTGTGGCTTTGATAAATGCTTGTTCAACTTCATCTGGCTCTGTGGCAAGTAATCCAAATAAATCTGCCTGCCCTAATGACTCAGCCTTATGATGCTGATCGGCCGCTCGCATAGCATCTTTTAAGCTTGCTAATAAGGTTGCACGGCCTGGTTGGGTTTTATCTGGGCCAAGTTGATCGAGCGCTCCGGCATAAATAAGCTTTTCAACAACACGCTTGTTTAAGCGCTTTAAGTCAACACGGGCACAAAAATCAAATAAGTCTTTAAACGGGCCACCTTCGCTACGGGCTTCTAGAATAGCTTCAACAGGCGCCTCACCAACCCCTTTAATGGCACCGATACCGTAAACAATTTCACCTTGTAGATTAACCGTAAACTTGTACTCACCGGCATTTACATCCGGCGGTAACAAGGTCAGTTTCATGTTTTCACATTCATCTACCAAGGTAACAATTTTATCGGTGTTATCCATATCCGCCGACATTACCGCAGCCATAAACTCTGCTGGGTAGTGGGTTTTCATCCACAACGTTTGGTACGATACTAAGGCATAAGCAGCTGAGTGAGATTTGTTAAAACCATAACCTGCGAACTTCTCTACCAAGTCGAAGATTTTCATTGCAAGTTCGCCATCAACTCCGTTATTAACAGCTCCTTCTTCGAAGGTTGAACGTTGCTTTGCCATCTCCTCTGGCTTTTTCTTACCCATCGCACGACGCAGCATGTCAGCGCCACCTAGCGTATAACCAGCCAGTACCTGGGCAATCTGCATTACCTGTTCTTGATAAAGAATGATACCGTAAGTCGGTTCTAGAATGGGTATCAAGCTATCGTGTTGCCACTGCACATCAGGATAAGATAACTCTTCGCGGCCATGCTTACGGTCGATAAAGTTATCTACCATGCCTGATTGCAATGGACCAGGGCGGAATAGTGCTACCAGTGCGATCATATCTTCGAAGCAGTCGGGTTTTAGACGACGAATAAGGTCTTTCATACCACGCGATTCTAACTGGAATACCGCGGTGGTTTCGGCGCGTAGCAATAACTCAATACTTGGCTTATCATCAAGTGGGATGGCGTTGATATCAACCGGCTTTTTACCCTCACGAGCTAAGCGCTCGTTAGTCATATCAATTGCCCACTGCAAGATGGTTAGTGTTCTTAGACCTAAGAAGTCAAACTTAACTAAACCCGCCGTCTCAACGTCGTTTTTATCAAATTGCGTTACCGGGAATTTACCCTCATCATCACAATAAAGAGCAGCAAAGTCAGTGATAGTGGTTGGTGATATTACAACACCACCAGCGTGTTTACCGGCGTTACGTGTACAGCCTTCGAGGATGCGACACATATCAATAAGCTCTTTGACCTCTTCATCACCGTCGTAGGCTTCTTGTAAACGAGGCTCAACATCAAACGCTTTAGCCAAGGTCATACCCGGATCGCCCGGTACTAGTTTAGAAATACGATCAACAAAGCCGTAAGGGTGACCAAGTACACGGCCTACGTCACGAATAACCGCTTTTGCAGCCATGGTACCAAAGGTAATGATCTGAGATACCGCGTCACGGCCATAAAGCGCCGCTACGTGATCAATTACCTCATCACGCCTATCCATACAGAAATCGACGTCGAAATCGGGCATTGAGATACGTTCTGGGTTCAAGAAACGTTCGAATAATAAGTCAAATTCGAGTGGGTCGAGGTCGGTGATCTTCAGTGCATACGCAACCAATGAACCGGCACCCGAACCACGCCCTGGACCTACCGGAATATTGTTATCTTTACTCCACTGAATGAACTCCATTACGATCAAGAAGTAACCTGGGAAACCCATTTGGTTGATTACGTCGAGCTCTATTTTCAGACGCTCATCATACTCGCCACGTTTCTCTTTACGCTCTTGCTCATCTGGGAATAAAAACTGTAAACGCTCTTCAAGGCCATCTTCAGAAACCTTAACCAAGAAGTCTTCAATTTTCAGTGAACCGGTTGGGTAATCTGGTAAGAAGTAAGTTCCTAGCTGCACGGTCACATTACAGCGCTTAGCAATTTCAACGGTGTTTTCTAACGCTTCAGGAATATCGCTAAATAGCTCAGCCATTTGCTCTGCTGTTTTAAGATATTGCTGCTCAGAAAAACGTTTTGGTCTACGTTTATCTTCTAAGGTGTAACCGTCATGGATTGCCACGCGGATTTCATGGGCTTCAAAGTTTTCTGGTTTTAAAAACACCACTTCGTTAGTTGCCACTACAGGTAACTGCTCTTTTGTAGCAAGCTCAACAGCTAGGTGTAAATAGTCTTCTTCTAAAGCACGTTCCGTACGAATAAGCTCAATGTAATAATGATCGCTAAAATGTTGCTTATAAAAGCTAACGACCGATTCAATAAGCCCAGGGTTACCTTTTAATAGGGCTTTACCTAAGTCGCCATCTTTAGCGCCAGATAATAAAATTAGGCCATTTTTGTGCTCCACCAGCCATTCACGGTCAACCACAGGGCGGTGAAATAGATGTCCACGCTGGTACGCTTTAGAGATCAACAAGGTGAGGTTCTTATAACCCTCGTTATCTTTCGCTAAGATGGTAATTCGGCTAGGTTCATCTTCAAATTCAGGGCTTCTTAACCAAAAGTCTGCGCCAACAATAGGCTTAATACCAGCGCCATGGGCAGCGCCATAAAAACGCACCAAACCACATAAGTTCATCTGATCGGTGATAGCCAACGCAGGCATTTGCAACTCTTCTGCTTTAGCGACAATTGGCTTAGTTTTAGCTAGGCCATCCACCATTGAGAAATCTGAGTGAACACGTAAGTGAACAAATTGTGGCGCAGGCATTACAGTTGCTCTCCTTTTAAGGCCAAAATGCGCTGAACAGGTTTAAAGCTTTTACGATGCTCTGCAATAGCACCGTATTGTTCAAGTGCAGCAAAGTGTGCCTTAGTTGGGTAACCTTTATGGCCTGCAAAACCATAGTCAGGATAACGCTTATCAAGCTCAATCATTTCATCATCACGAGCAACTTTCGCTAAAATAGATGCCGCTGAAATCTCTTCAACTAGGCTATCGCCTTTTACTACCGCCTGTGCTGGCACAGTTAATTGGCTAGGCACACGGTTACCATCAATAAAGACAAACTCAGGCTTTACGCTTAAGCCTTCAACCGCGCGGCTCATCGCGAGCATAGTGGCGTGCAAAATATTTAACTCGTCAATCTCGCTTGGACTACAACGACCAATAGCATAGCACAGGGCTTTTTCTTTTATTTCTGCAGCTAATAATTGACGTTTTTTGTCTGATAACTTTTTAGAATCTGCTAACCCTGCAATAGGCTTATTTGGGTCCAATATTACCGCAGCGGTAACAACATCACCCACTAATGGACCACGGCCAACTTCATCTACACCAGCAATATAATTAACATTCGGTCGTTCAATTTGCATTTAGTAACTCCGCGACTGCTGCTGCAGCTTGTTCATTGGCATTTAATCTAATGTCTTTATGTATGGCTAAAAAGCGCGCTTTTAGTTCGCTGTTATCAGTATTAAGCATTGGTGTTAGCGCAGCCGATAGGTTTTCAACATTACATTCAGTTTGTAAGTATTCTGGAACGAGTTCTTCATCGGCTAATAAATTAGGCAACGAGAAATACTTAATGTTAAAAGTGAATAAGGTTTTGAAAATCCAGTAACTCAGCGGCTTAATTTTGTAGCCCACAACCATCGGCTTTTTATACAGCATACCTTCAAGCGTTGCGGTTCCTGAGGCAAGTAAAATGGCATCAGCGGCTTGCATTGCAAGATTTGACTGACCATCTAATAATTGCAGTTTTAGTTCAGGGGCTGTTTTTTCTAAAATTTCACAAAACTGAGCTTTTCGTTTTTCATTGACTAAAGGCACCACAATTTTGAGTTCAGGGTTTTGCGCTTGCAGTTTAGCCGCTGTTTCAATGTATGTTTCGCTTAAAAGCCCTACTTCAGAACCTCGGCTACCTGGTAGTAATGCAAGCACTTTATCAGTTTGTGCTAAACCTAGTTGGTTACGAGCCTCGGTTTGGTCGTGCTCAAGGGCAATATCATCAGCCAAAGTATGACCCACAAACGTACAAGGTACATCGTGCTTATCGTAAAAGGCTTTTTCGAACGGTAAAAGTGCCAGCACTAAATTAGTGGCGGCACTGATTTTATGAATACGTTTTTCGCGCCACGCCCACACTGATGGGCTAACATATTGTACTGTTTTGATGCCCGCCTCTTTTAGCGGCTTTTCGACACGTAAGTTAAAGTCAGGGGCATCAATACCAATAAATACATCTGGTGGGTTGTCGATAAAATGCTGCACCAATTGTTTGCGTATTTTTAGTAGGCGCGGTAATCGGCCAAGTACTTCAACTAGGCCCATTACAGATAATTCGTCCATATCGAATAATGTTTTACAGCCAGCCGCTTGCATACGCGGGCCTGCAATCCCTTCAAATATGGCATCCGGAAAACGGCGTTTAAGTGCTTTTACTAGCCCTTCACCTAAAATATCACCTGATAACTCACCTGCCACCAAGGCAATACGTAACGGCTTTGTTTGTTCTTTCATTCGTTGATAATTCGCAACTTTTGGCACTAATAAAAACGAGTTTACCGTGTTTTAGCAGTCGGATAAATGTCACAGAGTTAATAAATACTAGAAATCGAAATTAGCCTGCCTACTTGCTCATTGGTTGAGCATTTATTTGCGTGTGTAGCCTGCAGGTTTACTAGCTACTATCTAAAAAGAGCTTAAAAAAGAATAAAATAAGCCATAGCAAAACGGCTTTTTATAACGATTAAATATTTGAAACTTTAGAGCTTTATCTCTAATCTGTAGAAAAGGTGAGCAGGATTAATTCATCTTTATTTCGTATTTTCCTATTGACTAAAATGAATACAGGTTTAATATTCACAAAGTTTCAATAATTACTGAAACTTCATAATCAATATTTGTCGTGTCTACCGCACCCGCTAACAAGGAGCTAAATAATGATAGATGAAACATTTGTGGATCTATCGCGATTGCAATTTGCAATCACTGCCCTATTTCACTTCCTATTTGTTCCCCTTACCTTAGGTATGACGTGGATTTTAGTGATCATGGAATCCGTTTACGTGATGACAGGTCGCGAAATTTATCGTGATATGACTAAGTTCTGGGGTAAGTTGTTTGGTATTAACTTTGCGATTGGTGTGGCGACAGGTCTAACCATGGAGTTTGAGTTTGGTACCAACTGGTCTTATTACTCTCACTATGTGGGCGATATATTTGGCGCACCGCTAGCGATTGAAGGCTTAATGGCTTTCTTCTTAGAATCAACCTTTGTCGGTATGTTCTTTTTAGGCTGGGAGCGTTTGAGTAAACGTCAGCATCTAGGTGCTACCTTCTTAATGGCATTAGGGACTAACTTATCTGCGCTATGGATTTTAGTAGCAAATGGTTGGATGCAAAATCCAGTAGGTGCTGAATTTAACTACCAAACCATGCGCATGGAAATGACTAGCTTTGCTGAATTGGTATTTAACCCAGTCGCACAAGTTAAGTTTATTCATACCGTATCAGCAGGTTATGTTGCAGCATCTATGTTTGTACTTGGTATTAGTAGCTGGTACATCTTAAAAGGTCGCGACCTTGCTTTTGCTAAGCGTTCGTTCTCGGTTGCTTCAGGGTTTGGTTTAGCGTCTATTCTTTGTGTTATTTTACTTGGTGATGAATCTGGCTACGAAGTTGGCGAAGTGCAAAAAGTCAAACTCGCAACTATTGAAGCTGAGTGGCATACCGAAGAAGCCCCTGCCGCATTTACTTTGGTTGGTATTCCTGACTCAGAAGAACAAGTCACCCATGCCGCTGTAAAAATCCCTTATGCACTTGGCATCATTGCTACTCGCTCTATTGACGAGCAAGTAACGGGTATTAAAGATCTTGAAAAGCAGCACGAAGAACGTATTCGTAACGGTATGATTGCATACGAATACTTAGAAAAGCTTCGTGGCGGTGAAGACACCCCAGAAAACATTGCAAAGTTCGATACCTTAAAAGACGACCTTGGCTATGGTTTGCTACTTAAGCGCTACACCCCTAATGTGGTAGATGCAACAGAAGAGCACATTCAAAAAGCAGTGAAAGACTCAATCCCTCAAGTCGGCCCTATGTTCTGGTCATTTAGAATCATGGTTGGCTGTGGCGTGATCATGCTTGGTGTATTCGTCCTCGCATTTTATTACAACGCACACCGCATTATTGAGCAAAAGCGCTGGTTATTATGGGCTGCGGTATGGAGTATTCCTCTGCCTTGGATTGCCATTGAATTTGGTTGGATTGTTGCGGAATACGGCCGCCAACCGTGGGCAATTTCGGAAATCTTACCGACCTTCTTGGCAACCTCGTCACTCACGGTGAATGACTTATTGATTAGTATTACTGGTTTCTTAGTTTTCTATACAGGTCTAGCTGCTGTAGAAGGCTGGCTGATGCTGCGCTTTATTAAACAAGGCCCAAGCTCACTTCATACCGGTAAATATCACCATGAACTTGCTAAAGCGGATTCACTTGCAAGCCAAGGAGCTCAGTCATGATTTTTGATTACGAAACACTAAAACTAATCTGGTGGCTGTTAATTGGTGTCTTACTAATTGGCTTTGCAGTAACCGATGGTATGGATATGGGTGTGGCAATTTTGCTTCGCCTAGTTGGTAAAACAGATGTTGAACGCCGTACTGTAATTAACACCATTGGCGCTCACTGGGATGGTAACCAAGTTTGGTTCATCACCGCTGGGGGCGCGCTGTTTGCGGCTTGGCCTATGGTATACGCGGCCGCTTTCTCAGGCTTCTACTTTGCTATGATGCTGGTGTTATTTGCGTTATTTTTCAGACCGCTTGGTTTTGATTATCGCTCAAAAATAGATTCACCGCGCTGGCGAAACAACTGGGATTGGGGCCTATTTGCTGGCAGCTTTATTCCCGCTTTAGTATTTGGTGTGGCATTTGGTAACTTATTACTGGGCGTGCCTTATCATATCGACGACCTACTGCGCGTAAGTTATCAAGGTTCATTCTTTGCGTTATTAAACCCATTTGCCATTGTTGTTGGCTTAGTGAGTGTACTAATGCTAGTTGGTCACGCAGGTATGTGGTTACAACTTCGTACTGATGCAGAGGTTGCTAAACGCTCAGCACAATATGGTCAATATGCACTGATGGCGTTTATTGTACTGTTTGCTTTAGCAGGTGTGTGGGTATCGCAAATTGACGGTTATAAAATCGTTAGCATGGGCGATACTCAAGGTTTTGCAAACCCGTTGGCTAAAACAGTCACGCAGGCACCGGGTGCATGGCTTGATAACTATACAAAAATGCCATTAACCATGCTGTTCCCTGCCCTAGCATTCGTGATGGCAGCACTGGCGATTGTGTTATCTAAATTACAAAAACCAGCAATGGCATTGGCTGCGTCAAGCTTAATGCTTGCAGGCGTGATCTTAACTGCAGGTATGTCAATGTTCCCGTTTGTGATGCCTTCGAGCAACAACCCAAATATTAGTTTAACTATGTGGGATGCGGTTTCGAGCCATATGACACTTAACGTGATGTTTATCGCTGCGGTTATTTTTGTACCACTTATTCTTATCTACACAACATGGTGTTATGTGAAGATGTGGCGCAAAGTAACGATTAGTGAAATTGAAAACAACACTCACGGTAGCTATTAAGGAGATTTAAATATGTGGTATTTTGCCTGGATTTTAGGTGTTCTATTAGCCTGTACACTTGGGGTGATCAACGTAATGTGGTACGAATTTCACCAACATAAAGATTCGATTGCTGATGATGAGCTAGAGCTGTACGCGAGACTCAAAAACACCGATGACAACTAAACCCCGACCAAATCGCGCGCAGCAGCAAACGCTGCGCGCTTTTTTAAAGCAGTATAGTCAGTCCGCTTCAGGGCTTCTTAAATTAAGCATTAGTCTGGGCACACTCAACGCCCTATTAATGATTGCCTCTTGTTATCTTCTTGCAAACGTGGCTCATCAAGTCATGTTTGCACAAGCAAACTTGCAAGCCGTAAGCCCATTATTATGGCCGCTGGCTGGGCTAATTTTAGTTCGTGCTTTGTTGGTTGCGCTAAGTGAACGCGTGAGTAACCTCGCCGCGTTAAAGATAAAAAACGTGATGCGTAATACACTGCTAGAAAGGCTCAGCAAACTTGGGCCAGCCTACAGTGAACAAAAAGGTCACGGCGCAACACTTAACACCTTACATAATGGGGTGGAAGCACTGCATCAATATTACGCCAACTATATTCCGAGTGTGGCTTACAGCGCGCTTATTCCATTAGCGATATTGGTGGTGATTTTTCCAACCGATTACAAAGCAGGCCTCATCTTCCTTTTAACAGCGCCACTTATCCCCTTTTTCATGATATTAGTGGGCCATAAAGCTGAGCAATTAAACCAAGAACGTTGGCAACAACTGGCAGTACTTGGTAATTACTTTTTTGACCGTTTACAAGGCCTGACTCAACTCAAGCTCTTTAATGCAACCAAGCGTGAGCTAAATAGCATCAGTCAGATTTCTGATGATTACCGTGGAGCAACCATGGGTGTATTGAAAGTCGCCTTTTTATCGTCTTTCGCCCTTGAGTTTTTAGCCACCATTAGTGTTGCCCTTGTTGCTGTAATCATTGGCTTTAGATTGTTTTTTGGTACGCTCGATTTTGCCACTGGATTTGTGGTGTTACTACTGGCTCCTGAGTTTTACTTACCACTTCGACAAATGGGCACTCACTATCATGCGAAGCTCGAAGGGATCAGTGCCGCTGCTGATATGGTCGACATAATCAATCAAAGCGACGCTGATGAACATGTCGGGTCATCTAAGCTTGAGTTACCGATAAAAGATATACAGCTGAGTGCGCTTACCTTTCACTACCCTGAAACAAACGAAGGGGTAACTGATATCAACTTAACCCTGCCAAGCACAGGCTTAATTGCCTTTGTGGGTGAAAGTGGCTCGGGTAAAAGTACCTTATTTGATTGCCTATTGGGTTTTCATCATCGGGCCAATAGTGCCATTAGCATTAACGGGCAACCACTTAGTGATACTGCATTAGCTGATTGGCAAGCAAATCTGGCGTGGATCCCACAGCAAGCCACGTTATTTTATCGGACCGTTGCAGAGAACCTGCGTTTAGCTAAACCCGATGCAAGTCAAACAGAGCTCGATGAAGCAGCAAGTAAAGCTGGAGCACTTGAGTTTATTACTGCATTACCTGATGGCTTTGATACCTTGCTAGGTGAACAAGGCGAAGGCCTCTCTGGTGGGCAAAAGCAGCGCATAGCCCTTGCCCGTGCATTTTTGAAGAATGCCCCAGTGCTGATGTTAGATGAGCCTACCGCTCACTTAGACAGCCAAACAGAGCATTTAATCAACCAAGCGATCCGCGATTATGCAAAAGACCATTTAGTACTGGTTATTGCTCACCGACTGAATACAGTTAAACACGCCGATAATATTTACGTTATGCAACAAGGTCACATTGTTGAATCTGGTCAGTACCAGCAACTGACTGAGCAAGCTGGCCTATTTGCTAAACTGGTGAGCCAAGGTGACGCCCATGCATAACTTTATACGTCTTTTAAAACTGTGCAAACCTCATGCTGGCATGCTGCTTTTAGGGGCTTTTTTAGCAAGCTTAACTGTACTCGCTAATGTGGGCTTGCTCGCTATATCTGGGTGGTTTTTAGCAGCCATGGCAGCGGCGGGCATTGCGGGTGTGCAGATGAATTACTTTACCCCAGCTGGAGTGATCCGCTTTTTAGCTATCGTGCGCACAGCGTCTCGTTACGGTGAGCGGATGATAACTCATAATGCTACCTTTTTATTGCTGAGCGAAATACGCGTAAACATGTTCAAGACTCTGAGCCAACTGAACAACGTTGACTTAGCAATGAGTCGTAGTAGCGATTTATTCAACCGGCTACAGAATGATGTCGATGCGCTGGATAAATTCTACCTCAATGTGCTGCTGCCGATTATTGTCGCCTTGATCAGCATTCCTATCGTAATGGCCTTCATGGCCATGTATAACGCTGAGGTTGCATTAGTTTGCTTTACTTCACTGATGATTATTGGCGTGCTGCTTCCCGCATTGTTAAGCCATAAGCTTCACCAACAAGCGGATACTGAAACCCAACTTTCAGCCGAGTTAAGAGCTGAACTTGCCGATACACTATCAGGTGCCAGAGAGCTTGCTGTCTATCAAGCACAGGCGGCGCAATTAGCGCATTGTGACTCACTCAGTAAACAATACAACAACCAGCTCTATAATCGCCACAAAGCCGTGGCAAATAGTAATGGTTTAAGCACTTTGGTGATCCAACTTACCATGCTGGCCAGTGTATTTATGATAATTCCACTGGTTGCAATGGGGACTATGAAAAACGTTGAACTGGCGATGCTCGCGTTATTTGTATTAGCAAGCTTTGAAACCGTGCTCACCCTGCCTACGGCATTTATTGAGTTGCCGCTTACTTTAAGTGCCGCAAAGCGACTGTTTGATCTTGAAGATAAACACAGCAGCTTAGCCGAAAAGCCAAACAACTTAGATGATCAGCTAGCAAACCAATTAGCTGACAAATCAGGGCTTGGTCTTGAGCTAAGCGAGGTCAATTACCAATACTTGGGGGCAAAAAGTAAAGCCCTTAGCAATATCAATTTTGCGATTACACCCGGCAGTAAAGTTGCCCTAGTCGGTGCTAGTGGCAGTGGCAAAACCACTCTAGTTAACTTACTGACGGGCCTTTGGCCGCTGCAATCAGGCTCATTAAAGCTCACCACCAAGCAAGATAACTTTGAACTTGAAAGCTTGAGCACTGCAACACGCTTTAAGCAGCTAACGATAGTTGCCCAGCAGCATCATATTTTTGATGGCACGCTACGTGAAAATCTTCGCTATGCAGCTCCTGATGCAACAGATAAGATGCTTATTGAGGCCTGTGAACAAGCTGAACTTGGCTCTTGGCTTAAGAACTTAAAAACCGGCCTTAATACCCGCTTAGGAACCGCAGGCAGAAAGCTTTCTCATGGTCAGTCACGTCGTATTGCCATTGCCCAAGCTCTATTAAGGCAAGGTAATTTAATCATTCTTGATGAACCAACAGAGAGCCTAGATAACAATACAAAGCAAAACTTGCTGACTACACTTGAGAAAGTATGGGCAGAGAAAACCATGTTGACCATTACCCACGACCCAGCAATGCTAAGTCGTGTTGATAAGGTTATTTGGTTAGAGCAAGGACAAGTAAGAGCCCTTTCAAGTCATGCTGAATTAATAGCTAATGAAGCCGACTACGTAGAGCTTATTACCCGTTTTTAATCGAGCTGCTCAACAGTGACGTCAATCACACCTTGCTTGACTGAGGCAATTTGTGAAAACGCCTTTTTTGATAAATCGATAATACGACCGCGGATAAATGGGCCGCGGTCATTAATGGTAACAATCACGCTTTTATTGTTAGCAATATTAGTAACTTTTACTCTGCTGCCAAAACCAAGCGTTTGATGAGCCGCGCTCAATGCCTGTTGATTAAACACCTCACCACTTGCTGTCGTTCGGCCATGATATTTATCAGCGTAATAACTGGCTTTGCCTTTTTCTATTGTTCCTTTAGATACCGAAGGCACACTACTACAACCACTTATAATTAAGCTTAATAATGCAAAAACGATGAGTTTGTTCATATTAGTAGATCCTTTTTTGCCGTGAAGATAGCAAGCACTGACTTAGCAAAACCTGAACTGTAAAAACAAAAAAGCCACCTTAAGGTGGCTTTTACAGGAGTTCGCTTATGATTAGCGAATAATTCCGCGCTCAGAGCTTTTCACGAAGTCTATCATCAGCTGAACAGCTGGGTACTTCGCAGCATCTTCACTTAGCTCAGCGATTGCTTCTTCAACACCTAAGCTCTTACGATAAAGCGTTTTATATGCACGGCGTGTTGCCATGATTTCATCGCTTTCAAAGCCACGACGTTTCATGCCTTCAGTATTGATTGCTACAGGGCCAGCCGGCGTACCAATTGTAGTTACAAATGGCGGTACATCTTTATTAACGCCTGAGTACATACCAACAAAGGCATGTGAACCAATTTTACAGAACTGGTGAACACCTGAGTTACCTGCAAGGATCACCCAGTCACCTACGTGTACGTGGCCAGCAACAGAGGCATTGTTAGCAAAAATAACGTTATCGCCCACAACTGCATCATGTGCAACGTGTGTGTAAGCCATAAATAAGTTGTTGCTACCAATTTTTGTTACACCTTGGTCTTGAATCGTACCACGGTGAATTGTCGCACACTCACGGATCACGTTGTTGTCACCAATGATCAAAGTCGTTGGCTCATTCGCATACTTTTTGTCTTGGCAAGCTTCACCGACCGAAGCAAATTGGAAAATATGGTTACCAGAACCAATCGTCGATGGGCCTTTTACAACCACATGAGATTCGATGATACAGTTATCACCAATAGTTACATCGTTACCGATATAGCTGTAAGGGCCAACTGATACGTTATTTCCAAGTTTTGCACCTGGTTCGATTATCGCCGTAGGATGGATCACTATTAAAACTCTCTTCTCGCACACATGATTTCGGCAGTACACACTACTTTGCCGTCAACTTTTGCTTCTGCTGCAAATTTCCATATATTGCGGCGCTCTTTTACAAACTCTACATGCAAATGCATAGTATCGCCAGGTAACACCGGCTGTTTGAATCGCGCATTGTCGATCGCTGCGAATAAATATAGTTCGTTATCGCTACGATTTTCAACTGTCTTAAAACCAAGTAAGCCAGTTGCTTGAGCCATTGCTTCTAAAATCAACACACCTGGAAAGATAGGTTGATTAGGAAAATGACCCGTAAAAATAGGTTCGTTCACTGTTACATTTTTAATAGCATGTAACGACTCGCCTGGCGTGTAATCAAGTACACGGTCAACAAGTAGCATCGGGTAACGATGCGGAAGTAAACTCAAGATATCCTGGATATCAAGACTATTTAATTCATTTGCCAAAATAGCATCCTTATTTGTCTTCAATATTGAGTGACTTAGTCAGTGACTCAAGTGCTTTAATGCGGTCTTTCATATCGCCAAGGTTACGGATATGGGCAATACTACGTCGCCATTCTTTGTTGGTTAGATGTGGCAAGCCTGAAGAGTAAATTCCAGGTTCTGTGATTGCCTTAGTCACCATGCTCATGCCGGTGATTATAGCACCATCGCATACGCTAATGTGACCATTAATTGCAACCATACCGCCAATCTGACAATTCCTACCGATCACTGTGCTGCCAGCAAATACCGTACAACCAGCAACCGCTGTACCCGAACCGATCTCGACATTATGCGCTATTTGACATTGATTATCGATAATTACATTACTATGGATGATAGTATCGTCTAGCGCACCACGGTCAATCGTAGTAGACGCGCCTACCTCAACCTTATCACCGATGATTACTCGGCCAAGTTGCGGTATTTTCACCCATTCGCCACGCTCGTTAGCGTAACCAAAACCATCACTGCCCACTACCGTATTCGCTTGGAATAAACAGTCGCTGCCAATCTCTACTTCATGGTAAACGCTTACATTTGCCCAAAGCTTAGTGCCTTGGCCAATTTTTGCGTGCTCACCAATAAAACAGCCTGGGCCAATCTGCACATCGTTTGCAATTACAGCGCCCGCTTCGATCACCACATTGGCAGCGATCGCGACATTATCGCCAATAGAGGCTGAATCGTGAATGACTGCACTTGGGTGAATACCCGTCACTGCTGAGCGCGGTGTGGTATCCATTAGCTGAGCAAGCTTGGCGTAACAAACATAAGGATTAGCAACAATGAGCTTATTACCCGAAAAGTACTCAGCATCTGCTGGTGATAAAATCACCGCACTTGCTTGAGTATCTTCTAATTGCGAGCGATATTTCTTGTTCGCTAAAAATGCAATATGCCCATGTTGGGCATTTGCAAGTGTAGATATTTTTTTAATCTCTGTGGCGCCGTCACCTTGAAGGTCAGCGCCCAGAAGATCCGCTATCTGCGAAAGCGTGTAGTTTTGCATATATGATTTCTATTGCTTACTTACTTTTTCAACAACTTTGCTTGATAAGTCATCGACAGTTTTAGGGTTAACATAAATCGTTGTTTCTTTAACTTTAACTTCATCGAATTTGCCAGCTTTCGCTACTTCTTCGATTGCATCTAAGATTAGCTTTTGAACTTTAGCTAGTTCTTGGTTTTGACGCATTTTGATTTCTTGCTCTAAAGGACGACCTTTTTCAGCAAGTTGCTGTTGCATACCTTGGATCTTAGTACGTAATTCTTCTTTTTGCTTGTCGCTCATCGTTGTTGCTTCACGCTTGAACTTTTCAGCTTCAAAACGGATATCACCTTGAAGTTTTTCTAGTTCTTGACGACGCTCTGAGAATTCAGCTTCTAAAGTTTGCTCTACTTTCGCCATTTGTGGGATTTGCTTGTAGATTTCTTGCATATCAACGATACCTACTTTGTGCGCGAATGCGTTAGTAGATAGACCCATAGATAAAGTAGCAAGTAGTGCAAAAGCTGTTGATTTGATTGATTTATTCACGAAAAAACTCCTTTAGAATGTATTACTAATGTTAAAGCTGATGGTCTTCGTATCGTCATCTTCTTCTTTTTGCAATGGATACGCAAAACTGATCAGCATTGGACCCATCGGAGAGATCCATTGTAGAGAAAGACCAGTTGAAACCCTAAAGCGCATCGGATCTGCATAGTCATCCAATTTTGCACGCTCGTCTGTTGAAAGGTTTTGATAACGGTCGATATTAAACTCTGTATCCCATACGTTTGCAGCATCTACGAAGAAGCTAGTACGTACAGAGCTGGTGTTTTCTTCATCTAAGAAAGGTGTTGGAACAATAAGCTCCATCCCTGCTACCGCTTTGGCGTTACCACCAATTCGGCCTGCTGTGTAAAGTTGGTCAAACTCTGATGCACCACCAATGCTACCTGTTGTTGTACCATCAGGTAATGGTGTACCAGGAATGCTTTGCGGAACACGTGATACAGCACGTGGTAAGATCGTATTACGGTCAAAGCCACGTAGTTCCATTTCAGTAATTCTGAAGAACTCTTGGAACGGCAGTGTTTGGTCATAACCATTGGTTGTACCGTAACCATTACCGTAACCAAGTGCCGCACGCGTTGAGAACACCCAGCGGTGGTCATTACTGATTGGCCAGTAGAAACGCGAGTCATAATTTAGTTTAAAGTACTGTAAATCAGAGTTTGGCGTTGTCGCAGTTAAGTTAAGAGATTGGCGCGAACCTGCTGTTGGGAATAGACCACGGTTAACAGTAACACGTGACCAACCCGCACTTAACTCGTACTTAGTAAAGTCAAAGCCTGCATCTGGATTTTCAGGGTCTAAGAATGTTTCACGAATAACACGTGTTTGCTCATATTCTGCAATATCAGACAGCTCTTCTTGCACCCAACGAACACCAAAGTTAATACGGTTTACTGCATCGATTGGGAAACCAATGTTAGTACCAATACCGTAACTCTTCGATTTATAGTCGATGAGGCTGAATTTACTTGCATCATAGTTACTGTAGAAGATGCTACTACCTTGCGATACACCATCTGGCGTAAAGTAAGGGTCAGTGTAAGACACACTAATACGCTCAGAACCACGTGAGGTATTAATGTTGAAACCAATTTGGTTACCGGTACCTAAGAAGTTTGATTCACTCACACCAATGTTAAATTGCAGACCCAAGTAAGAACCATAAGCAAGGCCTGCGTTAAAGCTACCTGCAGATTGTTCTTTAACAGTAAAGTCTACATCAACTTGGTCATCTACACCTGGTACTGGCACAACATTAAAATCAACGCTTTCCATGTAAGGTAAACGCTGGATTTGCAGTTTAGAGCGCTCAAGGCTTTGGTTTGATAACCATGCACCTTCAAGCTGTGTCATTTCACGACGAACCACTTCATCAGAAGTATTTTGGTTACCGCCCACAATGATACGACGAACATAAACACGTTTGCCCGGATTAACAGAAAGCGTTAATTGAACTTCTTTGTTTTCGTCATCAATCTCAGGGATGGTGCGTACTTCAGCATTGGCATAGCCAAAACGTGCTAAGTAGCTTTTAATAAACTCTTCTGATGATGTCACCACAGAGCCGTTATAAAGCTCGCCAGTTTTTAGCGGGATAACGCTCTTAATAAGCTCTTCACGGCCTAACAAGTCACCAATAAAGTCAAAGCCTTTAACTTTATACTTAACGCCTTCAGTGATATTCGCTGTTACATAAACAGAATCACGCTCTGGGCTAACTGATACTTGTGTCGAATCGATATTAAAACGTAGGTAACCACGGTCTAAGTAGTAACTACGAATTTTCTCTAAATCGCCTTCGATAGTTTGCTTTTGATAACGGTCGCTCGACATGAACTGCCACCAAGGCAAATCTTGCTGAGACTCAGCTAATTTAAGTAGCTCTTCATCTGAGAAAAGCTCGTTACCAACCAAGTTGATTTGACGAATTGACGCTGCGTCACCTTCATCAAATGTGAATAAAAGTTTTACACGGTTACGCGGTAACTTAGTAATGCTTACATCCACTTTTGCATTGTACTTACCAATACTGTGGAAGAATTCAACTAAGCCTTTTTCAATGTTATCAAGGACTGTTTTATCAAGCGGCTCACCAGTACGGATATCTTGCTGGTCTAGCGACTCATTAAGTTGCTCATCTTTGATGTCTTTATTGCCATCAAATTCGATCATGCTGATCGTTGGGCGCTCAGTCACTCGGAAGATAACACTGTTGCCATCACGTAATGCTTTAATATTGTCAAAGTGACCTGAACGATAGAGAGCCTTTATGGTTCTAGAAATTGTGTACTCATCAATATTATCGCCCACGTTGATCGGAATATGCGTTAACGCTGCACCCAGTGCAACACGCTGTAAACCTTCAACTTTTAAATCATCTACAATAAAGGAGTTTTGGCCTAGGGCTGCAAAGCTAGCACCTAATAAACTTGAAACTGCCAAATGTTTTTTTATAGCCATTTTGTTATCTTTATCCTTTACAACTGTATTACCGCTCAACACCTTATAAATTTAACTTTTGCGGTGTTTTACAATCGTGTTCAAATTGGAATTTTTCGCTTACTTGTTATAAACGCGATACATCATTGAACAAAGCGAAACATGTTAAAAACAGAAGCAGCAAGGCCCCCACTTTAAAACCAAATTCTTGCGTCTTTTCAGAGACCGGCTTTTTGCGAAAAAGTTCAATTATGTAATACATTAAGTGCCCACCATCTAGCACTGGCAGCGGTAATAAGTTAAATACGCCAAGGTTTACACTAATCAATGCTAAAAAGCTTAAAAATGCAACCAAGCCATAGCTTACGCTAGTTCCCGCGCCAACTGCAATGCCCACCGGGCCACTTAAATTTTTAACCGACACCTGACCGGTAATTAAATTACCAATCATGTCAAAACTAAGGGTAATTAAACGCCATGTTTCTTGTATGCCCAGCACAATACTATCGACAGGGCCATAATGTCTAGTTTCAATATAGTTTTCTGGCCATGGCTCAACCACCGGAGACACACCTAAAAAGCCCTGAGCAACCCCCGCATCATTAGTTCTGCTTTGTGGCGTTACTGACAGCTCTTTTATACTATCTTGCCTTTGTACACTAAATTGTAAGGATTTGTTAGGTGATTGCTGAATTAGTGAAACTAACTGAGTCCAACTGCTGATATTTTCACCATTTACAGCAAGAATTTTGTCGTTAACCTGTAAGCCTGCAGCTTCTGCCGCCGAGCCTTTACTGATCATGGCCACTTCTAAAAGTGCTTTAGGACGAAACGGTATAATGCCAATCGAGGTTAATGGTGGTACGTCTTGTTGGTCTAATTTCCAACCATCTAAGTTAAGAGTACGTACATGCTTTTGATAATTCTGATCGCGAAGCGTTACCACAACACTTTGCTCACCTAAGCGGCTCATTAGCGAAAACGTTGCATCTTGCCAAGTATTGATATCGTCTTCACCAATTTTAATAATTTGCTGGTTTGGCTGAATATTAGCAGCTGCGGCACGACTGCCTTGAGTCACCTCACCCACCACAGGTTTTAATGACTGAACACCAACCATATACATCACAGCAAGGGCAAAAATAGCGAATAAAAAGTTTGCCATCGGGCCTGCTGCCACAATCGCAATGCGTGCTTTTACTGATTTAGCATTAAATGATAAATGTCGCTGCTCTGGCGGCACTTCGTCAACACGCTCATCAAGCATTTTGACATAACCACCTAGTGGGATTGCTGCAATCACATATTCGGTTTGCTGTTTGTCGTACCACTTGATCAATGGCTTACCAAAGCCAATTGAAAAACGCAGCACTTTCACGCCGGCTTTTCGCGCAACCCAAAAATGACCATATTCATGCACAGTCACTAAAATACCCAGAGCAAGAATAAATGAGCCAAGATTCCAGAAAAAATCAAACATGCTAGTTGATGCCTCTTTTTACAAACTCAGTCGCTTTTATACGTGCAGCTTGGTCGCAAGCTAAAATCTCATCGAGGGTCTGCACGTTGATATTTTGTGTTGCATTGAGCGTTTCAGCGTTAATTCGATAAATATCTGTAAAGCCGATTTGACCATTTAGAAATGCTGCAACCGCTATTTCATTCGCCGCATTTACTGTGGTGGTTGCACCTTGCCCCATTTCACACGCATCAATGGCAAGTTTTAAATTAGGGTAACGAGCATAATCTGGCTTAGTGAAGGTAAAGTCAGCCATTTGTGAAAAATCGAGCGGTTTTACACCCGCATCGACACGCTCAGGAAAAGCTAAAGCATGAGCAATTGGTGTGCGCATATCTGGATTACCCATTTGCGCAAGCACTGAGCCATCTTGATATTGCACCATAGAGTGAATAATACTTTGTGGGTGGATCACCACTTCAATATCACTGGCACAGCAGTTAAACAGCCACTTAGCTTCTATAAACTCTAGGCCTTTATTCATCATTGTTGCTGAATCAACAGAAATCTTTTGTCCCATTGACCAGTTTGGATGTGCCACTGCTTCTGCAACAGTCACTGATGGTAATGTCGCTAAATCACGTTTTAAGAAAGGACCGCCAGAACCAGTAAGCAAGATTTTGCTCACGCCATTGTCGGCAAGTAGACCAGATGCACTTTGTAATGATGCTGGCATACATTGGAAAATCGCATTATGTTCGCTATCGATAGGCAGTAAAGTGGCGCCATGTTGTTTTACTTTATCAATAAACAACTGACCCGACATAACCAAGGATTCTTTATTCGCTAGCAACACTTTTTTGCCAGCTTCAACTGCACTTAAAGTCGGCAGTAGACCCGCTGCACCTACTATCGCCGACATCACTGCATCAACATCTGTGTGTGCAGCAAGCTCACACATCGCCTCAACACCTGCTAGCACCTGTGTGTTACACGAGCTATTTGCAAGTAAATTCGATAGCGCACTAGCGGCTTGTTGATCAGCCATAACAGCAAATTTAGGCTGATGTGCGATACACAGTTCAGCCATTTGCTCGGCATTTTTACCCGCCGCTAAAGCAAAAACCGCAAAGCGCTCCGGGTTTCTAGAAACAACATCTAAGGTGCTTAAACCGATTGAACCAGTTGCGCCCAGTACGACAAGTTGCTCTACTTTGCTCATAAACTCAGTGTCCATGCGTAGCATAGTACAAAGATTGGCGCAGCCGCAGTTAAGCTATCGATACGGTCTAAAATACCGCCGTGGCCTGGTAAACATGAACCGCTGTCTTTCAAGCCAACTTCACGTTTAAACATACTTTCGAGTAAATCGCCTACCGCTGAGAATAACGCGATAAATGCAGTCATCACGGCATAGATTGGCCAAACACTCATATCAACATTAGTGAAGTGGCAAAATGCTAAAACAAAAACAACCGAAGCCACTACACCACCTAATAAACCTTCAATCGTTTTATTAGGACTTACCTTTGGCATTAGTTTACGTTTACCTAAGTTTTTACCAGTAAAGTAAGCACCAATATCTGCGCTCCACACAATACCAAGTACAACTAAAATTAACATTGAACCAAAGTGAGTAGATTCTCCATACCCTGCGCTACGTAGTGTATTTAGTGCAAGCCAAAGTGGCACTAACGTTAAAAAGCCAGCAATGGCACGCATTACAATGCCTTCATTCCAAGCCTTTGCCATAGCTGGGTAGCGCCAAACTAAATAAGTTGCCACAATCCACCATGCAAATGACAAGGTAAATAGGTAGTTTGCATCACCCACTAATTGACCATTTTGCCAAAGTGATTCAATGGGCCAATGCCAGTTAAGTAATGCCAAAAATGCAGCCGTTGCTGCAACAAATCCAAAACGTTTAACTTTATCGCATAGGCCCATAAATGCAGACCACTCCCATGCACCGAGTAAAACAATACCGGCGGCGATATAACTAAATAGTGTTAATGGGGTATAAAAAACCAAAATAAGTGCAAGTGGTGCCAACACGAGCGAGGTTAAAATTCGTTGTTTTAGCAATGTGTGTACCTTCAACTAGTAATTAGGTCTCGGCGAGTAATTGTTTTATTTGTTCGCCTGTACAACCAAATCGTCGCTCTCTGGCAACGTAACATGCGATAGCGTCAGCAAATGCAGCTTCATTGAAGTCTGGCCAAAGCGTATCGGTAAAGTAAAGCTCAGCATAAGCCGCTTGCCATAAAAGGAAGTTACTGATGCGTAAATCTCCACCGGTGCGGATCATTAAATCAAGCTCACCTTGGTCGGCCATACTCATTTGTTCAGCCATTAGCTCTTCAGTAATATCTTCTGCGGCCATTTCACCGGCTGCGACCTTTTTCGCAAGCGTTGTTGCGGCGTTAGTAATATCCCAACGTCCACCATAATTAGCTGCCACGTTTAACTGTAGACCCGTATTATTACGAGTTAATTCATGGGCTGCATCAACTTTATTGCGCAAACCTTCTGAAAAGCGTGATAAATCACCAATTATGTTTAGCTTTACATTATTTTTATGAAGTTTTTTAACTTCTTTGCCCAGTACGAATAAAAATAGCTCCATGAGCGTATTTACTTCGTCTTCTGGACGTCGCCAATTTTCGCTACTAAATGCGAATAGTGTTAACGACTGTATACCTAAGCGAGTACAAAATTGCACTGATTGACGAACCGCATCAACGCCCTTTTTGTGCCCATAAACACGTGGACGATTTTTCGCTTGTGCCCAACGTCCGTTGCCATCCATGATTATAGCGACATGCTTAGGCAAACTTTGCTGGGAAATTTTATCAGCGTTAAGAACCATAAATATCGAGTATTCCATAAAAAAACGCCGTCTAGTATACCCTAGACGGCGTTTCAAAACTAATAAATTTAGTTACGCCTGTTTACTTACAGAATCAGTGTCTGAAAGATAAACAGCAGCGATTAGATTTCCATTAACTCAGCTTCTTTTGCAGCTAGTTGTGCGTCCATCTCTTTGATGAACTTATCAGTAAGCTTTTGGATCTCGTCTTCTGCTTGACGTGCTTCATCTTCAGAAATATCTTTTTCTTTCAATAAGCTCTTAATGTCGCCATTTGCATCACGACGGATGTTACGTACAGCAACACGACCGCTTTCAACTTCGCCACGTACGATTTTGATAAGGTCTTTGCGACGCTCTTCTGTAAGCGGAGGAAGTGGAACACGAATAACAGTACCTGCAGACATTGGGTTTAAACCTAAATCTGAAGCCATGATCGCTTTTTCTACTGCTTGCGCTAGTGACTTATCAAACACGCTAATTGCAAGTGTACGAGAATCTTCAATTGTTACGTTAGCAACTTGGTTTAATGGCGTGTCAGCACCGTAGTAAGACACTTGAATACCGTCAAGTAATGCTGGGTGCGCACGGCCTGTGCGAATTTTAGATAATTGACTGCCTAGTGCCGCAACACTTTTTTGCATACGTTCTGACGCATCTTTTTTGATATCGTTAATCACGGTTCAATCCTAATCTATTTGCTAGTTTCATCTGAGGCTTGTGAAGAGATAAGCGTTCCTTCATCTTCGCCCATAATAACACGCTTAAGCGCGCCTGATTTATTCATGTTAAATACGCTTAATGGCATGTTGTGGTCACGCGCCAGCGTAAATGCAGCTAAATCCATAACCTTAAGCTCTTTATCAATGATTTCATTGTAGCTTAAGTGGCGATATAGTGTAGCGTCTGGGTTTTTCACTGGGTCATCAGAGTAAACACCATCCACTTTAGTCGCTTTGATTACAGTATCTGCTTCAATTTCAATACCACGTAAACACGCTGCTGAGTCAGTCGTGAAGAATGGGTTACCTGTACCCGCTGAGAAAATTACAACGCGGCCAGATTTTAATAGGCTGATAGCTTCTGCCCAATTGTAAGCATCACACACACCGTTCAGTGGGATTGCAGACATTAAACGACAATTTACAAATGCACGGTGCAGTGCATCACGCATTGCTAAACCATTCATTACAGTCGCAAGCATACCCATGTGGTCGCCAACTACGCGGTTCATACCCGCTTCTGCTAATGAACCACCACGCAAGAAGTTACCGCCACCGATAACTAAACCTACTTCTACGTCGAGCTCTACAAGTTCTTTAATTTCTTGAGCCATACGGTCAAGTACTTTTGGGTCGATGCCGAAGCCTTCGTCTCCCATTAATGCTTCACCGCTAAGTTTAAGAAGAACACGTCTAAAAATAGGTTTACGATTGATAGTCATAATATTTGGGCCAGCCTTAGTAATGAGATAAAAAATAACCGCGCTATGGTTACACATAAAACGCGGTTATTTTAAAGAATTTTCATCAGTGACGCAAAAGCTAATAGCAGAATAATTTCATCTTATTGCCCTACGTCACTAAGTTAGAAAATTACTCGCCTTTTGCAGCAGCGATTTGAGCAGCTACTTCAGCAGCGAAGTCTTCTTCTTTACGCTCGATACCTTCACCAACTTCTAAACGGATGAAGTTAGTAACAGTTGCGCCTTTCTCTTTAAGAATTTCGCCAACTGATTTTTTAGGTTCAATGATGAAAGCTTGACCAGTAAGAGAGATCTCACCAGTGAATTTCTTCATACGACCGATAACCATTTTCTCAGCGATTTCAGCAGGCTTGCCTTCGTTCATCGCGATATCGATTTGAACTGCTTTTTCTTTTTCAACGATCTCAGCTGGTACGTCTTCTGGGTTTACGTACTCAGGCTTAGACGCAGCTACGTGCATAGCAACTTGCTTAAGTGTTTCTTCGTCAGCGTCACCAACTACAACAACACCGATACGGTCGCCGTGGCGGTAAGAAGAAAGCTTGTCACCGTCGATGTACTCAACGCGACGAACGTTAATGTTTTCACCGATTTTAGCAACTAGAGCAACACGAGTTTCTTCGAACTGTGCTTTAAGTGCTTCGATGTCTGCTTTAGTTTCTGCAGCAACGTCAAGAACTTGGTTAGCGAAACCAAGGAAGTTAGCGTCTTTAGCAACGAAGTCAGTTTGACAGTTAACTTCAAGAAGTGCAGCGAAACCGTTACCTTCTTTGATTAAGATTGTACCTTCAGCAGCGATGTTACCAGCTTTTTTAGCAGCCTTTGCAGCACCGCTCTTACGCATGTTTTCGATCGCTAACTCGATGTCACCGTTAGTTTCAGTTAACGCTTTTTTACAATCCATCATGCCAGCGCCAGTACGCTCGCGTAATTCTTTAACTAGGGCAGCAGTTACAGCCATTAGAATATCCTCAATTGAATTCTGTTATAGGGAAGCGGTATAGGCCGCTTAACAAGAATAACAAGTCTTCATCTTAATTAGATGAAGACTTGATGACAGCTAATTACTCAGCTTCTACGAAGTCGTCTTTCTCAGCTTGAGCAACGATGTTGTTCTCACGACCTTCAGTGATCGCAGCTGATACAGCGCCTGTGTAAAGTTGGATAGCACGGATCGCATCGTCGTTACCAGGTACGATGTAATCAACACCGTCTGGGTTAGAGTTAGTATCAACGATAGCAACAACTGGAATACCTAGGTTGTTAGCTTCACGGATAGCGATGTGCTCGTGGTCTGCATCGATAACGAAAAGCGCGTCAGGAAGACCGCCCATGTCTTTGATACCACCAAGGCTCTTTTCAAGCTTTTCCATTTCACGAGTAAGCATTAACGCTTCTTTCTTAGTTAATTTCTCGAAAGTACCGTCTTGGCTTTGCGCTTCAAGGTCTTTAAGACGCTTGATTGATTGACGAACTGTTTTCCAGTTAGTCAACATACCACCTAACCAACGGTGGTTTACGTAGAACTGCTCGCTTTGGATCGCTGCTTCTTTAACTGCTTCGCTTGCTGCGCGCTTAGTACCAACGAAAAGTACTTTACCTTTGTTAGAAGCTGCGTTCGATAAGAACTTAAGTGCTTCGTTGAACATTGGTACAGTTTGCTCTAGGTTGATGATATGAACACGGTTACGAGCGCCGAAGATGAAAGGCTTCATCTTAGGGTTCCAGTAACGTGCCTGGTGACCAAAGTGAACACCAGCTTGAAGCATATCGCGCATTGAAACGTTTGCCATTTGTATAATCCTCTATAATTTAGGGTTAGGCCTCCACATATCCCATAGCACCAACACCGCAGTTAATTTGTAACTTAAGTGCACCCAAGTGTATGTGACGATACGTGTGTGTGTTAAAATAAAATTGTGTTTGTCTTAAATACAAAAAATCAGTTAAGAATTTATTTGTAAAAAGACGGCGCGCTTTATACCATATTAAAATTGAAAACTCAACGTCTAGTGCAAAATTTGTGCACTAAAAACTGACCTGAAAAACAACTTTGGAGCCTCAATGAGTGCTGTGATCAAGACCCCTGAAGAAATCGAAAAAATGCGTGTTGCCGGGCGCTTAGCCGCCGAGGTACTAGAAATGATAGAACCGCATGTGGTGCCAGGTGTAACCACAGATGAACTAAATACAATTTGTCATGATTATATTGTTAATGTTCAAGATGCTGTTCCAGCACCGCTTAATTATCACGGTTTCCCAAAATCAATTTGCACCTCAGTGAACCATGTAATTTGTCACGGTATTCCAAATGACAAACCGCTTAAAGAAGGTGATAGCGTAAATATCGACGTGACTGTGATCAAAGATGGCTATCACGGTGATACATCGAAGATGTTCCACGTTGGTACACCTAACATTCAAGGCAAGCGTCTTGCTGATATCACGCAAGAAAGCCTTTACCTTGCAATTAAAATGGTAAAACCAGGCGTACGTTTAGGTGATATCGGTGCTGCAATTCAAAAATACGCAGAAGGCTTTAGCTATTCAATCGTTCGTGAATACTGTGGCCACGGTATTGGTGCTGAGTTCCACGAAGAACCTCAAGTAATGCACTACGGTAAACCAGGTACTGGCGAAGTATTAAAAGCAGGTATGTGCTTAACAATCGAGCCTATGGTTAATGCTGGTAAACGCCAATGTAAGCTACTTAAAGACAACTGGACTGTCGTAACAAAAGACCGTTCACTGTCTGCACAGTGGGAACATACACTGTTAGTGACTGAAAATGGTGTTGAAATTTTAACGCTCCGATCAGATGATACTATTGACAGGATCATCGAACACTAGGAGCCAGCCCCAGTGGCATTACCCAATAAAGTAAAAAAGTTGCTCAGCCAAGCTGAGCAACTTAGCGATTATCGCGACTGTTCTAGTTATTTTTATAAATGGCTACAGAACGAATTCTCAAAACAACCCGTTAGCAACTTAATTAATGCCCGCGCTGAGTTTATTGACCGCCTATTAATTAAATTGTTTCACGATTACGACCTTGCTCACGAAAGTGACTTAGCCCTAATTGCTGTGGGTGGTTATGGTCGTGGCGAACTACACCCCTATTCCGATATCGACTTTATGTTGCTAGTAAGCGAGCAGCCAAGTGAAGCCGTGTGCGAGAAAATTGGCCAGTTCGTTACCATGCTTTGGGATCTTAATTTAGAAATTGGTCACAGCGTTCGCACTATAGAACAAGCATTAGAACAAAAACGCGAAGATGTGACATTTGCCACCAGCTTACTCGAAAGCCGATTAATTTTCGGTAACCATATCGAATTCGAAAAATTAAAAAATCATTTAATTGATACGCCTATTTGGCGCTCAGACGAATTCTTTTTGGCAAAAGTACAAGAACAAAGTTTACGCCATAAAAAATGCCATGGTACGGCTTATAACCTTGAGCCTAACATCAAAGAGAACCCAGGTGGCCTGCGCGACTTACAGACCATTATTTGGGTTGCTAAAAAACACTTTAGAGCCGAAACATTACAAGAACTCATAAATCACGGCTATCTTACTCACGAAGAATACCAAGAACTTTCTGAGTGTTTAGAAAACCTATGGAACATTCGTTTTGCGCTGCACATCGCTGCGGGTCGCTCTGAAAACCGCTTATTGTTCGATCATCAGCCTAACGCTGCTGAAATTCTTGGCTTTGGTAGTGACGGTAAAGCCTCAGTCGAGCGCATGATGAAACGCTTATTTAGGATCATGAGCCGCGTACGTGAGCTTAACCAAATGCTGCTTTCATACTTTGAGCAAAGCATTTTACCGGGTGCCGGTGAGTTACCTGTGATAGAGCTTGACCGTAACTTTGAGCGCATTGGCCATCAAATTCGTGTTAAGAATCCATCGGTGTTCTTCCGCCGTGATCAGCTATTTGTGTTGTTCGAGCATATTGCTGATAACCCAGAGATCACCCATATTTACCCAAGTACCATACGTACAATGCGCCAAGTTCGCCGTCGTTTATTGGGTGATTTACAAGATTACGCCGCCTGTCGCGAAGCATTTTTGCGTTTAATCAAACATCCTAACGGTATGGGCCGCGCATTTACGCTAATGCACAAACACGGCATTATTGCTGCCTACTTACCACAGTGGCGTAATATTTTTGGGCAAATGCAGTTTGATTTATTCCATGCCTACACCGTGGATGAACATACCCATAAACTCATCAACAATATTTATAAGTACTTTGATAAATCAAAAGTCAGCGAATTTCCGTTATGTAGTGAAATTGTCACTCGTATGGACAAGCCTGAGTTACTTTATTTAGCCGGTATTTTCCACGATATTGCTAAAGGTCGAGGTGGCGATCACTCTGAACTTGGCTCAGTTGATGCAATCGCGTTTGCTAAGCTACACCGCTTCCCAGCCTCAGATGGCAAGCTTATTTCGTGGTTAGTGGCTAATCACTTACTTATGTCGGTTACAGCGCAGCGCAAAGATATTAATGACCCTGATGTGATTAAAGACTTTGCAAGTAAAGTGAAAAATGAGCGCCAGCTTGATTACTTGTACTGCTTAACCTTGGCCGATATTCGCGCAACTAACGATAACCTATGGAACGATTGGAAAAATACCCTACTACGTGAGCTGTATTTACACACCCAGCGCGCGCTTCGTTTAGGGCTTGAAAACCCAATGGACCAACGTGACCAAATACGTGATAAAAAACAGCAAGCCAAACAGCGCTTACTGAACCACGGTTGTAACGAAGATCAAATCGACTTAATTTGGAGTCGCTTTAAAGCCAATTACTTTACCGCTTTTAGCGAGCAACAGATTTCGTGGCACACAGAGCATCTACTAAGCTGTGACGATTTAAGCCAGCCTAGCGTTGCCGTGTCTAACACCGCAATGCATGGTGGTACACAAGTATTTGCTTATAGTCCTTACTCAGGCAGTTTATTCTCACGTTTAGTTAGTGTGATTGGTTCGAAAAAAGCACAAATTCAACATGCGCAGGTACTGACCACAAAAGATGGCTACGTGCTATTTAGCTTTGTTATTTTAGAGGTTAATGGTGACCCGATTGCCAGTAACCGTTCGCAAGGCATTAAACGTGCTTTAGATCTTGCAATTAGCGACCCGAAAAAGAAGATTCGCCTCAAAAAGAATCGCTCACAGCGCTTCAAAGACTTTAATATCAAACCAAAAATTGTGCTTAGACCGCATGCCCGTAAAGACCGCAGCCTAATTGAAATCCAAGCGGTGGATATTCCGGGTCTATTAACAAAAATTGCGGAAGTATTTCAAGCGCACTTATTACATATTCATGCCGCACGGATCACCACAGTTGGTGAACGTGCAGAAGATTTCTTCGTGGTATCAAATAACGAATACCAAGCATTAACAGACGAAGAACAGGCTAAAATTCATCAAGCATTGCGTAAAAAACTCAACGCAGAAACCGAATAAGAGGATCTTATGTCAGATTTAAAAACCATGATCGAAAACGCCTGGGACAACCGCGATAGCATCAGCCCAAGCACGGTATCAAGTGAAGTAAAACAAGCTATTATCGACGCGCTTGAATTACTTGATAGCGGCGCTGCACGTGTTGCTGAAAAAATCAGTGGTGAGTGGGTTGTACATCAATGGTTAAAAAAAGCGGTGCTACTGTCTTTCCGTATTCGTGATAACCAACCAATGAGCGATGGTGTTAATCAGTTTTACGACAAAGTACCACTTAAATTTAGCGACTATACACCAGAGCAATTCCAACAAGGCGGCATGCGTGTTGTGCCTAATGCTGTGGCACGTAAAGGCAGCTTCGTAGGTAAAAACGTGGTGTTAATGCCATCTTATGTCAACATTGGCGCCTACGTTGATGAAGGTACGATGGTTGATACATGGGCAACGGTTGGCTCATGTGCACAAATTGGTAAAAATGTTCACTTGTCGGGCGGTGTAGGCATTGGTGGTGTGCTTGAGCCACTACAAGCTAACCCAACAATTATCGAAGACAACTGCTTTATTGGCGCACGTTCTGAAATTGTTGAAGGCGTTGTAGTTGAAGAAGGCGCTGTTATCTCAATGGGTGTTTACATCAGCCAAAGCACACGTATCTATGACCGTGAAACTGGCGAAATCCATTACGGCCGAGTACCAGCCGGTGCGGTTGTTGTTCCAGGTTCTTTACCGTCAAAAGATGGTTCGCACAGCCTATATGCTGCCATCATCGTGAAAAAAGTAGATCAGCAAACTCGCGAAAAAGTAGGTATTAATGCCCTACTTCGCTCCATTGATGAATAATAAAACTGAGCTTTAAGTTTTAGAGATAAGAAGCGCGATGCTAACTAGTTTCGCGCTTTTTTATTATCTGTAATGCAGTGATTTTTAGCTAGTTTGTTGAGATATACCCGCAAATATGTTTTAGTATAAAAAACAAACAAAAATAATAGTAAAAATGTTTAAGTCGTTTCGGAGTTTTACCCACACGGAGTTATTTTATTACACAGGGTTATTCTACCTTGTGGCAATCTTGCTGTTTGTATCACGTAGTTACCTATACGAATTTTTTGTAACTGATATGAATTCACATCGCATAGAAGTTAAAGCACTTGAAGTTGCTTTAACATCGCACGTTAATAAAGATTATGTTTTTGAAGCATTGCAAACAACCTTAGATGGCCTTGCAACCCCAGATCGAGTTGCAGTTAAAATCCAGTGTTATACGGTTTTCTGTGATGTTAGTTTTACGAACCCATTTATCACCATTAACGACCACAATCACTACAGTGCAGAAGTAAAACGTGTGTTTGAGCAAAATGTGGCTTCCCTTAGCCGAAAAGATACGACTCACTAGTTTCAGGCGCTATTACTTAATGCTTAAAACTTAAAGCTCCTCAGCTAAATTGTTACATCTTATTTCAAATACACACTTTATCGCTTAATTACGGCTATTCAGCGTTACTTCTGAAACACATTTCATTTACCTCACTGGCACTTTTTTTACATCGCACTACAATGCACACAAACTGATTTTGGAACACACACAATGAATCTGACACGTAGTTCGCTGAAAAACCCTGCGAGTGTTATTGTCATCTTGGTGTTGATTATGTTGTTTGGCATGCTGAGTATTTTTAAGCTGCCGATTCAGCTCACACCAGATATTGAGCAACCGCAGATCACTATTTTCTCAGGCTGGCGCCAAGCTGCACCTGAAGAGATTGAATCGGTGATCATTGAGCCGCTCGAGAACGCAGTAAAAAACACCCCGGGTGCCTTAGAGGTTAATACTTACATTAACCGTGGCAATGGCTCTATCACGTTGACTTTTGCTGTTGGGCAAAACATGCAACAGGCCATGCTTGATGTTTTAACTAGCCTTAACCAAGCGCCGCCTCTGCCGTTAGATGCATTTGATCCTGTGGTATTTGCTGGCGGTAATAATGGGGAAGCCGCAGCAACGTTACTGGTCACCCCGAAAGATTTTAATAGCGACAGCCTTGATTTAGACATGGCGCAGTTCCAAAAACAAATCGATGAATTTGTTGAGCCCCGTTTGGCACGTATTCCTGGTGTTGCCCGCGTTGACTTAGCCAGTGAACGACCAAAAGAATTACGTATTACCTTTGACCCTCACAAAGCCGCCGCACTTGGCGTCAGCCTTGACCAAATCAGTAACGTATTAGCCAGCTCACGCGATACCTCTGGTGGCCTTGCCAATGTTGGCCGCCGTCAATATACCGTACGCTTTACTGGGCAATATGATTTATCGAGCATGGCACAAATGCGCGTTGGTTATTCAGGCGATAGACCCATTTACCTTGGCGATATCGCAAGTGTAGAGCGCACTTTTTCTGACCGTTTAGGGATGAGTGGTCGAAATGGTAAACCCGCGTATTACATTCGTATTTCGCGCGCTAACGAAGCCAATACCGTTGCCCTACTCGACGAAATTAACCTTGCCATAAAAGAACTAAACGAAGGGCCGCTGGCTGAAAATGGCTTATCGATTGAATTAAGTTTTGATGCCTCAGTGCATATTCGTAATGCTTTGTCGTTGGTTAAAAGTAACTTAGGCCTAGGTGTTCTGCTGTCGTGTTTAATCTTGTGGCTGTTCTTTAGAGGCTTAAAGGCCACGTTTGTGATTGCAGCGACGATTCCTGTCTCTTTGTTAGTCGCGTTTTTAACGTTGAATATTTTTGACCGTAGCTTAAATGTTATTTCATTGGCGGGCCTTGCCTTTGCTGTTGGCTTAGTACTTGATGCCGCCATCATAGTGCAAGAAAACATCGCAAGGCTCAGAAGCGAAGGCTTTGATACTAAAAAAGCCGCGCTAAAAGGCGCAGCCCAAGTAACTGGCGCTTTATTTGCCTCAACCACCACCAGCGTTGCTATCTTCTTGCCTATTTTATTTATGGCAGGTATTGAAGGGCAGTTATTCTCTGACTTGGCGCTCACCTTATCCATTGCAGTTATTGCCTCTATGATTTGCGCAATTACACTAATCCCGTTAGCTAACCACTTTTGGCCAGACAAAGAGCTCAAAGCGGATCCTTATCGTGAATATTGGCAGAAGCTGACTAACTTCATCATGGCGCTAACCAATACCCGCGTAAAACAAATAGTATGGATAGTGTCGTTATTAGGTGGCTCACTCGTCGCGACAATGACCATGCTCCCGAAAACTGATTTTATGCCGCGCGCACCAACCGATGGCTTTTTCTTTAACTTGAATACCCCGCCTGGCGGCAATGTGCAGTTTATGGAAGAAGAGCTGCTGATGCGTATTAAAAAGCGCTTAATGCCTTATTACACAGGTGAAAAAGAGCCAGGGATAAAAGACTTTAACTTTTATGCTTTTGGTTCGAATGCTGGCGGCTTTATTTATTCTGCTGATCCACAACGTGTTGGAGAACTAATGAAGGTAGCCAGAGAAGAGATCTTCATTGATTTGCCCGACACCCAAGTATTCTTCTTTAGAGGGTCGATGATCCAAGTTGCTAATGGCGGTGATGGTCGCAATATCAATATCGATTTAACGGGCCCGAATATGGACGAGCTAATAGCCGGTGCTAATGTGGCGCTGCAAGCTGTCACCGAAGCAATGCCGAATGCCACTGCAAGGCCACAACCTCGACTCGATATGGCAGAGCCAGAGCTTAGGCTCACACCCAATGACCGTCGTATAACCCAAGCAGGGCTGACTCGTCGTGATGTATCTCAAGCAGTGCAAGCCTATACAGGTGGGTTATTTGTTAATGAATACTTTGATGGCAACGAACGCATGAACGTGATTTTGCGCGGTATTCCATGGCAAACCCCTGAGGAGCTAAAAGCACTACCCATTGTAACCCCGCAATCAGGTATTCAAACTTTAGGCGAACTTGCCAATATTGAGCGCACCGTAGGGCCAACCCAGCTTAGGCGTGTTAATGGCCGCCGTACCGTGAGTATTGTTGTCACGCCACCAGCAGACATGAGCTTGCAACAAGCGCAAACTATTCTCTCAGAGCAAGTTATGCCAAAAGTTCGTGCAAGCTTGCCTGACAGCTCTGGCGCGATTTTGGCGGGTAACGCACAAAAGATGAATTCGGCCATGCAAGAAATGACAATCAACTTTATCTTGGCTCTGTTTATTTTATTCTTGCTAATGACCGCATTGTTTAAGTCAGCCAAAGACAGCACGTTAGTTTTACTGGTCATGCCATTGGCAATTGCAGGCGGTGTACTGGCCCTATTCGTACTTAACTTATTTACCTTCCAATCGCTCGACTTACTGACCATGATTGGCTTTATTATCTTGCTGGGTCTGGTGGTAAATAATGCCATTTTATTGGTTGACCAAACCCGTGTCGCAATGGCCGCAGGACTCAGTCGAGAAGACGCCGTTCGTCAAGCTGTGCTACTGCGCGCAAGACCCGTTTACTTAAGTACCTTAACCAGCTTATTTGGCATGCTGCCTTTGATGCTAATGCCGGGGGTAGGATCAGAAATTTACCGTGGCCTTGCCACTGTGATTGTCGGCGGCATGGCCATTAGCGCCCTATTCACCCTGATATTAATGCCAAGTTTATTACAACTTGGCAGACAGCTGCCGCCCGTTAATAACAAGCAGCAACCAGAAAAAACGCCTTTAAGCTTGGTATCGAATCAATGAGTATTAAAACAATGAACACACCTTTTCGTAAATTAACCGCTCGCTTTTGTGCGCTATTCAGTCTTATCGCATTTAACGCCTTTGCAGTCGTACCTGTTACGGTAGAAACCGTCACACAAGCTCCGCTGACAAGCGAAATTGAAGTTAGTGGCACTTTGTATGGCAAAGATGATGTAACCTTAACAGCAGGCGTTAGCGGGCGTTTATTATATGTTGTTGAGCCAGGTACTCTGGTTAAAAGTGGCGACACCCTAGTTCGTATGGACACCTTACCGCTTGAACTTGAAAAAGCACGCCAGCAAGAAATGCTCAATCGCGCCAAAATAAACCTACGCTTATATCAACAAGAGCTCGCTCGTTTACAAAAACTCGCCAAAGCCAGCAGTGCTGCAGCAAGCCAAGTCGATGATATGCAAAATAAGCATGACCTTGCGTTATCTGATATCGCACTGGCTAAGGTTGAATTAAAAGTAATAGACGATCAGCTTTCGCGTGCAACCATTCGCGCCCCATTTGATGGCGTGATCAGCGAGCGTTTTAAACGCGCTGGTCGCGAAATAAATCGCGCAGATGAACTGGTCACCCTGCTCGATATTAATAACTTAGAAGTGCGTTTGTACGTGCCTGTTAAATACTTAAAGTTTTTACACAAAGGCATAGAGTTACCAATTCAAGCCGGCGACTTATCAGCTCCTGATATGACAACAGCCACCGTAACAGCGGTGATCCCATCAACCGATCCGCGTTCACAAACCGTAGAAGTACGTGCCCTACTGCCAACTGATGCCGAGCAAACATGGGCAATTGGCCAACTGGTTGATGTAGCCGTGCCACTAAAAAGCAAAGGTGATGTGCTACTGGTGAATCGCGATGCGCTGATCTTACGTAAAAAAGGCACCCATATCGTCAAAATCGACAACGACAACAAAGCCCTGCAAATTCCCGTAAAAGTCGGTAATGGTAAAGACAAGCTTGTTGAAGTCACCCCGACTTCTAACATCACCTTAAATGCGGGCGATAAAGTGGCAGTACGCGGCGCTGAGCAACTACAAACCGGGCAAGAAGTCGAAGTTCAGGTAAAGCAATAACTGTTAGGCTTGAGATGACTGCCAGTTATTTAATATTTTAAGAGCTGGCAGTTCTGATAAAGGGTAGTAATGATTATTAAGAGTTGCGCTTGTTTTTGACTTTCTAGGAAGCAAAAAGCAAGACCTGACCCCCTTTACTTACTAGTTTTTAGGGCAATAAAAAACCCCGCGAGTGCGAGACTAAAGAATAGAAGCTCGTTTAGAAGCTATAGCTTCTTTTCCGTGTAATCAATGATAAATAGAATAAGTGCTAAAACAATTGAAGCTGGTAATATTGCATATATAAAGCCATCAAGTATTCGTTGAAAACTTAATTCATACATTTCTCCATTCAAAGCTACTTTTAAAAATGTAAGCCCTGTTAAAATTCCAATGCAAACAATTGTCAATCTAAAAAATATTCTAAAACTAGTTCTAACACTCATTTTTAACACTCGAACATGACTCGCTAATTATCTTTTCACTACCTTGCGTTGCAGCTTCAGTACCAAGTTGTTTAGCCGTATCTCCGACCCCTGTCTTACCAAACGCTTTGTTTGCCGCAGCTCCTGTTATTTTCCCAACAGCTTTAACATGTGGTGCCAAGCTTTCCACAGCATTTTCGACTGCATTATCGACAATTTGCCCTGACGAAGTACCATCTAAAGAATCATTTACCATACCCGCACCTGTATTTAATACAGCTCCTCCCCCAACTGCCATAGTACCAGCAAGGACCTTTTCAGTGGTAGTCGCAACAATTTGCCCACCTGTCGAGATTGTCGTTTTTGCTAAGGAACTCAAACCACCTGTTGCAGCCCCCGCTAGCCCTGAAACTGCGGCTTTGGTTAAGCTAATCTCTTTACCAGTAAAGTATTGAGAAGCAAGTTCAACACCCGCACCTACTACAAAGCCTATTGCTAAATGAGCAAACTCACCAGTAGGATCAACCATATTGATCGGATCATTCCCCACATAGGCATACATATTCATGCCATCGTCATATCCAATAGGGTCAGTTTGCAGGAAGCGACCTAACTTTGGAGGAAAATCCGTGCTTTGTAGTAATAAAGCTTAGTACCTGGGATTAAGATTTGCCCTGTGTAACGGAAACGCGATGAGCTGGTATTAATCGGCTCACCAAATGGGCCATATTTATGCGTAGCGACAATTGGACCTGAACCATTCGTTTCACTAATAAGTTACCACTTCAGACTTACCAAGGGCAAAAAGCAAGACCTGACCCCTTCATTTGAGCAAATCACCCAATTGAATTTGGCACCAAGTGACTATTTTCATTGACCTCAAAAAACAAAACCAGCTTCCGCTGGGTTTGGATTGAGAGCAAAGTTTATTTGATCTCGATAGTTGAATCCTAGCCCCTACTAGCGAGGCTTTGAATTCAAAAGATTGAATTGATTACTATTTAAATTAATTCCAGTTGTTCCACATCATATCCTCGTTGCGCCAAAGCCCTTTTCCTTCTTTAAGCTTCATTACCGGATCTAATGTGGGGTCATACAATACAAGTGTACTCAGCGGAACCACTCTTGCATCCTCTTTTTTCACATCTGGGCCTGCCCCTGAAAATAGCTCCCATTGATCAACTTCCCACCTCATGACCTCAGTAACAGCGGCTCCTTTAAGGGCATCTAAATTTGTCACTGCTGAACAACTTTTAGGTAACCCGCTTGGGTAACTACGATTAAACCAAGACCACACTCTATTATTAATGTCGTTCATAGATAAATCACAATTCGGAACATCTATTGTCATTAATTGCTTTGGAGGAGTTATCTGCATTAAACAAATTTTATCTGCTTTATAATAGTCGATAGCACCTAATGGCAAATTGTTGGACCAAGATTCATCTGCTTTTTTCAGCTCAAAGTTTCCATTTATGTTTTCCACATTAAATGTGGATGCACTAGGATTGTTCATCAAGTATTTCGCTGCACAATCTACTATCTCTTTGGCTAATTGAGCCGAGAAATATGCTCCCCCGGCAAAAAGTAGTTCCACACCAAGCTTTTCATGCAATCCTATGGTATATAAAAAGCGCGGTGAACTTCCCCCACTTATGGTATACACAAAGTGGCCATGACTCTTGATAGCATTACGTATCGTATTTAATGCATCATTTTCATTCATTTAATCTACTTCTCTTTCGCATGTACTTCTTTATGGCAGTCTTTAAAAGTGCAGCACCATTTTCTTTAGTTGTTGGGCCACCATCTGCGTGACGCTGTACATGATGACCATCGACTTCACTTAAAGATTTAGTTTCTCCACAACCAGCACATTTGCCACCTTGATCTTGCAACATTTCATTGGTTTCTCTTCTAGAGTACGTTCTTTTAGGATCTCTGTCACCGGGTGCAATAGAGCCTGATCTTAAAGCACAACGTGAAACAAGCGTTTCTTGGACAACTGAAGGACTAAACGGCCACTAGGAAACTGGCCGCTAAACAAAGCCCCGCACGCGTGCAGGGCTTTGGGCGAGTTGTATTTGTTTTTATAAGGCTAAAAAGAAAACTGACTCTAGTGACATCAATACGTTTTGCTCCATTTAATTTAAATGGGTTACTTCTATGAAAGTTTATCATCTAGTCTTGCTAGTTTATCGCCAAAAAAATAACCAAACAGTCCTAAAGAAAACACGAACAAAACTAAATATCTCAACGAGTTAATCCATTCGCTTTTATTTTCCTCAATATCTTGCAGTGATAGTTCAAAATCGTTTCCAATACGAATAGCAAAAACACTTGCTTCTTTATTTACCAACTCCACAGTTAGTTCAATGTACGCACCTATATGATTAGACAACTCATCATTTAACTCGATCATTTTGCCATTCCAGCGAGGATACAAGTATTTATTGGAATCGCCTTCCAGCACTACTTTTAAGTTTAAACCGTTGTTATGGAAACTAACCATTTTTCCATGAACCAAGATTAGTTCATTTTGAGAAGGAGCCTTGGATTGAAGCTCCCCCCAAAACAGAGCACTTAGACTTATCACAATCAAGAGTGAACCGCAGATTTTATAAAAGCTATTTAACATGCTATTCGCCATCACTTTTTCTTTTGTTCTTCTAATAATGTAGCTATTGTTGCTCCAGCTATACCGGTTACGACTGAGGAGCCAGCTTCAATTCAGGGTGTTAAATCCGTGCTTTGTAGTGATAAAGCTTAGTACCTGGGATTAAGATTTGCCCAGTATAACGGAAACGTGATGAGCTGGTATTAATTGGCTCTCCAAATGGGCCATATTTATGTGTTGCTATTATTGAACCAGAGCCATTCGTTTTCACTGATAAGTTGCCACTTCAGACTTACCAAGGGCAAAAAGCAAGACCTGACCCCTTCATTTTAATTTGCGCATCCTTCTGGCGCACACCGAATACTTCTGCTGGCAAATGCTGATCGAGCTGTTGGTGAAACTGATCGCTTCAGGCAAAGAAAAGCCCAGCACTTGGCCAGACTGGTAAATATACGGAAGGGGGTTTGGGAATTAATTCACTCCGTTCCCTTTTTCCTATAGCTCCTACTACCTCTCTTTAAAAATCGCCATTAGTGCAATTAACACAGAAACAAGCACGGATCCCACACCAATAATTAAGGTGCCCGTGAGTATGGAAAATAACGTCACATTTTCCGCATCGTCATATAAGAATAACAAAGCAACTCGTAAGGCAGTAAACCCGAAAAGTACAAAAAAGATATATTTAAATACACCTTTCCAATATCGACTAAAATTAGCTTTTTCTTGTTTACTGAACATTATTGTTTTTCCTTTTTTTGTGCATACGCTTCAGCGGCTTTGCCAATAGCATTACCAACTTGCTTTCCAGGTCCAGTTATATACATCAGCCCAATTACCAAAGTATCTCTAATAGATGGTGTATTGCTATTTGATGATTCATTGACTGCATACCCTATTGATCCAGCTGCACCGCTACCTGCTGGCAGAACGGCACAAATCAGATCCTATTTGCTTTGAGAAGTATTTCAAAGAAATCCTATTAATTCCTTGGTTTATCTGCATCTGGGTTAAAGTACAGGTAAACAATTAGTAAGATGTAAACGCAAGCATAAACAAAAGGCCAAGCAAAAATATACCTTATGGCTATTTCAAAATTTGTACCGACCCTTTCCCCTATAGCGAGTCTGATAGTTACAAATATCATAATAAGTACCGTGGCCCATAATGCATGTTTAACTGGGCGTCTAAAAAAATTTTTTTCTTTAAGCATTAATCAATTTCCTATACGACAACTTAGAGTTGCTTCTTTTTATTTAACTTAGAGTCAACTATCTTCGACGCATAATTACCGACTAAATCCGACGTTACATCAACAGGCCACTTTATTCCAACCCCTTCGATTACAAATTTTATGTCATCAATCGAGCTTAATGCAGAGCTTAGTATATCCATAGCTCATCTATGCATTCATAGTCTTGTGCAATTTGAAAAACTTTGCCTACACTAGGAATTTGAGAAAATCCCTCAACTCTAATCTAAAACATATCTATTCCACTGATAGGATCAGGTCTTGTTTTTTTACTTATTAAAGTAAAAAAGATAGAGCAGCCCACTTCATATATGCTTAGTTAAACAAACTAAATAAATTTAGCTGATGTAAGATCAAATTGTGACAATGTACTTTTTCCTTTTTTATATTCAAGAATATTGCCCTTTGATATAGAAAGCTTGCCTAGATAACTATTAAACAAGAGTTCTCTTGGTAGAGTCTTAGCAATAATTAGTTGATCTGCTAATTTGCAATCCAAATAAACAAATTGAGTTAATTTAAATTCATGCATTGAGAGTGTAGCAATGACTTTAGATTCTATTGATTTCTTGGCCGATACTTTTTCAGATTGAACCCATTCATTCTCATAATTGTTAGCTTCGAACCGTTGCAATATATCCAAGCTTTGTTCAAGAGGAATTGGCATTGCAGATACAGCAGCCGACAAAGCTTTTTCTAATATCCTTATGTAATGCTGTTGAAACTGAGAATCCTTTAAATGGCTTATTTTCTCTAACGGGTAATGAACTACAACTTCGAGGAAAGGCACAACTTTCATTGGCTGCACCCTTATCTCTGTACTGCCATCTGTCACATAAACATTTATTCGTGAGTATTTAGAGGTAAACTTGAGTTTACTGATTTCCCTTTCCCAAAAATTACACAAGCAACGAGACTTAAAAAGAAATACATTTTTATCTTCTTCCGAATAATTACCGTCAAGGTAAAGTTCTATTTGACTTAACTTTGGCATAAATCTATTGCCTCTTAGTTTTAGACTTTTCAGAAGCAGAAAGGTAGCTCCACCCTCCATTTGCTCTAACCAGTAGAGTAATTTTATTTTTCGAGAGTGGCGATTATATTAATGATTGCTAACTCACCACTTATGAAATCAGAAAGACACCAAGCAGATGTATTACCCTCTATTGCAATTGGCTGCAAATCGTCCTGTAAGCTACTCTTAAACAAAGAAAGACTTCTTTCAGATGTTTTTATTTCTTCAATACTTAATTGATTTAACCAACCCTTCGTTGCTTCTTGAATATTGTCACCCCTAGACTGAGATATGAAAGTACCGCCATTCCAATCCATTAAAAATGTATACAACTTTGTACCTGACATTTATCTATAACCTTTAATTTTTTTCAATCTATTGGGTTAGATTTTGCTTATGACTTTTTACTCAATAGGCACAAGACCTAAGCCTTCAAAATTAAACAATTCATTATTTTTACCAGCTACAGGATACAAGAAAGTTAAACCTTACAATTTGTATCACCAAACTTAATTAAGTTGTTTAGTTGATGTTTTGATGCTTGGTATGGTGAGCACAAAACTTTAATGAATTGTGATTTATCTTCCTCATCCATATCAATCCAACTTCTAGTTTCTCGTATCCAGTTCTTTATGCACTCATAGCCATGCCAATCTTCATTTAATTTAATTAATGACGACCAACCTATCGCTTCATCGTGCTCGCCGTTTTCTTGCAGAGCATGGACAATATCAGCAAGAATCCTTGATGATAAATCTGCAATAATCCCACTATAAGGAATGGCGGAATCAAAGTGCGACTCTTTGAACTTTGCCTCGACAATGGCTCTGTGAAGGGCTATCAACTCTGATGCTTTTGTAATATTCATATTTCCCAACCTAAAGTTTTAAGAGTGCCAAGTCTTGTTTTTGCCTTATAAAAGCAGAAAGCAAGACCTGACAACTTTACAAATTAGTTTTCTTATGAAGAAAGTACAAAGCGAGTAAGCCCAGTGCAGCTTGATAAACTATAACGAAACCTACTTGCATAATAGCTGTTGTAATTTCATCTGAAGATTCAAGTAGTAAGTATGCATTTTTTGAGACTATTGAGGTAACCAGTAATGCTCCTAACGTTTTCGATAACAAATACTGCTTCATAACAAAAAGCACTGAAAAAATTACAGAAACGATGATGTTTATAATCTCCCATTGAGATAGATGTAGAAACTGCGTAAACACATGTAGCAAAATACCGATTATGGGAAGAAACAAAAAGAAAAATATAACTATCAGTTTCTTAATCATCTTTATTCCACCTTTAAATTAAGTTCTTAATTTTTTGACTTTTTAGAAGAAAAAACAAGTTCAGGGCTCTTTGGCTTCCTTGCTATCCAGAGTACCTACCTTAATTCCGATGGCAGTACCAACAATCGCAAAGGCTATACTCAAAGGCACTTCTACAGACCATAAAGGTGGGATAAATAACGTTTGTAATAGTACCGATACAATTACTGTTCCCACTATAAAGCCCAGTAAATATACACTTAGGGCATAATTCCAAGCTTTTACAACATTACGTTTAGCCATAACGGTATAAATAGCTGCGCTCAATAAATAAGATGGTAATAACTGGTATGTAAAATATTTGCCGAATGAGAGTGAAGCTAAATTATCACTACCAATTATTAGAGTGATAAAAGTACTTAATACGGTATTCAAAACCAGCATGACTAAAGTGTATTTTACTATCCTTAAACTATTCAATTTGTCTCCATGTGCTATGTCACAATTATGATTTAGAAATGACTGATAGTGGCTTCTGCAGAGCATGTATTCAGAAATCCACTTATAATCGCAGCCTCCTTTCACAAAGCCAACACTTCCTAACTTTATTGCAAACAGCCATACCCTTTTAATGAAATTTCTTGAGTATTCGCGCCGCTTTGGTTTTTATGTTGAATGATCAAACGTGAATCTTGGCTAGTAAAGGTAAAGGTTCCGAGCCAAGGTAGCTGGGCAATTGGTTGCATGTGGTAAAAACCATTGGCATCAAAGCATATAAATGAGAACTCATGATGTACCGGAGCAAATACGCCATAATCAGCTGTAAATACAGCAATGTTGTCTTGCAGCATAAAATATTTCGCTTGCGTGCCCGCTACTAAATACCAAAAGCATATTGCTGTCATTATCACCACTTGTAAGCCGCCGAGTAAAAATACTGAAAATTTAAGAATACGGGTCGATTTACTGGCTTCCATATAAAGGCGCTTTGCTTTGAGTAATAACCAAAGCCCAATGGCAACCATAGTGAGCTTTACAATCATCAGTGCTACGCCTATTTGATACATCAGCTTAGGGCTGTGCCATTGAATGCCAAATGTTTGCGGGGTAAACAAACTATCAATTAAGGGCAGTAAAATGAGTAGGAATGGCAGAATAAGCGCTTTGTTTTTCATTATTTACTTTTCTAGTGTTCTCGCAAAGATAAGAGTTCAATGTTAATTCTTGGACTCTAAAAAAGCAAAAAGGCGCAACCTGAGGTTACGCCTTTTATCGTTCTGGGCAGAACTTAAAATTTACAGTGCAGCGAATACATCGTCTGTTTTAGCAGCACAGATAAAATCATTTTTGTGTAACCCTTTGATAGAGTGGCTCCACCAAGTAACAGTTACTTTGCCCCACTCAGTTAACAGGCCTGGGTGGTGACCTTCTTCTTCAGCCATAGCGCCCACTTTATTGGTAAAATCAAGTGCTTGCTTGAAGTTTTTAAACTTGTAAACACGCTCTAATTGCATAATGCCGTCGCGCACTTCAGGAACCCAATCAGGGATCATTTTGATCAATTCTGCTAATTCAGCATCAGATACTTTAGGCGCATCCGCACGACACGCTTCACACTTTTGTGTGCTTAATGAAGACATTATAAATCCTTAACTTGCTAATTTTTCTTTAGGAGGAAACTTTGGCTCATGTAGCCCTAATTCTTTTGCTTTACTCACCAGCGACATGATATCCATTTGTGAAATATCAAATAAGTCATTGATTGAGTTAATGGTGTAGTACACAGGCTGCATAATATCAATACGATAAGGTGTACGTAATACATCAAGCACGTTCATCGCATTGATTTCTGGCTTATCTGAGTACACGTATTGTGTTTCGCCTGGGCTTGATAAAATACCACCACCATAAATTCGCAGACCTTGTTCGGTTTGCATTAAACCAAACTCAACAGTAAACCAGTAAAGGCGTGCTAAATAAACACGATCTTTCTTTTCAGCGGCATAACCTAACTGACCATATTTGTGTGTGAATTCAGCAAATGCTGGGTTGGTAAGCATGGCACAATGGCCAAAAATCTCGTGGAAGATATCTGGCTCTTGTAAGTAGTCAAACTCTTCACGGCTGCGAATAAAGGTCGCTACTGGGAACTGCTTGTTTGCTAATAATCGAAAGAACTCATCAAAATCGATCAGTGCCGGAACAGGCGCAACTTGCCAGCCCGTTGTTTCGAGTAACACTTCGTTGAGTTCACTAAGTTGTGGAATACGATCTGTTGGTAAATTAATTTTCTTAAGACCTGCTAAATATTCATCACAGGCTTTACCTTCTATGCAAGCGAGTTGGCGAGCAACTAGCTCAGACCATATTTTATTTTCTTCTTCGCTCCAATGGATAACCCCATTTTCATCAGGTTGCTTGGAGGTGTAATTACTTGCTTTAGCCATAATAACCTTCTTCGTTAAATCTTGATCAGCATTGATCAGAATCTCATTAACTTGTTAAGCCGATACTATGTAAAAGTAAGCGAAATTTTAATAGTTAAGGCTGTTTCTAAGGTTTGCAGAAACAGCCCTATCGTAAAGCTATAATTACACCAAAAGATCCAAAAGTTTACGCACCGCATTTTTAAAGGGATAAAAGCAAACGCAACCGTAAACTTAAAACTACAACCTAACCAATGAATGTAAATGCAGTTTTAAGATCGTTAATAATATCGTTAACATCCTCAAGACCAACTGATAATCGAATTAAGCCATCACTGATCCCAGCAGCTGCTCTTTCTTCAGGTGTATAAGGCGAATGTGTCATCGATGCAGGATGTTGAATGAGGGTTTCAGCATCCCCTAAACTCACAGCAAGCGTGCAAAGCTGGGTGTTATTTATAAATGTTTCGCCATCTTCAAGGCTACCTTTTATTTCAAAGGCAATAACACCACCAGCGGCTTTCATCTGTGAGCCAATAAATTGATGACCCGGGTGTGATTTAAGCCCAGGGTAATAAACTTGGCTAACTAACGGGTGTTGCTCTAAATATTCAGCAACTACTTGGGCACTTGCACAGTGGCGCTCCATGCGTACAGCAAGGGTTTTTAAACCACGATTAATTAACCATGCATCATGAGGGCTAATCGTTGCACCAATATCTTTTAGCACCGTCATTTTTATCAGGTTGATATGCTCCTCTGTGCCGCACACAAGTCCTGCCACCACATCACCATGGCCATTTAGGTATTTAGTTGCGCTATGTACCACAATATCAATGCCAAACGAGGTAGGTTGCTGGAGCAGAGGCGTTAAGAAGGTATTGTCGATAACGCTTATCAGTTGATGCTGCTTAGCAACATCGGCAATTAAACTTAGATCAAGCACCGCCATGGTCGGATTAATTGGTGTTTCAGCAAAAATCATTTTTGAATTGGCTTTAACCGCGCCGCGAAGTTCAGCCTCGTTGGTCATATCAACAAAAGTAACTTCGATACCAAAGCGCGGCAACATGTGAGCAAAAAATGCAAAAGTACAACCGTATAACGCGCTTGATGCGACTAGGTGGTCACCTTGTTGTAAAAAGCTAAGCACAGACGCAGACACCGCACCCATACCCGTTGCTGTAGCAGCCGCAGCTTCACAGTTTTCTAACTGAGCCACTTTTTGTTCTAGCTCTTGGGTTGTCGGATTACCTAAACGGGTATAAATAAAGCCCTGCTCTTCACCAGCAAATCGGGCTGCACCTTGGGCTGCATTAGCAAAAGAGAAGGTAGAGGTTTGGTAAAGTGGCGCACTCAGTGCGCCATGTGGGTCATTTGGTTTTTCTGGACCGTGAATACATTGTGTATGTAAGTGATGCTTAGTCATGGTGTGTTCTCGTTTTTATTATCAGTACTTCATACTCATAAATAAAACGTAGATACCCACAATGCACAAGCATGCCGGATGCTCAGATGGCTAAATATCACTCAGCCGTTTTTATTAACTGTACACAAAAGTTGTCATTTTGTATTTTCGGTCTCTTTGTCGCTCGTACGTGAGGCAATTTTACGGGCAATACTATTGGCGGTTTCTTTTAGCAAGCTGCGCTTATGCTCTAAGCGAGGTAACGGGCGACTAAGCTCCATCGCTTTATACCCTATACGCGCGGTAAAAATACCAGCACTTAGCCCTTGCGCTGCTCGGCCCGACAATTTCCCCAGTAATTCAGCGCTTAATGCCGTTGCTGCTAAATCTGAAACTAACTCTGCACTACCAACAAACAATACTTGTTTCACTAATAAGCGGTACAATTTAATACGGCTTGCATAACCAAAACCAATACCGTAAATACGGCCAATTTGCTCAATGAGCTTAGTGCCACGCCATAGCACCGCCATCATATCGACTAAAGCCAACGGGCTTAGCGCAACCAATAAGCCAGACTCAGTAGCAAAACGGTTAATCAGTTTTTTCGCTTGCTGATCTTGGCTTACCAATAAGCTATCGGCGTATAAGGTCATGATTTCTTTATCGGTATGGTGACTTGCTATTTGTTGCTTAAACTCTTCAAACCCAGTAAGCGTTTGATGTTTATTAAGCTTTTCTAGCCATGGTAACGCTTCACCTACTTGCTCGCTATTAAGTAAGCGGTCGGCCTCGGTACGATGCAATTGATTGCGCTTCAAACTTCTTAGCATGCGGTACTCGCGCCAAATAACACGGGCAATCAGTAGCACACCACTGAGAACAGCCGTTAAATACACCGAACCTAAAATAATTGATTGCTGAAACGTCACAAACAATGACATCGCAAACTCAAGTAGCACTAAAATTAAAAAGCTAACAACAAACACCCCTTTTAGGGTTTGCCATTTAGACTTTTTATACACGGGCTCAAGCTCAATGCTATCTTGCTGATCTTCTTCAGCGTCGATAAATTCGGCGTTTTCTATCACTTTAGCAACGGTTAACTCCTCTGCAGGAGCTTCGTTGCTTGCAGAGCTTGAAATACGACGACCTGCCTGAAAGTTCATCTCCTTTGGTTGCTCACTCATGTTAGTTTATCTCCTATCAGATACTGCATGACATGATCTAAACGAATATGCTTTAACCGTTTATCAGGGCATGGCAGTGGCGAAAACGATAAGAACTCAAAGCCCTGTTTTGGCCACTCTTGTTTATTGAGAAGGCGTGACGGTGGCTGCGGCGGTAAATACGTTAGCCATTCTTGCTCGCCTAAAGGCTTGCCATAAATACAAGCTAACTGTTGGCCTTTCTCAGCCACTTGGCGTGGCTCTGTTGCGCAGATAGATGACATTGCCATGGTTTCTATTTGCACGCCTTCGAACTTTAAATGATTCGTTTGGTCATGCACGATTGAATCAAGCAATAGCGCTAAATCTTTATGATATTGCGCACTAATATGATCTGACTTATTAGCCGCAAACAATAGCTTGTCGATGTTTGGTTTAAACAAACGTTTAAAGAAGCTTGCTTCACCATAATTAAAGTGCGCCAACAATTGGTTAATAACACGGCTTTGCTCATGCAAGGTTTCGCTGCCTTCATTCAAGGCACTGAGCACATCCACCAGCACAATTTGTCGGTCAAAATGACGAAAATGCTGCTCGTAAAAAGGTTTTACAACCTCTTTTACATAGGCTTTATAGCGCTTTTTAAGATGCGCTAAATTCGACCCTTCGGTTATGTCGTCTGGCACATTCGCAACCGGGAAAAACTGCAGTAGCGGCGCTCCTTTAAGCTCGCCTGGCATCAGCATGCGACCAGGTTGCAGCATGGCAAGTTTGGTGTCTTTTTTAAGGCCCACTAATAACTGCTGATAAAGCGCAGCGACATCAGCAAGTTTGCTCTCATCAACACTGGCTGATAAATCAAGTTCAGCAAGGGCGGTTAAAAATGGTTTCGCTTTTTCGTTGCGTGCTGCTTGCTGCAAGAGTGAGTATTGTGACTCACACCAATCAGCAAATGATTGCTCTAGCATTGGTAAATCAAGTAGCCATTCACCAGGGTAATCAATAATATCTAAATAGAGCGTTGACTGCGGTGCAAAGTGACCGCGTAGCCCCGAGTTACTTTGGTACTTAATTGCCAAACGTAGCGTATTTATACGCTCGGTAGAGGCAGGCCATGCGGGCTCACCTTCAACAGGTAATAACGCTGATAATGCATTTGTGTATTCAAATGTCGGTATTGTCAGTGCTTGCTGCGGCACTATTTTTGTGGCGATATGACGCTTTTCGCGCATCACATCAAAAAAAGGTAAGTTTTTTTCGTCAGCTTGACTGGTTAAGTGTTTAACCAAGGCGGTAATAAAAGCGGTTTTGCCGCTGCCACTTAACCCTGTGACGGCTAATTTCACGTGTTGATCTAAACTACGGTGAAGGGCTTTTTCCGCTTTATTTTTTAACGAATTAAAGGTGTTCTTTGCAAATGATTGGCTCATAAAGTGTCTAGCACCTTATTTGCGCTGGGTATCACGATGCAAACAAGGTGCGTATATATCCTTTAAAGTTTGTTGATTTCACGGCTAACCGTAAATTCTGTTGATGTGACATAGCGTTCCATCTCTTGTAAACGACCATCAACTCGAGCAAGACGATCTTTTAAGTCTTGCAATGCACGGCGAGGTGGTTCCCCTTTTTGCCATACTTTAAATTTTACTTCAAGCGGGTCTTGGTGAATGCTGTCTGTGCTTTTCTCTGTTTTTTCTGCTGGTTTCTTATCTAAAATAAACCAAGCAGCAATGTAAGCAACTACAATAAATGGACCACCTGATAATAGCACTGCTGTCACGACTAAAATACGTACCAGCCAAAGCTCCATGTTAAAGTAATCGCTGATACCTGCGCACACACCTGCTATTTTGCCACGCTCTGCGTCTCTAAATAATTCGCGTTTGGTACTCATACTTTACGTCTCCACTGCGGAGCCTCTTGGTCAAGTAAGGCTTCTAATGTTTCAACACGCTCTGCCATTTTATCTGCTTTTTGTGCAAGCTCTAATAATTGGCGGTGCTCGTGTTCACTTAAACCTTGGCTCACTTGTTTTTTACTACGGTAATGTAAAATTAGCCAAAGTGGGGCAACAACCACCATAAAAACAATAATCGGTGCCATCAAAACTTCTGCGTCGAACATGGTACTCTCCTGTCAATCCGTTATGTGTTTAAGCATTGGGGGACATGCCCCCATTTATTATTTTTTATCTGCTAGTTTTTTCTTAAGCTCAGCTAGCTCATCATCAATCTTTTCGTCTTGCTGAAGACCAGCAATTTCGTCAGCTAATGATTTTTTACCAAGATCATAAGACTCTATTTGTGATTCTAGACCATCGATCTTAGTTTCGTAACGTTCGAAGCGGTTTAAAGCGTCTTCAACTTTAGAGCTGTCGAGTGCTTTTTTAACTTCAAGACGTGACTCAGCAGAGCGTTGACGTAAGATGATTGCTTTTTGACGCGCTTTTGCATCAGCAAGCTTCTCTTGTAACGTGCTGACTTCTTGCTGTAGTTTCTCGATGTGAGACTCTACATGCTCAAGCTCAGTTTCAACTGCTGCGACTGCATCTGCTGACTTTTGCTTTTCAATCAGTGCTGCACGTGCTAAATCATCACGGTCTTTATTTAGTGCTAGTTCAGCTTTTTCTTGCCAGTCTGCAACTTGAACTTTCAAAGTTTCAACGCGACGTACTAGCTCTTTTTTCTCAGCAAGTGTTTTTGCTGATGTAGAGCGAACTTCTACTAATGTATCTTCCATCTCTTGGATGATCAGGCGAACCATTTTTTCTGGGTCTTCTGCTTTATCTAAGATGGCATTGATATTAGAATTAACGATGTCTGCAAAACGTGAAAAAATTCCCATAACATTTACCTCTTTGGTGTTTTAACTTAATCAGTTGGTATATCTAGTATCAATATGCTTGCCAACTTTTATAAACTTAGAATAACTTAATATATTCAAACAGTTAAACTAAATTTATAAATTTCTTTAGTTCTCATAGATAATGAAATACACTAGATCTTAGTAAAAATGACTAAGAGTTAGGGAATATGAGCCAATTTCGCCAGCAGGATAATTTACTCGGCCAATCTGACAGTTTTTTAAGTGTACTTGATCAAGTTTCGCAACTAGCCAGTTTAGAAAAGCCAGTCCTTATTATTGGTGAGCGCGGTACGGGTAAAGAACTCATTGCTGCCCGTTTGCACTTCTTATCTAAGCGTTGGGACCAAAACTATATAAAGCTCAACTGTGCAGCGCTTAACGAAAACCTGCTCGAAAGTGAATTATTTGGCCATGAAAGTGGCGCATTCACCGGTGCTAGCAAACGCCACGAAGGCCGCTTTGAACGTGCTAATGGCGGTACACTATTCCTTGATGAATTAGCCAATACCTCAGCGATGGTACAAGAAAAACTACTACGCGTTATTGAATATGGCGAGTTTGAACGTGTTGGTGGTAAGCAAACCGTTAAAGTCGATACCCGTTTAGTCTGTGCGACCAATGAAGACTTACCAACCCTAGCTGAGCAAGGCGAATTTAGAAGCGACTTACTCGACCGCCTCGCTTTTGATGTTATTACCCTGCCCCCGCTGCGTGAACGTCAAGAAGATATCATGTTATTGGCAGAACAATTTGCAATTAACATGGCCCGCGACCTTGAGTGGGAACTATTTAGTGGCTTTACGCGTAGCGCTATCGAAACGCTACAATCTTATGAGTGGCCAGGTAATATTCGTGAATTAAAGAATGTGGTTGAACGTAGCTTATATCGCCATGGTAATGAACATATTCCCGTTCACCAGATTATTTTAGACCCATTTGCGAGTAAATTTAGACCTAAACAGCGCGTTAAAGCTGCAGTTAGCAGTGCCCCTGTTGCAAACGTCGAAGCTGCGCCTATCGCCACGACACAAAATCAAGACGTTGTGACACTCAATAAGCCCGACATTCAATTTCCTTGTAATTTAAAGCAGCTGTCTAACGACTTTGAAATTGATGTCATTAAAAAAGCGCTTGAACATAGCCAATTTAACCAAAAGAAAACTGCAGAACACTTAGAATTAACGTATCATCAATTACGTGGCTATTTGAAAAAATACAATTTATTAGATCAGCAGCAATAGTTAGAGGCTAATCAGGTGTTTAAACCGTTACTTGCTTTGTCTTTGGTGTGCTTAGTAGGCTGCCTAGATAACGAAGAAAAAACCACAGAACAAAAGAACCAGGGCTTAGTCTATTGCGCTGAAGCAAACCCTGTGTCGTTTAATCCGCAAGTGACAACGACAGGTTCGACTATCGATATTATCGCCAATCAGCTTTATGATCGCCTGTTAAGTATTGATCCGGTGTCTGCCGAGTTTAAAGCAGAGCTGGCAACTGATTGGAAAATTAGCCCAGACGGCAAAGCAATTACCTTTACCCTGCGTAAAGGGGTTAAATTTCATACCACAAAATACTTTACCCCAAGCCGTGATTTTAATGCTGATGATGTAATCTTTACTTTCAGCCGCTTATTCGACGTTTATAACCCTTATCACTTTGTTGGCGATGCCAGCTACCCATATTTTCAAAGTGTGGGAATTGATCAGCTTATTCGTCGCATTGTGCGTGTTTCTGATTACCAAGTACGGTTTGAGCTTTATAATGCTGAAAGCAGCTTTTTAGCAAACCTTGCAACCGACTTTGCCGTGGTGTTATCGGAAGAATACGCCATGCAGCTTAAAGCGCGCAATCAAGAAAACTTATTTGACCAATACCCTGTGGGTACCGGCCCTTATGTATATAAAGAATATCGTCGCGACCGTTTAATTCGCTATTACCGCAACCCTGACTACTGGAAACACCCTGTAGTACTTGAGCAACTGGTGTATGACATTACGCCAAACGGCACCACACGCGTTGCGAAAATGCTCACTAAAGAGTGTGATGTTACTGCGCACCCAAGCAGCGCACAGCTTAGTATTTTATCGCAACGCGAAGACATTAAAGTTCAAAAAGAGCAAAACTTAAATATTGGTTATTGGGCCTTTAACACTGAGCGCCCGCCTTTTGATGATGTACGTGTACGCCAAGCACTCGCAAGCGCCATCGATGTCGATAAAATCATGCAAGCGGTATATTACGGGAACGGCATTAAAGCGCAGTCATTACTGCCCCCGGCTTCTTGGGCATTTGAAGCGCAAAAAGCCATGCCTGAATTTAACCCTGCACTTGCCAAAACATTACTGGCAGAAGCTGGCTACAAAAATGGCTTTGATATGAATATTTGGGCCATGCCAGTAAGCCGTATTTATAACCCCAATGCCCGTAAAATGGCTGAGCTGATGCAAAGTGATTTACGCAAAATTGGTGTGAACGTTAATATCGTCGAGTACGAGTGGAATACCTTTTTACAGCGAATTGGTGAACATAGACACGATAGCGTGTTACTTGGTTGGGCTGCAGATACGCCAGACCCTGATAACTTTATGAGCCCATTATTAAGCTGTACTGCGACTTTCAGTGGTAAAAACCCAGCAAATTGGTGTCACCCTGAGTTTGATTTATTACTAACACAAGCCTTAGACACAACAGATCTTGAAAAGCGTAAACAATACTACAATCAGGCTCAGAGGATCATAGTGCAAGAGCTGCCTATTTTACCGATAGCCCATGGTATGCGCTTTCAAGCAGCAAGTAGTGATGTTAAAGGCATCAGCTTAAGCCCGTTTGGTGGCATTTCACTAGCTAACGCGAGGAAAGAATAATGATCCTAGATTATATTCTGCGCCGCTTAGCACTGTTGATGTTTATGATGCTGACACTGAGTATCTTTACCTTTTCATTGAGCTTTTTGTTTCCGGGTGATGCACTAACTAACTTAAGCGGTATTACCAATAGCACCTTCTCACAAACCAGTGCTTTAGAAGAAAAATTCCATTTTACTGAAAACTACGTCGTGCAATACTTTGCCTTTTTAGAGCGTATTATTCAGGGTGATTGGGGAATTTCATTTGCATCTGGCGAAAGCGTATTTCAGCATATTCAAGACTTATTTCCTGCAACGTTAGAGCTTAGCCTTTACGCATTATTTGTCTCTGTTGCTGTGGGCGTACCGGGTGGTATTTTAGCTTCTGCTTACTACAAACGTTGGCCAGACAAATTTATAAACTCAGGCACGCTTATTGGCTACTCGATGCCTGTTTTTTGGTTAGCGCTATTGTTGATCATGGTGTTTTCACTGCAACTCGGTTGGTTTCCGATGTCGGGCCGTATGGGTCTACTTTACGAAATTGAACCTATTACCGGCTTTATTTTAATCGATATAATATTAGGTGACTTTCCGTATGATGGCATGGCATTTTTAGATGCAATACACCACCTAACCTTGCCTACCATTGTACTTGCCATGTATCCGACCACAGTACTGGTTCGCTTTACCCGCGACTCTATGCTGAAAGTACTCGATCAAAGTTATATTAAAACAGCACGCGCTAAAGGCTTAAACCGTGCACAGCTGATCCTTCACCACGCTCTGCGTAATGCGCTGCTACCGGTTATTAAACAAATAGGTTTACAGTTTAGTACCTTGATCACCCTTGCGATGATCACAGAAGTTATTTTCTCATGGCCGGGCATTGGTCGTTGGCTTATCGATAGTATTTATCAGCGCGACTACCCTGCGATTCAAGGTGGCTTACTCGCTGTTTCTATGTTCGTTATTTTAGCTACCATTATTGCTGAGCTCACTTATACCTTATTCGACCCATTATCGCGGAACCAAGCTCATGGCAAAGTTTAATTTCTTCTCTGAAGAGTCGAATAAATCGCCGTTAGCGCGATTTTGGAAAAAATTTAAAACCAATCACCCTGCCCTTGTGGGTTTATGGTTGTTTATTGCGTTAGTGTTACTGGCCGTGTCTGCACCACTCCTTGCACCTTATGGCGTGAACCAGCAACACAGCGATGCTCTGCTGTTACCGCCATCGTGGCATGATGCAGGTGACGTACGCTTTTTATTAGGCACCGACGATTTAGGCCGAGATGTGTTATCGCGCTTAATGAATGGTGCAACCTACACCTTTGGTTTGTCGGTTGTCGCCGCTTTGATCACCACAGTGATTGGGGTATTAGTGGGTACTTTTGCTGGGATCAGCCGGGGTATTCGCTCAAGCTTTTTGAATCACTTGCTTGATATTACGTTATCTATTCCATCGCTGTTACTAGCCATCATTATTATTGCGATTCTTGGCCCGGGCTTAATGAATACAGTATGGGCGATTATTTTAGCCTTACTGCCTCAATTTATTCACTCGGTACGTAACTTAATTGTTGAAGAGCTTAACAAAGATTACATCACGGCATTTAAACTGGATGGTGCGTCAAACTGGCATATTCTCGCCCGTGGTATCTTCCCCAATATTTACGAGCATATTGTGGTTATTTTTACCATGGCGCTTTCTACCGCTATTTTGGATATCTCGGCACTTGGCTTTTTAAAATTGGGCGCACAGCCCCCAACCACAGAATGGGGTGCTATTTTGGCTGAAAACCTAGGTTTAATTTACCTTGCCCCTTGGACTGTTGGCTTACCGGGCGTATTATTATTTTTAGCTGTACTGTCTACCAATTTAGTAGGTGACGGTTTACGCCAAGTGCTTAAAGAACGTAAGGCCGACTAATATGCAATTACTCGATATTCGCAATCTCACGATAGAGTTACGCACCTCAGATACCGTTATTCGTGCGGTTGATAGAGTCAGCATGACCTTAAAAGAAGGTGAAGTGCATGCTTTAGTTGGCGAGTCTGGCTCAGGTAAAAGCTTAATTGCGAAAGCCATTGTCGGGGTTTTAAATAAACGCTGGCATATCACTGCAGACCGCATGCATTGGCGTGGTGTTGATTTAATGCGCTTATCTAACGAGCAACGCCGTAAACTAGTAGGTCAAGACATTGCTATGATCTACCAAGATCCGAGTCGCTGCCTAGATCCAACTGCCAAGATATTTGACCAAATTGCCGAAACCCTGCCTGCGCAAGCAACCAGTGGCTTTTTCTTAAAGCGAAATAAACAGCGTAAAGACAGAGTAAAAGCGTTAATCCACAAGGTCGGTATTAAAGATCATAAAAAGGTACTCGACAGCTACCCTCATGAGCTCTCTGAAGGGATTTGTCAAAAAGTGATGATTGCCATGGCCATTGCGCGTACTCCTAAACTATTGATTGCCGATGAACCAACTACCGCCCTTGAGAGCACCACGCGTGCGCAAGTATTTAGACTGTTGAAAAGCTTGAACCAACTAAAGAACATGTCGATTTTGATGATTTCTCACGAACTTGAAGAAATTGTTGAGTGGTCTCATGGCATGCATGTTCTTTACTGCGGACAAATGGTTGAAGCTGGCCCAACTAATCGTATTTTTAGTCAGCCATATCACCCATATACTCAAGCACTGTTAAAAAGCTTACCAGACTACGAGCAAGGGCTTGCTCACAAAGAGCCGTTTTATGCTTTAAAAGGCACCATTCCGACCTTACAGCATTTGCCAATAGGTTGCCGCTTGGGCCCACGTTGCCCACAAGCGCAAAAAGAATGTGTGGTTACCCCGAAATTGACCAAGCATCATAGTCATAGTTATGCCTGCCATTTCCCATTAATTAAGGCGATGAAATAATGCAACCACTGCTCAAAGTTCAAGCGTTATCAAAGAGTTTTAACCTGCGTGCAGGCTTGTTTTCACGAAAACGATTCTCTGTTTTAAGAGATATTTCGTTTTGCTTAGGGCAAGGTGAAACCATTGCAATTATCGGGGAAACCGGCTCAGGCAAAAGTACCTTAGCTAAATTACTCTCAGGAGCCGATAACGCCGACAAAGGGCAAATTCTACTCGATGGTAATATCATCGAAAATGATGGCTTACGTGATAACGACTGTCGCCATATTCGTATGATCTTCCAAGACTCTGAAGCGTCGTTGAACCCTGGTTTAACCATTGGCGACATGCTTAACGACTGCTTACAGTACAACACTGACTTAAATAAAGAAGAGCGTGAAGATAAAATAAAACAAACCCTCGCAAAAGTGGGTTTGCTGTTAGATCATCAGCACTATTACCCACATATGTTTAGTAGTGGTCAATTACAACGTATAGCGCTTGCACGGGCTTTAATTTTAGATCCTAAGGTTGTAGTGCTCGATGAAGCGTTATCGTCTCTAGACCCGTCTGTACGCGCACAAACGGTAAACTTATTACTACGCCTACAAAAAGATACTGGCCTTAGCTATGTGCTTATCACTCATCACCTAAGTTTGGTGCGTCATATTAGCGACCAACTTGTGGTACTTGATCACGGTGAGATTGTTGAATACGGCCAAACCGAAGCGATTTTCCAAAACCCACAATCAAACGTGACGCAGAAGTTGTTGAACTGCTGATAGTGAGCTGTCAGCTATCAGCTGTCAGATCATGATTCGGCGTTAAAACGCCTCCTACGCGAGTAAGCAGATACCCCAATTAACTTTACTCTTTCCCCTTGCAGCTTTACTCTTTCCCCTTGTAACTTTTCTCTCATATCAAAACTTTTTATACATCCCTTGGCTTTGTGGTGCGACAAACTTATAGCCAAGCTTTTCGTAAAAGCCAGGTTTGTCGGCGACCATAGTGACATAACTACCTTCAAAGGCGGCAGATTCAATGTAGCGGTCAACATGTTCCATAATGACACGCCCTAACCCTTGTCCTTGATATTCAGGTGATACAGCAATATCAACCACTTCAAAATTACAACCGCCATCACCAATAACGCGGCCCATGCCAATCAACTCATCGTTTTTACGAATACAAATAGCATAAAGAGAGTTTGGTAACCCCGCTTTCGCAGCCGCTAATGAACGTGCTGATAAGCCAGCTTTAAGGCGCATATCACAGTATTCTTCTGCGCTTGGTAGCTGCTCTATTAGACTGTACTCCATAAATGCTCCTAGTAATTTGCATTACCTTTAACGGTAACAAAAAAGGCGCCAGTAGGCGCCTTTTATTTAACTCATTTTGCTAATTATTCAGCAGCTTGAGTCGCTTGTGGTACTTGCACTTCAGCTTGTGCTTTTAGTGCTGCAATAAATACCATGTAGTTTTTATTCACTTGAGCCATAGTGATGTTTTGCTTTTGTTGCTCATTAATCTCAACTTCAGTCGCTGGATTAACTGCTTTTAGCGCAACAATTGCCGCATCGCCATTGTTTAGGTCAACAACTTCAACCTCTGGTGCACCTTGTGGGTGAGCCATTTTGAAAGCTTGTTGAACAATAGCTGGTGACACTGTGTAAGCTTGACGAGCAAGTGCAGCTTCTTGGCGTACTGTTAGGCCTTCCGCTTGTGCAACTTCGTTTAGGCTCTTACCAGCTTCGATCTCAGCGTATAGAGTGCGTGCTTTTTCTTTAGCAAGCTCCGATGCTTTTTGTGAAACTAACGTCGCCTTAATTTGCTCAGAAACATCTGCTAGTGCTTTCGTTGTAGCAGCTTTGTGATCGTTTACACGAACAACAACAGCATGCTCATCGCCTACTTCAATTACTTCTGAGTTCATGCGATCTTCTAACACTTCAGGTGAGAAAATAGCAGTAACAACTTGTGGGTTGTTTAACGGCTCAGGTAATGCATTGCGAGTAACAAGTTCTGTTTTCTGTACTTCAACGCCTGCTGCTTCTGCTGCATCAATTAAAGTGTCTGAAATTTCGAACGCAAGCTCACCCATTTGAGTTTGCTTTTCATAGAACGCATTAATTTTCTTAGTACGCTCAAGTTCAGCGCGAAGCTCATCTTTTACGTCAGCATATGGTTTAACTTGCTGTGTTTGAATATCAGTAAGTTTGATGATGTGATAACCAAACTCTGATTCTACAACGTCAGAAATGTCGCCTTTGCTTTCAAGTGCATACGTTGCATCTTCAAACGCAGGGTCCATCATGTCACGTTCAATCCAGTCTAGGTCGCCGCCCATTTCTGCACTCACTATGTCATCAGAAGATGACTCAGCTAGCTCAGCAAAATCAGCACCGTTTTGTAACTGCGCTAGTAGCTCTTCAGCTTTCGCTTTTGCTGCATCATCGTCTTCGCTGTTATCAATTAAGATGTGCGATACACGACGTTTTTCAGGCTCAACATATTGTGCACTGTTTTGATCATAGTAAGCTTTGATATCTTCTTCTGAAACACTTGAATCAAGCGTTAAGGTAGCTGCATTTAAGTCAATGTAGCTTACAGACACTTGCTCTGGTGCTAAGAATTGCGGTTGATTCAACTCATAGTAATCAGCAATTTCTTGCTCTGTTACTTCGATACCTGCTTGTAATGATTCTTTAGCAACAACTAAGTAATCAATACTGCGCGTTTGCTGTTGTAGAGCAACGCTGTTGTTTAATTCATTTTCTAAGATGAAATCTGTACCAGCAACAGCACCTACTAATTGGCTGCGTGTCATGTCTTCACGTAAATATTCACGGAAAGCATCTGGTTGGAAATTCATTTGACGAATAACTTGTAAGTAGCGGTCGTTGCTAAACTGGCCGCCTACTTGGAAGTAAGGCATTTCTAAAATTGCTTTACGAACACTTTCGTCGCTTACACGAAGACCTAATTCTGCCGCTAGTTGAGTTTGCAATTCTTGTTGTACTAAACGGTCGATTACGCCTTGGCGAATTTGTGCCATGTAATTTGGATCAGCAGCGATTTGTGCGAAGTATTCACCAAATTGTTGTTCTAAACGGTTACGTTCGTTTTGGTATGCACGGCTGAATTCGGTTTGGCTAATTTTAACTCCATTTACTTCTGCAACGGGTTGCTCTGTGGTTTGTCCTAAATAACCACCGATCCCAGCTAAAGCAAAAGATAAAATCACCGCGCCTAAAATAATTTTGGCTGCAGGTCCCTGCGAACCTTCTCTGATTTTCTCAAGCATTTATCTATCTCTATTCTGATCAGGTACAAATTAACCCTGCTCATGTAAAAAAAGCGTATCTTACCAGATACGCTTTTTCACTTGAAGTAACTGGTGATAAGTTACCTAAATTCAATTTAAGTGTGATTAGGTATCTCTCACCAACTAATCTTTAATGATTAGTTTACTGCGTCTTTCAGCGCTTTACCTGCTTTGAAAGAAGGAATGTTTGCTGCAGCAATCTGGATAGTCTCACCAGTTTGCGGGTTACGACCTGAACGCGCTGCACGCTCACGTACAGAGAAAGTACCAAAGCCAACTAGCGCTACTGAATCGCCATCTTTAAGAGCGCCTGAAACAGCCTCGATGAATGAATCTAGTGCACGACCTGCAGCCGCTTTAGAAATGTCAGCGTCAGCTGCGATTTGATCGATTAATTGAGATTTATTCACAATATCATCCTCTTTCATTGTTATTATCAAGAGCGATTGTTTTTATAAAAAATAACATCACTGTTTTGAAAATTTATGAGCAAATTAAGTTTATGCTCAGTTTATTATATTTTTCTCAACCCTAGGCCACATAAGGCCTAGGCTTGAAAACTAGTGCTTAACTTATCATACCCTTTGTATTTGAAAAGCCCCTAAATGCACTTTTTTGCGGTTTTTTACTGGTTTTTTTCAGTTTCGACAGAAAAACTCTCAACTGGGTGCTTCAAAGCCAGTTTTAAAACGTCATCAATCCATGTAACTGGGTGAATTTCAAGGCCCTCTAATACGTTGTCTGGGATCTCTTTTAAGTCACGTTCGTTAATTTTTGGAATAATAACGGTTTTAATTCCACCACGATGCGCTGCCAATAGCTTCTCTTTTAAGCCACCAATTGGTAATACTTCACCACGTAATGTGATTTCACCTGTCATTGCTACATCTGAGCGCACTGGGTTACCCGTTAAGCTCGATACCAAACCAGTTACCATGGCAATACCAGCACTTGGGCCATCTTTTGGTGTTGCACCTTCTGGCACGTGAACATGAATGTCACGTTTCTCATAGAAGTCGCTATTAATGCGAAGTTTTTCAGCACGATTACGAACAACCGTCATCGCTGCCTGAATTGACTCTTGCATTACATCACCAAGCGAACCTGTGTAAGTTAGCTTGCCTTTACCTGGTACAGCTGCAGATTCAATAGTGAGTAAATCACCACCTACTTCAGTCCACGCAAGACCCGTTACTTGGCCAATACGGTCACCGTCTTCAGCTTTACCATAATCAAAGCGTTGTACACCTAAGAACTCTTCAAGGTTGTTATTGTCGATAAGGACCTTTTTAGTGTCTTTATCAAGCAGGATGTTTTTAACTGCTTTACGGCATAGTTTTGACACTTCACGTTCTAAGTTACGAACGCCCGCTTCACGTGTGTAGTAGCGGATAATGCCAATAATTGCGCTGTCAGCAATTTCAACTTCATGCTCTTTTAAGCCATTGCGCTTAACTTGTTTTGGAATCAAGTGTTGTTTAGCAATGTTTAGCTTCTCGTCTTCGGTGTAACCCGATAGGCGAATAACTTCCATACGGTCTAATAACGGACCTGGGATATTAAAGCTATTTGATGTTGCCACGAACATCACATCAGATAAGTCGTAATCAACTTCTAAGTAGTGATCGGCAAAATGGCTGTTTTGCTCAGGATCAAGTACTTCAAGTAATGCTGATGCAGGGTCGCCACGCATATCTGATGACATCTTATCGATTTCATCAAGTAAGAATAGTGGGTTCTTTACACCAACTTTAGTCATATTCTGGATTAACTTACCAGGCATAGAACCAATGTAAGTACGGCGGTGACCACGGATTTCCGCTTCATCACGAACGCCACCTAATGCCATACGCACATATTTACGACCTGTAGAGCGTGCGATTGACTGACCAAGTGAAGTCTTACCTACACCAGGAGGACCAACTAAGCATAAAATTGGGCCTTTTAGCTTATTAGTGCGCTGCTGCACCGCTAGATACTCAATAATACGCTCTTTAACCTTATCTAAGCCGTAATGATCACTATCTAAAATCTTTTGTGCGCCAGCTAAGTCTTTTTTCACCTTAGAGCGTTTTTTCCAAGGTACATTAATTAGCGTATCAATGTACGAGCGCACGACGGTTGCTTCCGCCGACATCGGCGACATCATTTTTAATTTAGATAACTCAGCGTTCGCTTTTTCTTGCGCTTCTTTAGGCATACCAGACTCTTCGATGCGTTTTTTAATTGCTTCGAATTCATCGGGTACATCATCAAGCTCGCCAAGCTCTTTTTGAATCGCTTTCATTTGCTCGTTGAGGTAATACTCACGCTGCGACTTTTCCATCTGCTTTTTCACGCGGGTACGGATTTTTTTCTCAACTTGCAGTAAGTCAATCTCGCCTTCCATCAGTGCCATTAAGTATTCAAGACGCTCAGTCACATCGGCAATCTCAAGTACTTTTTGCTTTTCAGGTACCTTAAGCGGCATGTGTGCTGCCATGGTATCAGCAAGGCGTGCAGCTTCATCGATGCCAGACACAGAAGTAAGTACTTCAGGTGGGATCTTCTTATTAAGCTTTACATAGCCTTCAAATTGGCTAATTGCGCTGCGAATAAAGATATCTTGTTCTTGCTCGTCGATATGGCTTGATTCGATGAACTGTGCTTCTGCCACAAAGAAATCATCGTTATCTAAAAACGTTTCAACGCTCGCACGTTGTGTGCCTTCAACAAGCACTTTAACGGTGCCATCAGGTAACTTTAATAACTGAAGTACTGTGGCAATGGTGCCAACACGGTAGATATCATCTTGCTGCGGATCATCAACAGAGGCGTCTTTTTGCGCCACTAGGAAAATTTGTTTGTCCTTGTCCATCGCCGCTTCTAGGCATTTTATTGATTTTTCACGACCAACAAATAGCGGGATCACCATGTGTGGATAAACCACTACATCGCGCAGTGCCAACACGGGGATTTCGACTCGATCTGTTCTCTCAAGCGTCATTATATTCTCTTCGCACTTCATTTATTTTAAAGATTACTCAAGTATATGGGGATATGTAAGGGAAAGTTCAACATATTTATAAAAAAAGGAGCCTTTGGCTCCTTTTTCGTGTTCAACTGCTTAACTTTTAAACTATTACAGCTTTATTCTGATGCAGCTTTGTCTTGGTTACCGCTTTGGTAAATCAAAATTGGGTCTGATTCACCTTTAATAACGGTTTCATCAATAACCACTTTGCTAACATCATCCATCGAAGGTAATTCATACATAGTATCAAGTAATACGCCTTCAACGATTGAACGTAAGCCACGAGCACCTGTTTTACGCTCCATTGCTTTATGAGCAATTGCGCTAAGTGCATCTTCGCGGAACTCAAGCTCAACATCTTCCATCGCAAACAATGCAGAGAACTGTTTAGTTAATGCATTTTTTGGTTCGCTTAAGATTTGAATAAGCGCCGCTTCATCTAGCTCTGTAAGTGTCGCAACAACCGGAAGACGACCAATAAACTCAGGAATTAAACCGTATTTCACTAAATCTTCTGGTTCAACATCTTTAAATGTTTCACTTATGCTACGGCTACCTGATGATTGCTTAACTTCAGCACCAAAACCAATACCGGTATTTTTATGGCTGCGTTGTTCAATCACTTTATCTAGGCCGGCAAACGCACCACCACAGATAAATAGGATCTTAGAAGTATCAACTTGCAAAAACTCTTGCTGTGGATGTTTACGGCCGCCTTGTGGTGGCACAGATGCAACCGTACCTTCAATTAGCTTAAGTAAGGCTTGTTGTACACCTTCGCCCGATACGTCACGGGTGATCGATGGATTGTCAGACTTACGAGAAATCTTGTCGATTTCATCAATGTAAACAATACCACGTTGTGCTTTCTCTACGTCGTAATCACATTTTTGCAGTAGCTTTTGAATGATGTTTTCAACGTCTTCACCTACATAACCGGCTTCAGTTAGTGTCGTTGCATCGGCCATCGTGAATGGTACGTCAAGTAAACGAGCCATGGTTTCAGCAAGTAATGTTTTACCACTACCTGTAGGACCGATTAATAGAATATTACTCTTACCAAGCTCAATATCTGCATTGATTGTTTGATTGCGTAAACGTTTATAGTGATTGTATACCGCAACCGACAGCACTTTTTTCGCGTGGTCTTGGCCAATCACGTAATCATCTAGGTGATCACGAATTTCTTTCGGCACAGGCAGTTTATCAGACGCATTATGCTTCGGCGCAATGTCTTTGATTTCTTCCCTGATAATATCGTTACACAGCTCTACACATTCATCACAAATATATACTGAAGGACCAGCAATTAGTTTGCGAACTTCGTGCTGGCTTTTGCCGCAGAAAGAGCAGTATAACAATTTATTACTTTTGTCGCCGTCTGTAGGAGTGTCAGACATTCAGCTACCTCATTTATTACGTTGGCAGTAGCACTGGGCTACTGCTAATTCACTATGTTTAACTATATCAAAGAATATCAGTTTTCGCATAGTAAAGGGTGATAGCTAACAATACGTTATTATTAGCTATTCAGATTACTTCGAATCGCGGCTTGAAAATACTGAGTCAACTAGGCCGTATTCAACTGCTTCGCTAGCAGTCATAAAGTTATCACGGTCTGTATCACGAGAAACCACATCGAGTGGCTGGCCAGTATGTTCAGCCATTAAACGGTTTAACTTATCTTTAATTGATAAAATTTCACGGGCATGGATCTCAAAGTCAGATGCCTGACCTTGGAAGCCACCTAATGGTTGGTGGATCATTACACGTGAGTTAGGTAAACAAAAACGCTTACCTTTAGCGCCACCTGATAGCAAGAATGCACCCATGCTTGCCGCTTGGCCAACACAAATTGTGCTTACATCAGGCTTGATAAAATTCATTGTATCGTAAATTGCCATACCCGCAGTTACAGAACCGCCTGGCGAATTAATATAAAGATAAATATCTTTTTCTGGGTTTTCTGATTCTAAAAACAGCATTTGCGCAAGAATCAAATTAGCCATGTTATCTTCTACTTGGCCAGTTAAGAAAATAATGCGCTCTTTTAAAAGACGTGAGTAAATATCATATGAGCGCTCACCTTTAGCTGTTTGTTCAACAACCATTGGGACTAGTGCGTTTAGAGGGTCTATCATACCGCTATTCATTCTTATTTAATTCCTTATCCGCTGCGACTCATCCTTACTATAAGGAAAGCACATTTATACTAATGTAAATTAAGCTGTCTATTCAATCTTTATAACTATATAGGAACTTATCAGAACAAATTCAATCCTAGTCGAAAAAAGTTCTGAAATAACATCAGTATTGTTGGTTTTTTTGAAACTGATACCACAAACTAAAATGGCCCGAGTACGCTGTATAAATACAGGGTAACACGAGCCATTTAATCGCTAGCGAGAGCTTAAGTCAATGACTTATTAAGCACCTTGCTGTGGATTCATGATGTCGTCGAATGCTTTTTCAACGTCAGTCACGTTTGCTTTAGCTAGGATAGTTTCAACTGCTTGCTCTTCCATCGCTACATTGCGCATTTGCTGCATAAGCTGATCGTTTGATTTGTAGTACTCTACTACTTCAGTTGGATCTTCGTATGCAGAAGCTACAGTTGCGATTAACTCTTCAACTTTAGCGTCGTCAACTTTAAGCTCGTTCGCTTTAATTACTTCACCTAGTAATAGGCCAGTCTTAACGCGAGTTACAGCTTGCTCGTGGAATAATTCAGCCGGAAGCTCAGGCATGTTTTTAGCGTCGCCACCGAAACGTTGTGCAGCTTGCTGACGTAGTGCATCAATTTCTTGATCTACTAGCGCTTTTGGCACTTCGATTTCGTTGTTAGCTAAAAGACCTTTGATAGCTTGATCTTTAACGTTAGCTTTAACTGCTTGGTCAAGCTCACGTGTCATGTTCTTTTTAACTTCTTCTTTAAGAGCGTCAACACCGCCTTCAGCTACACCGAATTTAGTTGCGAACTCGTCGTTAAGCTCAGGAAGCTCTTGAGTTTCAACTTTCTTAACAGTGATTGCGAAAGTAGCTGCTTTACCTTTAAGGTTTTCAGCGTGGTACTCTTCAGGGAAAGTTACTTCAGCAACAACTTCTTCGCCCGCTTTTTTGCCAACGATGTTGTCTTCGAAACCTGGGATCATACGACCTTGACCAAGTTCTAGTGGGAAGTCTTCAGCTTTACCGCCTTCGAACTCTTCGCCTTCGATAGAACCAACGAAGTCGATAGTTACACGGTCGTTCTCGCCTGCAGCTGCGTCAACTTCAGCCCAAGAAGCGTGTTGCTTACGTAGAGTTTCTAGCATGTTAGCTAGGTCTTCGTCAGTTACAGATACAGCTGGTTTTTCAACAGCGATTTTATCTAAACCTTGGATTTCAACTTCTGGGTAAACTTCGAAAGTTGCATCGAATTCTAAATCTTTACCAGCTTCTAACGCTTTAGGAGCGAAAGTAGGTGAACCAGCTGGGTTAATTTTTTCAGAAACGATTGCTTCGATGTAGTTGCGTTGCATTAATTCGCCAGCAACTTCTTGACGTACTGCAGCACCGTAACGCTTGTTGATGATAGACGCTGGTACTTTACCAGGACGGAAACCATCGATACGCTGGGTTTTAGACAGTTGTTGTAAGCGTTTTTTTACTTCAGTCTCAACGTTCTCTGCAGGAACGGTGATGGTCAGACGGCGCTCAAGGCCTTGAGTCGTCTCAACAGAAACTTGCATGATTTACCTCAATCTTCAATTTTGGCGACTTTTCGCCTTCCTTACAAACAAGGTGATCTCCATGAGTGATAGCAAGTTTTAACGCTGAATATTTCAACTTAAAACGGCGCATTGTAACCATGAGATACCATTGCTGCTTTGCCCCTATGGGCACTATGTTAAACAATAGACGCGGCATTATAACCTAATATTTATGATAGTCGAGTCTGGGGGGCAATTATTTGGCGTATATAGCAGCAATCAGCGTTTAAATGCGTAAAAAACGAACGCAACAAAATAACAAAGGAGAATTAAGCTGAATTAAAGGATGTATTTAGATATTGAGAAGTGGTCGGCTATTCAGAATTTAAACCTGCGACTGAATTGGATATACCCAAACCAATCGTTCTTTGACCATAAATCTTTAAAGTGGTCGGCGATGCAGGATTTGAACCTGCGACCCCTTGGACCCAAACCAAGTGCGCTACCAAACTGCGCTAAT
>NZ_JALNTM010000064.1:0-662 GCF_023161845.1 Pseudoalteromonas sp. 2CM39R
GCATTAATTCTAGATTTAATACTGGTGTAGTCAGATTGCTCAGGTAAATCAGCCGCTTTTGCTCTTACAGGGTTCAAGTCGACATAGGCAAGGCAAGCGGCAAGTGCTGCTTCATCAAGTAAAGCTTGTGATTTAAAGCGACCTTCCCAGAACCGTCCTTTGCACTCATCTTCTTGATTCGCTTTTCGTGCAATATCCTCATTAAGGACGCGCATAAACCAACTAATACTGCTGAGCCGTTCTCGATATAAATTTACTCTGATATTAACCGCAGCGAGCTCAGCTTGTGTTAGCAATTCGCCATTTAAGAACCGTTGGCAAAGGAAAGTACTTTTGAATAACTTGTGCCATCTAATAAGAATCGCTTTATTATTTAGACGCTTAGCTTTTGGTGTATCAATGTGTAGGACTAGATGAGTGTGATTACTCATAACCGCGTAGGCGCATATATCAATACAAAATACCCGACCAAGTTGAAGTAGTTTCTTTTCAACCCAACCCCGCCTATGTTCATATGAACGACCCGTCAGTGGATCTTGCCCGCACAAATAAGCGCGACGAACGCAGCGTGAAATACAATGGTAGTAAGGCGTGTTTGAAATACTAATTAAGTTTCTACGTGGGGTTGCCATGCTCTTCTCCTCCATGAGTTGAACAATTTA
>NZ_JALNTM010000017.1:0-137696 GCF_023161845.1 Pseudoalteromonas sp. 2CM39R
GCGCATAGCTCAGCTGGATAGAGTACCTGGCTACGAACCAGGCGGTCGGAGGTTCGAATCCTCCTGCGCCCACCACTTTCTATTACTACAAAAGTTAATAGAAAAGAAACCGACGAAAGTCGGTTTTTTTGTGCCTAAAATAAAGTGAAATTGGCAAAGTAGCTAGCTACGAACCAGACTGTCAGAGGTTCACTCTTACAAGATACGTCCTCGCCCAGCACTTTCATAAATAAGCCGACATTAAGTCGGTTTTTTTGTGCCTAAAATAAAGTGAATATGGGAAAGTAGCTAGCTACGAACCAGATGGTCAGAGGTTCACTCTTAAAAGATACGTCCTGCGCTCACCACTTTCATACATAAGCCGACATTAAGTCGGTTTTTTTGTGCCTGAAATTTGAGACAGCTAACAGATATTAGTTAAACCCAATTATGTACACCGCTAAATTTTGCATCCAGTCACTTCTCTAAAAGCGCAGCGCCTCTTAAGCTCTTTGTGAATAACGCCCTTAAAAACCTAAATGCACAAAGAGAAATGAATGAGGAGCAAATGAGAAGTTCAAAATCACAATGAGTATTTAAATGTCTGTAAGCTACGGTCTAGAAATAATACCACCGCCAACTTTTCAATGTAGACAAAGGGCTTGCTTGCTCACGGAGATGTGCCGCTTCTTCTAGCTACGAACCAGGCAGTCACAGGTTAACCCTTACAAGAGATATCCTGCTTCTACCGCTTTTATAAATAAGCCGACACTAAGCCGATTTTTTATGTCTGAAATAGAATCAAAAGGCTAGACTACGGAGAAAATACTCGAGATTTATCTAGTTTTGGCTTCATAAATTAGAGAGCAATTTCGGTTTGTATTATATCTAACTCGCCTTGGCGTATTTGACTAGTATTAAAAATAAGCCGTATGGATACTATAAGACTGTTAAATAAAAGTAACAAAGTTTAACGTTTACACACACATCCAAAAGGTCAAACATGCACACAATAAATAAAACAGCACTATCAATAGCCGTTGCGCTGGCTTGTTCAATGCCATTGAATGCTCAAGAAGCTTCTACGGATAAAAAGCAAGCGTCAGAAAAAGAAACAGTTTCATTAGAAATCATTTCGGTAACAGCAACTAAGCGCAAAACAAGACTAATGGAAACACCTGTCGCCATTACAGCATTAACTGAAGCCGAGCTGAAAAGAAACGGTGTTAATAGCGTTAAGGATATTGCTAACTTAGTTCCTGGCTTAGATATTTCAACTGCAACAGATCAAGCTGCGCCGGTTATTTCTATGCGAGGTGTACGCTCTACCAATATTACTGAGCTTGGCGATCCGGCTGTGGGTGTTCACCTTGATGGTATTTACTCACCACGTATGCAAGGTGCCCTTGCATTGATGTATGACATAGACAGAGTTGAAGCACTAAGGGGCCCACAAGGCACCCTATTTGGTCGTAACTCAACGGTGGGTAGTATCAATGTTATTTCAGCAAAGCCAGAGTTTACCGACTTATATGGCAACGTTAGTATCGAAGCGGGAAACTTTAATAGTAAAAATATTGATGCCGTTTTAAATATTCCTATTAATGATGAATTTGCCGTTAGGTTTTCAGGAAAAGGCTTGAAACGGGATTCTTATTTAGAAGGGTATTACGATCCTAACCAATATGACTCAAGACGTTTAAGCGACGATATTCTTAATGCGCCGGTAATCTCTGAAGATTCTTATCAAGGTGTGGGTCAAACAATTACCCAACGAGAAAACTGGTGGATAGATGGCGCTGGCACAGATCCAGAAGCGCAAAAAGTTCGCGCACTAACACCAGCTGATAAAAGCAATTTTTACAATAATGCAGATGAATATTCATTTAGAGTTAGCACCCTATGGGAGCCTTTAGATGGTAATTTTTCAAACCACACTGTTTTTCAAAAGTATGTAAATGATAGCAACAACAACCTAGATTTAGTTAACTGCGATAAAATTCGCGGCAGAAGTGCTGAACTAGGTGGTGACTGCACCAACTTTTTACCCAGCGATAATACTTATCAGGCGGTTGTAAATGTACCCGGTAAGCTTAATTTAGACATTACGTACTTAAGAAATACTCTTAACTACGACATAAACGATGAATATTCGCTTGTCTGGTTATTGGGCTATGAAGATATGGAACGCTCTTCAGCACAAGATAGTGAAGTAGGTTTAGACCCTTGGGATGGCGCAACTTACTTTTTAGACGGCACTGGCGCAGAATCTTTTTCAACTGAGCTGCAAATACAATCTGATGAATATGGCGACTTTATCTGGATTGCAGGTATAAATTACTTTCATGAAAGAACAAAAACCTTAGGTTATTACGATAATCCTATGGATGACAAAGCATTTTGGGATCAACCCGATCGTTCTACCGATGCCCTCGCATTATTTGGTCAAGGTACATACAACTTAACTGAAAAGTTACACCTAACACTTGGCTATCGATTTAGTGATGAAACAAAAGAAGATAAAGGCGGAAAAACCTATCGCTGTTCTAATGCTGATGGCTGCGCCGTAGGTTGGTTAAATAGAACTGATTTAAATAACCTTCCTGTTGATTACTACGAAGACCCTTCTATTTATGCGTCGTACTTTGAAAACGACAATAAGGGAAGCTGGAAACACCATGATTTTCGTGTCGGTTTAGATTATGACATTTCACCTGAAACCATGGTTTATACCTATCTTGCCAGTGGCTTTAAAGCCGGTGGTATTGGTGATGTTTACGAAGTGGTAAACGACAGAACCGGTGACGTTACTCGTTTTGAAACCAAGTTTAATCCAGAAGAAGTACTTACTTGGGAATTAGGGGCTAAATCGAGCTTTTTTGATAACTCATTAAACTTAAAAGCGGCATTTTTCTATACTGACTACACCGATATGCAATATGCATCTGTAGGCTCTATCGGTAATGTTGAGCGCTTATCTGTAGTCGAAGATGAAGATGGCTCTCCCGTTTTAGACGGTAATGGCGAGCCTGTTCTTGATTTTCAAAACAAACCTGTCATTGCTTATTACACACAAAATGTCCCTGGTTCAACAATAAAAGGGATTGAGCTTGAGTTTGACTGGAAGCCGTATCCAAATGGTCGAATTAGTGGTTACGTAACGTGGACTGATGCAAAAGTTACTGAAGATTGGAATACTAAATGGGACTACGACGCGGAGTATCTGTTTGATATTTCTTATGAAGAATCAAAAGATCCTGAAAACACCCTGTTAGCTACCAATCTTAAGGGGAATAATTTAGCAATGACCCCTGAGTTCACCGCCAATATAAGTTACACACATACACTTAACTTAGGGGAATATGGTTTTGTTCACGCATGGCTAAATGCCAGCTGGAAAGATGAATCGTACTCAACGGTATGGAATGTTGATAAACATTTAGATGACATGGATTTTCAAGTGCCAGATAAAGCAACAAAATATATCGATGATAGCCGCGATGCATTTGCCGTATTTAACGCCTCTATTAAGTATGAGCCGCAAGGACAAAACTGGTTTGCAGAAGTGTTTGTTAATAATGCCTCAGATGAAACTATTCAATACTGGAATAATACTGGCAAAGGGATCCCTAAAGGCAGCTTTGGCATGCCGAGATACTACGGTATGAGAGCGGGTTTTTCATTCTAAATAACCGAGTAAAAAATTATCCTCCTACAGGCTAGAGTACTGTAGGAGGTGCTTGATTAAATAAGGAATTTAATAATGAAAACGAAGCTAATTTCAACCTTGGTTGCTGGCCTTATAGTTATTTCACCCGCCACACACGCTAACTATTTTAAAGACGATTTTTCGTGGGGATTTGACACTCGTATTTGGAGTGCACGTAGTGGCGATAATGGCTCGCCTTTTGGCTGCGAATTTACTCCAGGAATGATTAATCCAAGTCAACACGGAATCACTCTTTCCTTATCAGAAGGTGCGTGTGCTGAGCTGCAAAGTAATCACTTTTATAGTTTTGGTAAGGTACAAGGTAGTGTTAAGTCGGGCAATATCGCCGGTACCGTGTCTTCTATTTTTACTTACACCTCATGGTGGGATTCGCCAGGACGTGCGTGGCAAGAGATAGATATCGAACTATTACCTTCTTTAGGCAATGTCGTTCATACCAATGTTATCTACCAGCCCCAAGGAGGCACATATCAAAGCTGGGAAGAGGATATTGATTTAAGCCAATTCGGGCTTGATTACAGAGAAAACTTATTAACCATTGGCTTCGACTGGTCTAGTTCATCAATTCGTTGGTATCTCTTCGACTCACAAGGAAACGAGAAAACAATTAGAGTGATGTACAAAGACAATGGGGATGGCGTAATAGCTAATAATGAAATTCCCAGCTATGCGTGGCCAATTGATAAAACAAAAATAATGATTAACCAGTGGAATGGTGACAACTCGACTCAAGGAAATTACTTTCCGGGTCAATACTACGGCAGCCCTTCGTGGGCATATTATGATTTTATTGAATATATTCCACACTAAATTAATCAATCCGTATTTATAAAACAGTATTTAATCTCGAAGGTTTTAAATGTCGAAAATAAAACACCCTAAATTATTACTTTGCTTATTGCCTGTTTTTGGCATGTTCAACTGCCAAAATGTATTGAGTGCAGACAATCAGCAAGTTAATTGGCCTTATGTGAACACACAACTTAAGCGTGATCCTGCCGTTGAAAAACAGATTGATAAACTGCTCGAAACAATGACTATAGAGCAAAAAGTTGCGCAAATGATACAGCCAGAAATTGGCTATTTAACTGTCGAGCAAATGAAAAAGTATGGATTTGGCTCTTATCTAAATGGCGGGAATACCGCCCCTTATGGTAACAAACGAGCGGATCAAGCTACTTGGTTAAAATACGCAGATGAAATGTACCTGGCTTCTATGGATTCGACTATAGATGGTATTGCGATCCCGACGGTGTGGGGGACCGATGCCATGCATGGGCATAGCAATGTGTATGGTGCTACGTTATTTCCGCACAATATTGGCTTAGGCGCAGCGCGCGATGGCGATTTAATAAAACGTATAGGGCAAGCAACAGCAAAGGAAGTGTCGGCCACGGGTATTGAGTGGAGTTTTGCACCCACAGTAGCGGTTGTCAGAGATGAACGCTGGGGGAGAACCTATGAAAGCTATTCAGAAGATCCTGACTTAGTTAAATACTATGCGGGTAACATGGTGACTGGTATTCAAGGTGACATAGGCGCTGACTTTTTAAAAGGCAGTAACCGTATTGCCACCGCTAAGCACTTTGTGGGAGATGGAGGAACTGAGCGAGGTATTGACCGCGGTAATACGCTAATTGATGAAAAAGGGTTAAGAGATATTCACAGCCCGGGTTACTTTTCAGCGATTAATGAGGGAGTGCAATCCGTTATGGCATCCTTCAATAGCTGGAATGGTAAACGTGTACATGGCGATAAACATTTATTAACGGATGTACTTAAAAACCAGTTAGGTTTTGATGGCTTTGTTGTAAGCGATTGGAATGCGCATAAGTTTGTAGAAGGCTGCGATTTAGAGCAATGTGCGCAAGCAATTAACGCGGGCGTTGATGTGATCATGGTGCCAGAGCATTTTGAAGCCTTTTATCATAATACTGTTGAGCAAGTGAAAGCGGGTGTTATACCTCAATCACGAATAGATGATGCTGTTAGACGTTTTTTAAGAGCTAAAATTCGCTGGGGTGTGTTTACAAAGGGTAAACCATCCTCGCGTCCTGAGTCACAATACCCGCAATGGTTAGGTGCTCCTGAACATCGAGAGCTGGCAAGAGAAGCGGTAAGAAAGTCATTAGTGTTATTAAAAAACAACAATAACCTGTTGCCAATAAACCCAGCTAGCCATATTTTGGTTGCCGGCAAAGGCGCTAATGCAATCAATATGCAAGCAGGTGGTTGGAGTGTGTCTTGGCAAGGCACTGACAACACCAACAGTGACTTTTTAAATGCGACCTCTATTTTCTCAGGATTACAATCATCCGTTTTAAAAGCAGGTGGTGAAATAAGCTTAAGTGAGTCTGGTGAGTATAAAACCAAGCCAGACGTAGCCATTGTAGTTATTGGTGAAGAACCTTATGCAGAGTGGTTTGGAGATATAGAACGACTAGAGTTTCAGCCTGAAACTAAACAGGCTCTCAAATTACTTCGTAAACTTAAGGCCGATAATATTCCTGTTGTCACCGTCTTTTTGAGTGGCCGCCCGCTTTGGGTAAATAAAGAGCTCAATGCATCTGATGCTTTTGTTGCTGCATGGTTGCCAGGTTCTGAAGGCCAAGGTGTTGCCGATGTATTACTCACTGACCGACAAGGGAATGCTCAGTTTGATTTTGTCGGTAAGCTGAGTTTTTCATGGCCAAAATACGATGAGCAATTTAATTTAAACCGTGGTGATGCCAATTACGATCCCTTGTTTGCGTATGGTTATGGGTTAACTTATCAAGACAGCATCAATATGTCCGCCTTAAGTGAAAAAACCACGCCTAGAAAGAACGTAAAAAGTAATGCCCAGCCTTTGTTTGTAAGAAGCTTAGCTAAAAACCTAACTTGGAAACTAACAGATAGCACAACAGCACACGTTTTAACGACCGGCTCATCGGCAACCAGTGGTGATAAAAAAAGTCTGCTCATGCAGTCTGTGAACTTGTCGTATCAAGAAGATGCAAGACAATTTAGTTGGCCATCTCAATTTGCTAATGCAACGCTGAGTCTAAGCTATTTAAAGCCTGAACTACTTGATAGCAAATTTAATAACGCCTATCTTGAATTAAAACTGCGGTTAGATAAAGCGCCTGAGCAAGACACTAAATTACAGCTTATGTGTAACGAAAGTAATTGTTTAAGAAGCATTAAATTTTCATCGTTAAACAAGGTAATGTCTGATAAACGCTGGCATACTTTGGCAATACCGTTAAATTGTAATGATGGCGATGTATCTGCAGAGATAACAGATGTACTGCGCGTAACTAGTCGTAACTTACGCTTAGCAATTGCAGATGTAACCTTAACGAAGAAGCCAGATAATAATGCTTCAAAATTAAGTTGCGCAAATTAGCCACACTCAATGGCAGTCGACAAAGAACAGATAATCGGCTGCCTTTAAAACTGGATCTACGAATGTGAATGCCAAAAACCCCAGAAGCCACCTTTTCTGGTTATTTCAAAGTTGTGGTTGGATTGTATATGCAATGCTAACTGAGCTGATGATTAAAATACCCAGCGAAGAGCCGTGGTCAATACACATACCGCATTTAATCATTGATGTAACATGTGGTTTTTTGATCACGCTAGCTTTAAGAAGAGCTTACAACTGCTCAAGCAAGCACGCATTCAAAACTAAAGTCGCATCACACTTAATACTGTTGTTAACTGCAACATTAGTTTGGACACAAATAAAGTGGGTCACTTTGCAATGGTTATATGGCAATGGCTGGCTTGCCATGTCGTGGTTTGACTTTGGTACTTGGACGTCAGCATCGTTAACTATGCTTTCAACATGGACTGCTTTTTATTATGCAATTAAAATTTATTTAGATAATTTAGAGCAAACTCAAAAAGCCGCCGAAGCGACGCACCTTGCCAAAGAGTCGCAACTTAAAATGCTACGATACCAGCTTAACCCGCATTTTATGTTTAACAGCATTAATGCCATTTGCACCTTAATCTTAAAAAAAGAAAGTTTGCAGGCTGTTAATATGCTCGAAAAACTATGTGACCTACTGCGCCATAGCTTGTATACCGACCCACTTGAAAAAGTAGCGATTAAAGAAGAAATTGCCATATTAAAAACCTACTTAGATATAGAGCAATGCCGATTTACCGACCGGTTAGAAGTAAATATAAGCGTTGATGAACCATGCAACGATTTATTAATCCCTTCTTTATTAATTCAACCTTTAGTCGAAAATGCCTTAAAACATGGCATGCGAGCAGATCAAAAAATGGTGATCACAATCAATGTTGAAAAAACAAAAACCGCATTGCTCATTAAAGTTGCAGATACTGGCAAAGGGTTTAACGACAATAAAAAATCAAAAAGAGGCATAGGCTTAGCTAATTGTGAGCAACGCTTAAAATTAATCTATGGAAACAGCCACCACATTGAAAAAGGCAATGCCAAAACAGGCGGCGCATGGCTGTGTATTTCTCTTCCTATTAATGGTTTGCAATAATGATTCAATTAAAAACTTTACTGGTTGACGATGAATACAGCGCTATTGAAGGGTTACGTATTCGTTTGGAAGCTTTTGACGAAATAGACGTGATTGGCAGTGCCCAAAGTGTTGATGAAGCAATTAATATACTGAACAAACATGACGTAGATTTAGTTTTTTTAGATATAGAAATGCCAACAAAATCAGGCTTTGAGTTAATTAAACATTTTCAGCCAGAAAGCTGCCCAGCGGTTATTTTTGTTACTGCATTTCACCAACATGCGGTTAAAGCATTTGAAGTGCGCGCACTTGATTACTTACTTAAACCCGTTAAGTTAGACCGCTTAGCTGAAGCGATTGATAGAGTTATTAATACTGCAAAGCTAAATAGTAAAAACGAGCTCATTGAAGTACAGCAGTCATTGGTGAAAAATGACCCCGACGAAATCGCTGCTTCTGCTAATTCTGACTATAAATTTGAAGCCGAAAACTTAGTGATCCAAGATGCTAAAAACCCGATTCAAATAATTCCGTTTAAAGATATTTTATGGATCGACGCCGCTGGCGATTATATGTGTGTTCATACACTGATAGAAACCTATGTAATGCGAGCGCGTTTAAAAGATCTTGAAAAAAACACCTTACCAGAAGACTTCTTACGCATACATAAATCAACCATTGTTAATTTAAGCCACATCAAACAGCTCAACCCATTACGTAACTCTGAATACATGGCAGTGTTAGATAATGAAAAAAACCTAAAGGTGAGTAGAACGTACAGTAAAAATTTAAAAAGCTTAATAAAACAATAACGGTGGTTTTTTAAATAATACCACCGCCAACATTTTTAATGTAAACGTAGAGCTTTGCTTACGTTGCTTTTGACTTATAAATTTTTAATTACTTCTCTAAAAGCGCAGCGGCTCTTAACCTCTTTGTGAATAACGGCTTTAAAAACTTAAATATACAAAGAACTTGCTTATATTAGCAGCGCAGCTTCTCATTCCTAAAACCTAAAACCTAAAACCTAAAACCTAAAACCTAAGCTGCTCTTTAAACTCGGCTGTGTTATTTTGAACGTCTTGTTTAAAAGGATCTTGCTGTATGTTTAAAACCGTATTTTTTACATTCTTATTTATTTTAAGCGCACTTTTTACTGTTGCTACACATGCAAATGAGGCTAAACATGCAATCGCCGTTGGTGCAGAGCAATTTGCTTTGTACTTACCGCAATTAAAAAATAAACGTGTAGGGCTGGTGGTTAATCAAACTTCTGTCGTGGGTCAAACACATCTGGTTGATAGCTTGCTGGCTAAAAACATCAACATCACTAAAATTTTTGCACCTGAGCATGGCTTTCGAGGCGATCATGATGCGGGAGCACATGTTAAAAACGCCGTTGATAGCAAAACCGGTATTCCACTGATTTCTATTTACGGTAAAAACAAAAAACCAAGCGCCAAGGTGCTTAGCGATGTTGATATCATTATTTTTGATATTCAAGATGTGGGCGTACGTTTTTATACTTACATTAGCTCTATGCATTACATGATGGAGGCTGCGGCTGAACAAGGTGTTGAATTTATAGTACTTGATAGGCCAAATCCTAATATTAGCCACATTGACGGGCCAATTTTAGAGCCGCAGTTTAAATCGTTTGTGGGTATGCACCCAATCCCTGTATTACACGGTATGACGGTAGGCGAGCTAGCTAAAATGATCAAAGGCGAGGGCTGGATCAATCAAGCTCATGATTTAAAGCTAAACGTGATCCCTGTTGCAGGCTATACCCGCACAACGCCATACAGTTTGCCGGTAAAGCCAAGCCCTAATTTACCCAACGATCAATCAATAGCGCTTTATCCCTCGTTGTGCTTTTTTGAGGCAACCCCTGTTAGCATAGGTAGAGGAACTGATTTTGCCTTTCAGGTTATTGGTTATTCACCAGTAGCACTTGGGGACTTTAGCTTTACCCCGCGTTCAATAAAAGGCGCAGCGCTTAATCCTAAATTTAAAAACCAGATGGTGAAAGGGATTGATTTACGCCATAGTGATACCGTCGGTTTAAACTTAAATTATTTAATTAATGCTTACCAGCAACTGACTCAGGCTAAACAGCCGTTTTTTGAACGTGCCGACTTTATGGATAAGCTCGCAGGAACTGATAAATTAAGACTTGCCATAGAAGCAGGGCACTCAGCTGAGGAGATTAAACAAAGTTGGCAAGCCGGGCTCGAGCAATTTAAACAGCAAAGAGCGCCTTATTTGCTCTACCAATAAAGGAATGAGTGTGTATTTAAATTTTTCCGTGTTAGCAAAGCATACTTTTTTTAACGCACTGACTATTGCGCTTTGCTTTATTATTACCGGTTGCAGTGGCGCAAGCAGTGCAATTAAATCTCAGCGCCCGTTTATTCCTAATCAAATACAGAGCCTCGCTAATGCGCAAGTTATTGCTACCTTTCCTGAGTCCAACCCCAGTAGCCGAGAATATGTAAATAATCGTGGGACCTTTAAAGCGTATAAAGGGCGCGGGCAATTATTACTACAAAATGAAAGCGCCTTAAGTGCCGATATTTATATTAATAATAAAAAGTTAGCGCTTGATACCCTGCAAAAAAATACTGAGTATGCCTTTAATTTAGGGCAGTACACTCACAATGGAGTTAACACTTTTAAGATTGATAACATTCAACCTGCTGACGGCAGTTTAACGCTGCGATTTGCCTTTGCTACTCTAAATAGCTCAGCGGCTAAAACCATTGATTTTAGTGCGGTAGATAAGCTAATAGAAAAAGATGTAAGTGCGGGCTTTCCTGGTGCGGTACTAGCGATTGTTAAAGCGGGTAAGATATTAAAATTAACCGCTTATGGTGATGCCAAGCAATATCAGCAAAATGACTTAATGTTGTTACGCCCAGAGCCTATGCAAACAAATACACTCTTTGATTTAGCCTCAAACACAAAGATATTTGCCACTAACTTTGCACTAATGAAGCTTGTGAGCGAAGGGCGATTAAATATAAATAACAGAGTGAGTGATTACCTAACAGAATACCAAGGCGATGGACGAGAGCTGCGCCAAGTTAAAGATTTACTCACTCATAAAGCCGGTTATCCGCCAGTGTTCGACTTTCATCGAAAAGATACCCGCTATGGCGAGGCGTTTTTTTCACAAGCCAGCGACACCACCAAACAATTACTGCTCACCAGCGTGCCACTAGCTAGCGAGCCAAGCGCCCAGCATGTTTACTCTGATATTGATTACATGATTTTAGGTGTTTTAATTGAGCGTATTAGCGGCCAACCGCTCGACGAATACCTAGAGCAGCATATTTACGCGCCTTTAAAGCTCAATAACACCTTATTTAACCCGCTTAAAAAAGGCTTTAAACGTCAGCAATTTGCCGCAACGGAGCTAAGTGGAAATACCCGCGATGGCCGTATTCATTTTGATAATATTCGCACCAATGTACTGCAAGGGCAGGTACATGATGAGCGTGCTTTTTATTCACTTGATGGTGTAGCAGGCCATGCCGGACTATTTAGTAATGCCCCCGATTTAGCCGTTTTATGCCAAGTGTTGCTCAACAAGGGCGGTTACGGCGATAAGCAAATTTTTAATGCCAGTAGTTTGGCGCAGTTTTTAACCCCACAAAGTACCGATGAAACCTACGGCTTAGGTTTTCGTCTTGCAGGAAATAATCAAGCGCGGCGCTGGCACTTTGGCCCATATGCCAGCCCACAAGCTTATGGACACACAGGTTGGACTGGCACAGTAACTGTGATTGATCCCGCTTACGATTTAGCTATTGTTTTGCTTACCAATGCACGCCATTCACCAATTAAAGGTAGTGAAAAACGTTATCAGTTTGTAGGTAAAAACTTTGAAACAGCTCAATATGGTTCTATTGTTTCATTAATTTATGAGGCGCTGTTAAATCAGTAAACTCAGTGAGTGACTTAATGGTGTAAATCTATTAAGTTAACTGCTTACTATTAACTAACCAAGGCTGTTAAAGCCGCGTTTATTATAAAAATTAAAAAGGTTTGTTTATGCATTGGTATTCTATTTTGCCACCGCTGATTGCCATTATTATTGTGTTTTGGCGCAAAGAAGTCATTATGGCGCTGCTTGTTGCGGTAATTTCATCGGAATTTTTACTCGCATTACAAGGTGAAGGAAATAGCGTATTTACTACGTTTTTAAATAGCATTGAGCGCATAGTTGCTGTGGCCAGTTCTCCCGGTAATACCCGTATACTCATCTTTAGTATTTTAATAGGCGCCTTACTTGCCTATATTCGCGAATCGGGCGGTGTTGCTGCTACCGTTAATTTACTAATGAACAAAGGCGTTGCGAAAAGTAAGCGCCAAGTGGGCTTTTTAACTATGTTTACCGGCGTTGCGGTATTTATAGAGTCAAACTTAAGTGTGCTTACCTCAGGTATTTTATCTCGTGGCCTGTTCGACAAATTTAAAATGAGCCGCGCGCGTTTAGCTTACATAATCGATAGCACCAGCGCCCCTGTGTGTATTTTAATATTATTAAATGGCTGGGGTGCATTTGTACTGGGCTTGTTAGGTAATTACGAATTAGGCGAGTCGGCGGTATCGGTATTGTGGGGCAGCGTAGGCTATAACTTTTACGCCATAATCACCCTAGTTATTGTTTTTTATACCATTGCGTTCGATAAAGTACATGGCCCAATGAAAGTAGCCGAGCAAAAACTAGAGCTACAAACAACCGAACTAAAAGAAGAAGTAACAGGTTCTAAAGCACGCTTTATGCTAGTGCCACTGTTAACGTTAATTGTTAGTATGGTTGGCTTTATGTTTTACACTGGTAACGGCGTACTTGCCGAGGGCAGTGGTTCAAAATCGGTATTGTATGCCACGGTACTGGCTATTGTTGTGGCCTATTGCTTAATGATTGGTTCGCGCCAGTTTACCCACCACCAACTTGTTGATACCGGCTTTAAAGGCATGGGCGAATTACTCCCACTGGTAAGTATTGTATTGCTCTCGCTGACCTTGGGCGCAAGCTTAAAAGAGCTAGGTACAGGCGTGTTTGTGGCATCTTTGGTTGGCGATTACTTACCGATATATTTAATAGTGCCAGTGCTATTTTTAACCGGTGCGGTTATGTCGTTTACTACAGGTACATCTTGGGGCACATTTGCCATACTTATCCCCATTGGCGTACCGCTTATTCAAGCGCTTGGTTTACCGCCATCGCTGGTGGTAGGCGCTATTTTAGGCGGCGGGATATTTGGCGATCATTGTTCCCCTATATCCGACACCAGCGCAGTATCAGCCATTGCCTCAGGTTGTGATTTACTCACCCACGTTAAAACCCAGTTACCCTATGCATTAGTTGGCGGCGGCCTAACGTTTGTTGCTTACTTAGTAACGAGCTTAATTGTTTTGTAGGTTGGGTTGAGCGTAGCGAAACCCAACAAAGTGAGTGAGTTTAAAGCCTGCAAATATGCAGGCTTTTTTATTGGCTTACTCTTGAACATTGAGTTGCTTATTCCCTACAACATACAAGGTATCTCCATCCCAGCCTTGGTAAGTTCTAGGGTTCATATAATCTATAATGGAATTATCTTTTGGGAAAATACTCATTTTTCCTTTGTACGCTATATCTCCGGATACAAAATATATTTCACCTAGATATTCATTTGCTTCTAAATTTTTATTCTTTTCTATTAAGACAAATACACCGCCGTCTAAACCACCGACCCAAAATGCTTTATCTGGTACTCCACTGGGCTTATTCGGTATCTCAGGCTCGCTTTGTTGAAAATCGCAGGCAGATACAAATATTAAGGTTAATAATAGGAATAGTATTTTTTTCATTTAAACTCTCTCAAGCCTTCAATCTTCAATGTTTTACTTTTGTATTTAACGAATTAAAAGTTATTTGAATTTCGCAGCTTTATTAGGTTTTTTGTTAACTCCTCGAATTGAGACCATATTTGAGGGTTGTTCTTTTGAATACGTCTATGAAATATATATCCTTCGTATCGATGAAAGCTACTTATTATCTCTTGGCCAGATAATAAGTTTAAAGCTTTTATTTCATATGCTTTTAAGTCAATTCCTATAGCTAACTGCTCATATTTATTAAGAATGTTATGAAGTGTATTTTTTGTATCAGGTAGGTTATCCATTTCCCTGATTTCTTTGGCATGGAGCTTACCTGAATACTGTGTATTAAAGGCAGTAATGAATGGGATAATCTCTTGATAAAACTTTCCCCAATATTCTAGAGTTGATTTTACTCTTTCTTTTTTTGAGTTAATCATATAAATATAAATGCCAAAAAGAAATGAGAATCCAGTAAACAGTACCGCAACTATTTTGCTTATTTCTATGATGTAATTTAATTCCATTTCTTTAGTTCCATTTAAGTATTTAGATTTGAGTTAAGTTTCAGGTTAAGTTAATTAAAAATTAAGCCCTACACTGCTTGGCTCCAACCCCTGCATGTTTAAGCCCTATAATCTGCCCTTTGCCGTTATGTGCCATAGCGAGTATGTCACCCGTATTTATATTACTTTCAACTGCATGTTTTCCTTTTAAATCACTGAGCAGTGACTGCTTAATTTGTACGAGTACCTCGTCATTGCAGCTGGCTATGTACCAGTCGTTGTCGACCTTTACGAGCGTGCCGTATTCTATTTGGTGTTGTTGATGGCGGCGTAAGTCGTTTGCTAATTGGGTGTCGAGCGCGCGTTTTTGTTGCGTTATGGTGCTTGCGTAGCTACCTGTTTGATCTATTTCATGCGTTGTTATAAACGAGTAGTCGTGTATGTCTATGGTGTTTAATACGGTTTTAGGGGCAGTATTTATCACGTTGTTACTGTCGAGCACTATAAAAGCCAGTAAGCCCAATGCGCAGGTAAGGCTTGTGAGTTGTAGGGCAAAGCCAAGCTTTTTAGGTTGTTTTTGGATTACGCTATGTTTTAACGCCTGTTGCTGAGCGTGCGAAAGTCTGGTGCGTGCTTTACGCTCGTTATAATGTTGTGTGAGCTTTTCATCAAACTGCTCATCAGGCTTGTTCATTATAATCTCCTAATAATTGTTTTAGGTTTTGTTTGGCGTAGCGTAGCCTTGTTTTTATGGTTTGGGCGTTGCTTTGCGTTATAAGTTCTATATCGGCAAGGCTAAAGCCTTCTTGTTGTAAGGTGATGGCTTCGCGCTGCACAAAGCTAAGTTGCTTGAGCGCAGCATTAAACGCTTCATAACTTATGTGTGTGTCGCCTATGTGTGAGTCACTATTTGTTAATTCATTTTGATTGTTATTTTGCGCTGGTAGTTGGCTGTTTTCGTCAAGCTCGACAAAGTGTTGCTGTTTACGGTATTCGTCTATTAGGGTGTTGCGTGCGAGTTTAAATAACCAGGCTTTGGGCGTGGTTTGTGCTTGGTAAAGGTGGCGCTTTTCAATAACCTTTAGCCATGTTTGTTGGCTTACGTCGTATGCTAAATGTGTATTAGACTGGGTAACTAGGTAGTGATATAAATCGTTACTGTATAAGGCAATAAGCTGCTCTAAATGGCGGTTGTCGCCACTTTTTGCATACCGCGCCATGCAGTCTTTGCTTGGCGCTTCAAATAACCATGACTTAATACTCAATAGCATAGGCGCTTATTCCTTTACTGCGAACTGTCTAATTTAAAATCAAGCTGTACGGTTTGACCTGTTTGTAATTGTGCCACACCTTCAATTACTTTTGGACGATATTTCCAGCGTTTAATTGCGCGAAGCGCTTCGCGATCAAATATGCGTTTTGGCTCGGAATTTACTATCGTGGCATCAATCACTTCACCAGTGGGTGAAATATTAAAGCTAAGTTGCACCCAGCCTTCTATACCATCACGAGCTGCGCTAGTTGGGTACTTTGGATTTATGCGCACAATGGGTGAAGCATCTCCCGTAGGGCGGGTCAGTGCTTGCTTCATATCGTTACCAAATCCGTCAATTACTATGGGTGGTGCTGTGCTTATTGCTGTTATTGGCTCATTGCTAGGTGTTACACGTGGTGGTGCTTTAGGCGGCACTTTAGGTGTGGGTGGTGGCGGTATTCTTTTAATATGCGTGGTTTGTTTATCTTCTGGTGCTTGAAAAATCTCAACAGTGATATCATCACCCAATTTTATAGGTGCTCTTTGTTCGCCACTAATTAAGTATTGCATAAAGGCAAATGCGATGAAGGTCATCACAGCACCGCCAATAACAGCTGTTGATGTTTTGAACATGGGGTTTTTAGGAAATTCAAGTGTGTGCATAAGCCGCTCCAAATTAACTTATTATGTTGTTTCAGAGCTATAACGGCTGAAAAATAGAAAAGGGGTTAAATAGTTTTAAAATTTAATTGTTTTTATCTAAATATAGTAAAACTAATATTGAGAACGACTTTAATATTTATGCTGAATTTGTCTTTGCTGAACCTGAAAAACTGCGGGAACTTGCCGTTACCTATCCAATAATAGCTAAAAAGCTAAGTTTGTTTATTATCGCGTATACGCAGTTTTCGGCTAAATATCAGCAAGACTTTGAAGATTATTTTGCGAGAACAGGTTTGAGTGATGTTGCTGTGCAGCCTGATAATTTTGAAATGACTATCCATTTAGATTTAAACGATCTTAAGCCACAGATAAGCCAATGAGGTTTTTCTTTTTGAGCTGTTATCTCTGCTTAGCATTATGCTAGAATCGGCCTTATCATATAATAAATAAGGATATTTTTGTGGATATTATCATTGGTCAAAATGTGCTGAAGAAAAAAGCGCAACTAACTCAACTTTCTGAGCGCGCTATTGGGCGGGCTTTCAAAGAGCAAGCCGCTTTGGCAATCCAAATGACACAGTGCAGTGCTGCGGTTTATCGCCGCTTACAACGTACCTATAAATCTACTGTAACACCTAGGGATCAAAAGCGTGTTAAAGCCGGTGGCTTAACGACACAGTCCGTTGTTTTTTCTACCAGTAATAATAGTCAAAAATCTTTTAATAGCTTACTTCCAGCTATGCGTGGGGGAGCTTCAGCACCTGGTAGTGTTGCAAAAACATCTAACGATGTTGCTATTGCTTCAAATCAGCCCCAAGCAATCAACTTATTAGCCTTATTACACCCAGTGATAAACGAAGATATTATGAAAACAGGTAATAGTGTTGAGAAAGCAGCAACTATTTTAGGCCTTGTTACTACAACTGTTGGTTTTGCTGTTCCTGGTGGCAGTGTTGCTTCTTCAATTGTGAGCTGGGTGGGTAGTGGTGCTACTTATTCAGGGTTTACTATGTCGAGAATTCGCCCTGACGCTCCTGATCGTGCATATCACCAACTAACAAACTACATTACTTGCTTGGCTGCATGGAATAAAAAGGCATGTGAGTTAATTGATATTGCAGATCCAAATGGGAAGTGGACTTTTCGAGATATTGAAACAGGGTTTGCTTAAAAGCTAAAACAATTAAGGGAGTATAATTACTCCCTTAATTGATGTTTGCTTGGCTTGTTTTGAAAGCCTTTAAAGCAGTAAAAGTTAATTTTTCACGTCATCTTCGTGAAGATCTTTAAACAGCTCCCCTTGGGGATGCTCAAAAAATTCATCATCATCATCTTCATCTACTACCAACATTTGATCTTGCGCGGTAGTTTCTTCAATGCGCGGATCCATCGTAGCTGCCAGTGGGGAGTTGGTAACATCGGATGTACCGACCACATAATCACTGGGTTCAGGCTGCTCTACTTTTTGTTTAGAATTAATAAACGTGAGTAATAAGTACATAGCCACGGTTAATAGCGAAATTGACGCATACAATGCTTGGTGACCAAAGTAGGTCATCAGCTGTGCGTTAACTGTTGAGCCTATTGCTGCACCGGCGCCAAAAGCGACTAATAATGCAGATGATACGCCTACGCGCTCTTCGTCCTCAACACGCGAATTAGCTAGCGCCGAACAAAGCGGATATAAAGTAAACGCAAATAAACCAAAGATAAAAGTGAGTATGTAAGCTGTTAGTTGTGAAGTAGGCAATAAAAACAATGCCAAACTTACAACACCGATAGCTGCTGCATTAGTTCGAATTAATACGCTACGACGAACGCGATCAGAGAGCATCCCCATTGGCCACTGGGCTAGCAAACCAGCAAAAATAGTCACCGACATAAAAATAGCAATTTCTGCGGCACCAAAGCCAGATAGCTTAGCAAATATAGGCGCTAGGCCATAAAAACTACCATTGATAATGCCTGCAAAGTGCACCGCAGTAAGCGACTGTGGCACTTTTTTAGCGTAATCAAACAGGCTCATTTTTATCGGCTTTAACGGTTTTGGGTGAATTCTACGAGTGATAGAAATTGGAATAATACCGATAGCCAACGCCATGCATACTAAAAATAGCGGTGCATACCCTAGCTCAGGAAATTGTGCGAGCGCTAGTTGGCCTAAAATCATGCCTAAGTAAGAGGTGATCATATAAAAAGAGAAGACTCGCCCGCGAGACTCAGGCGCTGATTGTTCGTTTAGCCAGCTTTCTAGCACCATGTAATTACACATCATCCCTAAGCCAACAAAAAGCCTAAGGCCTAACCATATATATAGATTGTCGCTTACTCCGTGTGCGGCCACACAGGCTGTCACTGCAGCGGTACTTGCGGCAAAGGTTCTGATGTGACCCACCGATTTAATTAAATGATAGCCAAGTTTTGAACCCAGTAATAAGCCAAGGTAATAACACGAGGTCATTAGGCCTATCCAAAACGTAGACGTGCCTTGTTTACCTAAGTAAAGGGCTAAATAGGTTGTAAGTAAGCCGGTACCAATAATTAAAAATAAATTGGCAAAATACAGTGATGGAAATGATTTCATTAAGATGCAAATTATGAGCTAAGACAACTAGATACTAGAGCAAGCATGAAGGTTTTCCAAGCTGTAAAAAATGTGCTCTGTAATAATGAACACTCAGTATAAGAATATAGAGCGGTCGATAAATTATTTATTGATAAAAATAGCTTTGGATAAAATAGCGATCTAAAAAATCGGACGGTTAAGTGCGATGCTAGAATAGCGAGTGTATTGCGGGTATTATGCATAAAGATAATTTTCAGCATTACTTACTCTTTAGAGAGGAGCTAATGGCAGCAGTAATATTTTTTGGAATTAAAAATGACCAGTGATAATCAAGCTATAAATAAGCGTAAAAAGAATAATCCGCTTATCGAAATCGTATTTAATATCATCATACCTTCAGTCATTTTAATGAAATTTTCAGGGCCTGAATATTTAGGCAGCGTGATTGGCTTAATTGTGGCGCTTATATTCCCTATTAGTTACGGTATTTATGATTTTATAAAAGCGGGCTCATTAAATTTTATTTCACTTTTGGGCTTTTTAAGTACTTTGCTTACCGGTGGTATTGCGCTGTTTGAGCTTAATGTTGAGTGGTTAGCAATTAAAGAAGCGGCTATACCAGCAATCATTGGTTTTACCGTGCTGATGTCGGGCTTTTTTGGTAAACCCTTGCTAGCCAAGCTCTTATTAAACTCACTTTTATTTAAGTTAGACACTATTTACGATGCCCTTGATGAGCACGGCAATACGCAAAGTTTTAAACAAAAAATTACTAACGCAAATTACTTATTAGCGCTGACCTTTGTGTTTTCATCAACGATGAATTACCTTTTAGCTAAATGGATTGTTACTAGCCCAGCAGGTAGCGTGGAATTTAACGAGCAACTTGGTGAAATGACGCTATTGAGTTATCCAGTGATCGCGATTCCATCTATGATAATGCTGATTGGAATTTTTATTTATGTGATTAAAGTGCTGACCAAGCTGACCGGTATGAAGTTTGAAGATATGGTAAATGCCGAGTAGATAAAACGCATAAAAAAACCGTTGCTTAACAACGGTTTTTTTGCTATCAATATTTACTTGTAGTGAGAGTAAAGTTGGTAATTAGTTCTGTGGTACGGAATAAGTTTATAGTTTGGTTGTAAAAAAGTGACTAAGTCGGTGAGTTCAGATACGGTCATGGTATCGTTAAATACCGTCATTTTTGAGCTGCCATCTTCATTTCTGGCGTCGGGTCTATAAGGCCTAGAAAACCGATGTGAGGGGTTTATTACTGACGTGACCAGCTCAGCATAAGTAATTATTTTGGTTTTATTACCTCCTAGCTTAATAGAAATATCGTCATGTTTTGTTACGCTGATATCTTCAACGCCTGCAAGGGTGTGACATGCCAAGCACTTATATTTTAAAAACACGGCTTTACCTTGTTCTGCATTCCCCTCTGGCAAGCTAAAACCTCGTGGAGAATCAACTCCTTTATCACAGCCTGTGAGTGCAATTAAACACACGATTAGTAGAGTGTATTTCATTAGAGCTCCTGTATTCTCAAATTAATTTTACGCATTACTAACGCAAACTCATTTGCGTCAACAAATGCTTTTTTTAAGAAATAGCCTAATTTGAGTGTAGTCAAAGAGTGGCGAATAGCCTAATTGTTGTGCATATATGCTCAAGGAGAATAACTAAAGAGTTGAATAATAATTAATGATGGAATGAAACATTACAAGCATGAAAAAGCCCAGCAACTTGCTGGGCTTCGTAAACTAAACGTTTATCTAAAATATTAACTGTTCAATTGACCCGTAGATGATTCTATATGGGCACGCACAAACCACTGATATTGCTCAAGCTCTGCAAGTTGCGCAATGATCATATCTTCAGATACCGGATCAAGCTCACCGAGTGACTCAATAGCTTTACGGTGATCACCGTTAACGCCGTTATATACTTTATCTAATGCAGCTAAGTGCTCGGTTACCAAGCCTTTGCCGATAGCGTAATCTTCCCATGTACGACGATCAACAATCGATTTTGGTGTACCAACCGGAACGCCGCCTAAAGTGGCAATACGTTCTGCTATGGTGTCGGTCATTTCACGCACGGTTTCAACTTGTGGATCTAGCATTTCATGTACGCCAATAAAGTTTGGACCTACTACATTCCAATGAATATGTTTTAAAGTTAGCTGTAAATCAATTAGCGCTACCATGCGATCTTCTAGAACAGATATTGCTTTATTTGCTGATTCGTTTTCTACACCGGGAGCGGTAAATTCAGCGACTTTGTTTGCATTATTACTGTTACTCATTATTCCTCCTGCTATTTTAAAATAGTGTTCGCTTTACTCAAGTGAGTGTTTTAATTGCGATAACGAACACGTCTTGTACTAATAGAAGCAATGGGCATGCCGATAGATTATTTAATTTAAGTAATTGAAATTTAAAAGTTTAATTTTTATTTAATAAATTTTTAAGGAGTGTTTAGCTAAAAGAGTATGAAAAATATGCACTTTTTTGTAAATTCTGCAAAATCGAAGTGCTAAAAATTGTTAGCAAATAGCTTGCTCTTTATAGTTGTTCTAATGGAGGTATTATCATTGTTGATTAATGATCTGTTACATATACTCAACCCAAAGATCTATTAAAGGAGAAGTGTATGCTGAGGTTTTTTTCCATCGAGCAAGGAGTGATCAAAGAGTTAGAGCCGTTGCCCGATACTCCTGTTGAAGTATCCATAAGGAATGCACATTGGATTGATACTATTAATCCAACACCGCAGGAGCAAAATGCGCTTGCAAAAACGCTCAATATAACTTTTCCTGATTCGGTCGATGTAGAAGAGATTGAAACGTCGTCAAGGTGCTTTATCGATAGCGAAGGTTTGCATGTACATGCATTGTTTATGTCACCTAACGAAGGACGGTTCAATACTGTGACTGTAGCTTGTTTGTTGCAAAACAATTGCTTACTTACTATTCGTGATGAAGAACTGGCTGACTTTAGACTATTGCGCTTAAGAGCGCGCAAAGGTCAGGTGGCATGTGATACGGCAAAACAGTTATTAATTACTTTATTTGATCAAAAAGTTGAAAACCATGCTGATATGCTTGAAGACATGCATCATCAATTAGAGAAGCTTAGCGCATATGTACTTGAAGAAGATAACTCAGACCTAGAAGAAGCGGTTGGTCGCATAGCTCGTTTAGAAGATGCTAATGGTAAAGTGCGCTTATGTTTAATGGATACTCGACGCAATATTTCGTTTTTAATACGTCGTTTAGGCGCGCAAAATGACGAGCGCGAGTCACTTCGAGAAATCGTACTTGATATAGAAACCTTAATGTCACACTGTACCTTTCTGTTTGATAAAATAAACTTTTTGATGGATTCAACGCAGGGCTTTATTAATATTGAACAAAATCAAATTATCAAAACTTTCTCTATTGCTTCAGTGGTTTTCTTACCGCCTACAGTAGTGGCTAGTGTGTATGGTATGAATTTTAATATAATGCCAGAGTTACATTGGGAATGGGGTTATCCATTTGCAATTGGCATTATGTTGCTGTCGGGCTTCGCCCCTTATTTATTTTTTAAACATAAAGGGTGGTTGTAATACTTTAATGTTGCAAGCTGAGCGCCAAATCATTACCCGGGATACTGATGTGCTTTTAATACTTCAAGCGGAATAATGTCGAGCGCTTTTTGGTTTGTCGCTTCAAGTACCACAGGAGGAGCAACATTCGCAGCAATGGCATGATACCAACGAATCGCACATAAGCACCACTTATCGCCAGCTTTTAAACCAGCAAAATCATACAAAGGATTAGGGCTAATTAAATCGTTGCCTTGCGCCTTGGAAAACTGCAAAAATTCGTCGGTCATAATGGCGCATACACTATGATTGCCAAAGTCTGAATCTGGTACATAGCAAAATCCCTCACGGGTATAGCCACCGTTGCCACAGCAAAGTTGTAAGCGAGTTCCTAGTACATTTAATTGATTAGCCATATGAAAACTTACCTTGTAATAACCATTAAAAGCAGGGTGTTTACCATAACAGGCTGTTAGTGACTTAGCTATCTATGCTGTTAATTTTATATATCTATTAAGTGAGTAAAAACTGCATTTGGCAAAGCTAAATACAGTTTTCATTAAAGAAGAATATTTACGAGAGCAGTGCTGCAGCTAAACGTACAAAATCAGAAGACGTTAAAATACCTACTAGCTGACCTTGCTCGCTCACAACGGGCATGCAACCGTGGCGATTATCTACAAAAAATTTAACGACATCTGATAGCGGCTGCTCTGGGGTTACACTAATAAAATCACTCACCATAATATCTTCTACTTTTGTGAGTTTTTCTTTGCGTTGTAATGCATTAGCACCAAACGTTGCCATGATCCCCATGACTTTGGCGACCATTATTTTTTGTGTGAGCATACCGACAAATGCGCCGTCTTCGTCAATAACAGGAATATGGCGAACGTTTTTTTCTTTCATTAAATTATGTGCGTCATGTAAAGTGCTTTTTACGTTCACTGAAAATGGGTTCGGTGTCATTAAGTCTGTAACGTTTTGACTCATGTTTATTCCTTTATATTATCTGTGGTGTATCAGCTTATATTAGCGCTATTTTTAAGCTTTGCACCTTATTCAGATCAAGGTTTTTACGGATTTTATAAACTGAGGGAGAAGAGGCAACACTTAATTAAATGCCAAAAAGCATTTAATTAAGTGATAAAACTACAGGTAAATGTTATTCATAACCACGTGGTGTTTTTGTTTTAATAACAGCAATGTATCCATGCCAACTAGCGTAACTAAGTAGTGGCATAATAATAATAAATCCAGCGGCACCTGCAGCAAAGCCCAACGCTACTAGTACAAATATACAAATTGACCACACTACCATAGCTGCAAAGTTTTCTTTAACTGCGTGGATTGAAGAAACGACTGCGGTCATTATATCAACGCGTCTTTCCATCATAATTTGCGGCGTAAATGCAGAAATTGAAAACACACTGACCAGCAAAATTCCACCGATAATGCTGCCTATAGTTAAAAACGCAGAAAGTTCTTCAAAGGTGGGGTTTACATGGTTTGGGTATAACGCATGCACAATTGCAGCTAGGCGCATCCAAATAATCATAATTACCATGAGTAATACCGCAAAACCCCACTCACCTACAGGGTTACGAAACATTGATTTTAATGAATGGCTTAATGTAGGTTTATGGCCTTTCTCAAGCTCCCAGGCTACATCGTATAGGCCAACGGCGAATACCGGACCGATTAAAGCAAAAGCAACGGTTGCAGGTAAAATAGCTAAGTGGCTGTCGGTAAGTACAACAGAGTAAACAATCGCTACCGGAATAAGCGTGAAGATTAAACCGTAAATTAAACTCAACATGGGCGCGCGCGCCATATCTTTAAACGCTAACGAAAGCCAATGAAAAGCGGCAAATGTATTTACTTTGTTGCACTCTAAACAACGTGCGAATTTAGTGTCTTTGTCTATTGTGTTTGTAGTTGGCATAAAGATGCTCCTTTTTTAGTCACCTTTTAGGTTTAGAACATAGATGTTTTATTTACAACTCATAAACAACTTATACGATTGATTTAGTCGCATTGTTCATTTGTTAGTCATTTTTATTGGGTTAGCTATTTTGTTTATTTAAATATATGTTTGAGCACGTACTTAAAAAGTGGGTTCGTATTTCTTTTCCACAGTGGTAATCTAAGCCCTGAAGCTAATTTTAAGAGACCGTAATGAAGGAAAATAAACAACAATTTCAGGGAGCTTTACTGGGTAGTAAACGGTTTTTACCTCTGTTTGTGACGCAGTTTTTCTCTGCTTTAAATGACAATGTTTATAAGCAATCAATCCTACTTATTTTAATTTTTCAGGCTGCTACGGTAGCTGATGGTGCCTTTTATTCTAATCTGGCGGCAGGATTATTTATTTTACCGTTTTTTCTATTTTCAGGCATGGCTGGGCAAATTGCAGAAAAGTTGGAAAAATCAAAACTAATCAGTATCGTAAAGTTTTGCGAAATACCTATTATGCTGGTGGGCGTAGTATCGATTTTAACCGAGCAGGTTTGGTTAATGTTAGGTACTGTATTTTTAATGGGTTTACAAAGCACTTTTTTTGGACCGCTTAAGTACTCTATTTTACCGCAGCATGTGGCCCCAAATGAACTAACTAAAGCGAATGGACTGGTGGAGTCGGGTACTTTTGTAGCAATTTTATTGGGCACGGTATTTGGCACCTATTATATAACCCAAGCAACGGGCCCTATTTATATCAGTATCGCAATAGTAAGCCTTGCAGTTATTGGCTTTTTAAGCAGTCGATTTATTCCTAAAAGTGCAGCCAATGATGCTAACTTAAAAGTATCGATTAACCCTATTACTTCAACCAAAAGTGTTTTTAATGCGCTTAACGCACAAACCGAGTCGGTGGGTAAGTCAGTATTAGGGATCAGCTGGTTTTGGCTTATTGGTGCGGTGATACTAACGGCGCTCCCTAACTACGTAAAACATGTAATGGGAGGCGATGAGTTGGTGGTGACGGCTGCTTTAGTGGTGTTTTCGTTGAGTATTGCATTAGGATCTTTATTGTGTGAAAAGCTATCGCGCTCACGTATTGAGTTGGGTATTGTGCCTTTTGGTGCACTGTTAATTACCTTATTTTTATATTTATTAAGTCAAGAACCTGGTATTGAATCTTATCGTTTAGTTAATGAGCTGCAGCTTACTCTTGAGCAAGTAATTAATACTGGCGATATGCTATGGCATTTTGTTTGGATGGCAGGAATTGGTATTGCCGCAGGGTTTTATACGGTACCTTTGTATGCACTCATTCAGCAGCGTACTCACCCCGATAGCCGTTCACGAGTAATTGCAGCTAACAATGTATTAAACGCATTGTTTATGGTTGGCAGCGCCGTTTTAAGTATTGTTACTTTAACGCTATTACACTGGGATATTTCACAATTACTGTTGTTATTAGCAGGGCTTAATTTACTAATATCGCTGTACATATACACCAAAGTACCGGAGTTTTTCTTACGTTTTATTATCTATATTTTAGCGATTTGTATGTATCGTGTGCGCACTAAAGACGAGCTCAATATTCCCGATGAAGGAGCTGCGGTGGTGGTAAGTAATCATGTTAGCTTTGTTGATTGGATGTTTATTTTAGCCGCGTCACCTAGGCCAATTCGATTTGTTGTATTTGCACCTATTTATTATTCACCTGCACTTAATTGGTTGTTTAAAATGGCCAAAGCTATCCCAATTGATAGTCAAAAATCAAATCCTAAGGCGTTTAATAAAGCTTTTGATGACATTGCGCAAGCACTGGAACGTGGTGAGCTGGTGGGTATTTTTCCTGAAGGAAAGCTCAGTGGTGATGGCGAAGTTGATGTGTTTCGCCGTGGTATTGAAAAAATAATTCAGCGCACGCCTGTGCCTGTTATCCCAGTTCATTTAGATGGATTATGGGGCAGTATGTTTAGTCGAAAAACTAAATGGCGACTACCTAGACCCAAATGGTCGTTGGTAAGCGTAGCGATTGGTGAGCCGGTTGCGTCTGAAAATGTGAGTGCCGATGACTTACGTGATCGAGTACTTGCTTTAAAGTAGCTTAGTAATAAAAAAGCGCTGCAATTAATTGCAGCGCTGTGGTTGTGTTACTTAATGGTTATTAACGGTCTAAATTCATTACTTTAGTCCATGCTTTAACAAAGTCTTCTACAAACTTTTGTTTTGATGTATCAAAAGCATACACCTCAGCAACTGCACGTAGTTCTGAATTTGAACCAAAAATCAGATCAACCGAAGTAGCAGTGTACTTTTGCTCACCTGATTGACGATCAAAGCCTTGATAAATGCCAGCATCAGACGATTTTTTCCATACCGTCGACATATCTAACAAGTTAACGAAGAAATCGTTATTTAGAGTGCCAGGCTTGTCAGTAAATACGCCGTAGTCAGTGCCTTTATAGTTTGCATCAAGTGAGCGTAAGCCACCGACTAATACAGTCATTTCAGGGACTGTTAGGTCAAGCTGATCCGCTTTATCAATCAGCATTTCAGTTGGTGATTTATAGCTTTTCTCTGCATCAAAGTAGTTTCTAAAACCATCGGCAGGCAACTCTAATAAGCTAAATGCATTAACGTCAGTTTGTGCTTGTGTAGCATCGCCACGGCCAGCATTAAACGGCACGTCTACTGAGTAGCCTGCATCTTTGGCTGCTTTTTCAATCGCTGCATTACCACCAAGCACAATTAAATCAGCAAGCGATACATGGCTTTTGCTAAATAAGCTGTCGTTAAAGTCAGCTTGAATCGCTTTTAATACTTTAAGTACCTTTGTGGTTTCTGCTGGATTATTTACTGTCCAATCTTTTTGTGGTGCTAGCGCAATACGTGCGCCATTGGCTCCGCCACGCATATCTGAATCACGGTAACTGGCAGCCGATGCCCATGCCACACGTACTAACTCAGGTACACTTAGGTTCGAGTCTAAAATAGCAGCTTTCAGCTCTTTTACTGCACCAGCATCAATATTTGATTTAGTCTCTGCTGAAATAGGGTCTTGCCAAATTAAGTCTTCTTTTGGTACTTCTTTACCTAAAAAGTTACGTGGTGGTCCCATATCTCTGTGAGTTAATTTGTACCATGCTTTAGCAAATGCAAGTTGATACTCTTTTGGGTCATTTAAAAAGCGTTCAGCAATTTTGCGATATTCAGGATCAAATTTTAACGCTAAATCGGCAGTGGTCATTACCGGTGGGTTAAATTTACCTTTAACGTGCGCATCAGGTACTGACTTATGTAATGATTCATCTGTTGGGATCCACTGAATAGCGCCAGCAGGACTGCGAGTTTGTTTCCACTCAAAGTTAAGTAGGTTGCTTAAGTATAATGATGACCAGCGAGTAGGTGCTTGTGTCCATGCGCCTTCTAAACCACTAGATACGGTATCTTCAGAGTGACCTTTACCACATTTGTTTTTCCAGCCTAAACCTTGCTCTTCAATACCTGCTGCAGCAGGCTCTGCACCTACACAGTCTTTAGGTTTGTGCGCACCATGCATTTTACCAAAAGTGTGACCACCGGCGATAAGTGCTAGGGTTTCTTCATCGTTCATCGCCATGCGAGAAAACGCAACACGAATATTTTTAGCTGAGCCAATAGGATCAGGAACCCCTTTAGGCCCTTCTGGGTTTACATAAATTAAACCCATGTGAGTTGCACCTAACGGACGTTCTAGTTTGCCGCTGGCATCTTCACGGTCGCTGGCAAGCATTTCTACTTCAGGACCCCAGTAAACCATATCTGGTTCCCAATCGTCAGTACGGCCTCCAGCAAAACCATAGGTTTCAAATCCCATGTTTTCTAAGGCAACGTTACCCGCTAATACGATTAAGTCTGACCATGAAAGGGCTTCACCGTATTTTTGTTTAATTGGCCAAAGTAAACGGCGCGCTTTATCCAAGCTTACGTTATCTGGCCAGCTATTAAGCGGTTCAAAACGTTGTTGACCACCGCCAGCGCCACCACGGCCATCAAGCGTACGATAGGTACCTGCACTGTGCCAAGTCATACGAATAAAAAATGGGCCATAGTTACCAAAATCTGCCGGCCACCAATCTTGAGATTGGGTTAGCAGAGCGTCGATATCACTTTTTACAGTGTCTAAATCTAGGCTGTTAAATGCCTCTGCATAATTAAAGTCACTACCGTAAGGGTTTGAACGTAGATCATGATCGCGAAGAGGAGATAGGTTAAGTTGATCTGGCCACCAAAATTGGTTGGTTCTGGTTGCACCCATTTTTGCCTCACCCATGCCTACAGCACCTTGTGGCTTAGACATTTGTGGTTTTTCTTGACTAAAAGCAGAGCCAGACATAAGTGCCATACTTATAAATCCAACAAGCGCTTTTTTTGTAAACGATCGGTTTTTCATTGTCAGCTTCCTTAAAGTTAACGAATTTCGTTATATACAAAGCGTATTAAAAATAGGGTCTACTCATTTAAAAACAGTAAGCTAAAACTTCATTCAAGTTGTTGTTAAATGAGCCTGAATGCACTAAGCAGTGCGAATAGTATAGTAAGGAGGCTAAAAACCGTGTGTGAAATAAAGCGATTGATACAATCTATAAAAATGATTCATTAAAGTTAAATGATTAAATAAATAAATCACTAAAGAGCTTTGAAAGAGGGGCAGACATAAAAAAGCCCAGCGTAGGCTGGGCTATTAGATTAAAGTGAGTGCTATTGAGTTTTCATTAATTTACTGGTGATCACACCTGAGGTCATGGAGCCCGACACGTTGAGTGCAGTGCGCGCCATATCTATTAATGGTTCAATAGAAATAAGTAAAGCCACTACCTCTATAGGTAGTCCCATGGTCGGTAATACAACCAACGCTGCGAAGGTAGCACCACCGCCAACACCTGCAATACCAAACGAACTAATAACCACAATACCAATTAGCGGTAAAATAAACTCAAATGTAAGTGGGTCAATCCCCACACTTGGCGCAACCATCATCGCAAGCATAGCAGGGTAAATACCAGCACAACCGTTTTGACCTATAGTGGCACCAAAAGAAGCCGATAAATTAGCGATTGCAGGTGGCACTTTTAACTGGTTAATTTGCACATCAACATTCATAGGAATAGATGCCGCTGAGCTACGTGAGCTAAAAGCAAAGGTAAGCACAGGCCAAATTTTTTCAAAGTAATTTTTTGGATTAACGCCCACTAAGCTAAGCAATAAACCATGCACAACAAACATTAGTAAAATAGCCACGTAAGAAGCCACAATAAAGGCGAGTAAATTTAAAATATCGCTACTGCTTGAGTTTGCCACAACGCTTGCCATTAGGCCCGCAACACCATAAGGCGTTAATGCAATTACCATGCGAACTAAGCTCATTACAGTAGCTTGTAGGGCGTTTACACCGTTACGAATTGGGCTAGCAAGTTCTGTTTTTTCAAGCATTACTTTACGTGCAGCTATACCAACAAGTACACCAAATATAACCGTGGCAATAATAGAGGTTGAACGTTGATTACTTAAATCCGCAAATGGGTTTTCAGGAATAAAGCTCAGTAGCATTTGCGGCACACTTAGGTCGGCTACATTCGCGGCTTTGCTTTGTAGGGTGTCCATTCTTGCGGCTTCACGAGTACCCGAAACAAGCCCTTCAATGCTCAAGTCAAATCCATACGTTACAGCAATACCAATTAGCGCTGCAATTGCGGTGGTAAACAGTAAAACAGAGATACTAATAAAGGATATTTTCCCCAGTGAGCCTTGGTTCTCAAGCTTAACCACAGCGGCAATCATAAAGACCAATACCAATGGCATAATGATCATTTTTAGTAACCCGACATAGCCTTTACCTACTATGCTTACCCAGCTGAGTATTTCTTTAATGGTCTCTGGGGAGTGAGCAAACAAAAACTGTAGGGCTAAACCAAAGGCGCTACCAAGCACTAAACCAAATAAAACGGTACGAGATAAAGAGCTGCTTTTTTGCGAAACAAGATAGATGGCGAACAGCAAACCGACAAATAATGCCAACATTAATAATACAGCAAGCGACATGGTACCCTCTTTTATAGCTGTGAATTAGCGCGGCACTTTAACGCTTTGTAAGACGTTAACAAAATACGCTTTCGCTATGGGATAGAATTAAAATGAATATAGTAATAATATTAAAGTATAACGAATGAGCACATTATTGAAAAAATCAGCCCATATGATTGTATTTTCTTCAAATTATGGGACTTACTATAGATCGTAAGCCTTGTTTAAAGCGTAAGTCTGATACGAATTAATTGGTCAACGTGTTCACTTTAGTTTTATTTAAAGATAGGGAGTAAAGGTATGTTAAAGGCAATAATGGCGCTGGTGATGGTTTTAGTGGTTAGCGGGTGTTCAACCCAATATCCAAACCAAGCATTACTGGGTAAGCAATTTCCCACCGTTAGCGGAGAAAGCTTAGAGCAACAGTCATTCACCATTCCTGATGATTTTAATAACCCAAATACGTTGTTATTAATTGGATATAAACAAGATAGCCAGTTTGATATTGATCGTTGGCTTATTGGTTTAGATATGAGTGCAGTTGATGTGACTGCCTATGAGTTGCCAACCATTCAGGGGATGGTTCCTCGTATGTTTAGTACCTTAATTGATAGCGGTATGCGCAAAGGGATCCCAAAAGAGTTGTGGGGTGGGGTGATCACAATTTACGAAGATGGCGATAAAGTTCAGGCATTTACTGGCAACGAAAATCCTAATAACAGCCGTGTGATACTGCTTGATGAGAGTGGCAAAATAATTTACTTTTACGACCGTGGTTTTTCTGTATCGGCATTAAATAATTTAAAAGCGGTTTTGGAAAAGCAATAAGTTGTAGTTAAATTTAGTTGCCTTTGGGCACGCTATTATTAAGTTAGCGTGCCACGTTAAATGCATTACTCGCTTACGTTATTTCTGCCTTTCTTTTTAGCTCTATAAAGGGCTAAATCGGCATTTTTCAATGCCTCATCAAAGCTTTGTTTTGCCGCTCTTTGCGCTACACCTATAGAAACCGTCACGTTTACCGTTTTATTGTCGCTTGGCTGTTTACCTTTACGAGATTTCTTATCGGTTCGTTTTGGGTTTCTGATCACCATGTCGTAGGTGGCAATATTTTCGCGCAGTGTTTCTAGTTCAGGGATTGACTGCTCGGCTGTTTTACGCGGGAACACCACCGTAAATTCTTCTCCACCATAACGGTAAATCTTGCCACCCCCTTTAATGCCAGCCATTTTAGCCGCCACTAGCTTTAACACTTGGTCGCCAATATCGTGGCCATAGGTATCGTTGAATTTTTTAAAGTGGTCAATGTCGAGCATAGCAACGGTGTATTTTCGCCCTAATGATAAAGCAAGCTGATTAAGTGCTCGCCGCGTTGGTAAGCTGGTTAAATCGTCTCTATAGGCTAAATAATAAGAGTCTGTACTTACTGCCAATAAATACAAAGAAGCCATAAGCACGGCTATTACAGACCAAGGAAAATCAATAATGTGTTGCTGATTAAGGCACCACACAATAAAAGTAATTAATAAGGCGGTTTGAGTCAGGTTATGGGCTCTCAAGCTTTGCCAAATAAGCAAGCCGCCAATTATTGAAAGCGGTAAAACAATGTGTAAATAAGGAAGCAGCTGAGTATAAAAAGAAGATTGTATTGTTAGTTCTTGCAAGTGTTGGCTCAGTGCTAACCAAGCAAATGCAGCACCGCCACAGACAATAACGAGTAAACTGCGAGTTACTGTGTGTATTGATAAGAGCGCTCTATCTTTTATAACTGCCAATAGCATTAATAAACTTGTAGCGCATAATAAGGTCCAGTCAGGTTGCGTTTTGAGCCAGTCAGACCAAGGTAAAGCGTAGTCTAATGAAGATAAATAAAGCACCCAAAATGCGCAAAGTAATGCAACTCGACTTCGATTAAACTGAGTAGCAAATACAGCAGTAATAATCAGTAATGGATAAACAAGATTATTAATAAGAGAGAGCTTACTTTGCCATTGAGCTTGAAACTGAACTAATAATAAAAATAAACCACATAGACCTAAAAGGCTCAAAGAAGTTGATTTAACTCCTGCTAATTTTAACAACCTATGCTCCAAAGACCGATGTCTAAAAAATAAAGGCTTATTGTATTCATATTGAAAAATATTACTACTTTAATGCTTGTTAATTATTTAAAAACAATACTTTAAAACTAATTTTGGCGGCTTTTATCGACACTTTTTAGCCAAATGTATGACATTTTAGCAAATGTAAATATAGTAAGTTAATTAAACCTATTATCCAGAGTTCAGGTTATTTAATTAGTTGGCGAATATCGCTTCCTGTTGGAGCTTCATGGGCACGTAATGAAAAGGCGGGTAAAACCGCTAATATATGATCAAATATGTCTGACTGAATATTTTCATATTCACTCCAATTGGTGGTATTAGTGAATGCATAAATCTCAATAGGTAAACCTTGGGTTGTTGGCGCTAATTGCCTTACCATTAAGGTCATACCTTGATGAATATGTGGGTGCTGTTTTAATAGCGCGACCAAATAGTGACGAAATGTACCCACATTAGTTAGCCTGCGGCCATTTAAAGTGCAGCTCATATCTACTTTTTTAGTGATGTTTTGCTCCTCAATAACCAATAGCGTACTTTCAAGGTACTCACTTAGTAAATCGGCTTTTTTAAGGGCAACAACTGCGGCTTCGTCTAAAAAGTGCACACTACTCATTTCAAGGTGAATGCTGCGTTTTATCCGGCGTCCACCAGAGTCTGACATACCGCGCCAATTTTTAAATGAGTCGGAGATCAAGGCATAAGTAGGAATGGTGGTAATGGTTTTATCCCAATTTCTTACTTTAACCGTGGTTAACGCAATATCAATAACATCACCGTCTGCACCGTACTTAGGCATTTCTAACCAGTCACCTACCGCCAGCATATTATTGGCAGAGAGCTGAATACCTGCTACTAGGCCTAAAATAGCGTCTTTAAATACCAGTAATAACACCGCAGACAGAGCGCCTAAGCCGCTTAGTAAAATTAACGGTGATTTATTCATCAATAACGAAACGGCTAAAATGGCAGTTAATACACTGGCAATAAGCTTAATTGTTTGCAAAAAGCCGCGCAGCGGAAAGTGAGCGCTCAAGGGGCGCTTATCGGAAATTGCTTGAAATATATCCAGTAAAGAAAATAGCGAAAGTAAGGCAAATAAAATGATCCACTGATCGGTGATCATTTGAATCAAATACAAAAAAGTGGTGCCTTCGGGTACCCACAGTTGCGCCTGAATAACAACGACCGCTCCTTGTAAAACAAATGAGATATTACGAGCGAGCTTTTTTGCTGAATATAAAGGACTTTTGCTATCGGGTTGCGCAGCTTGTTCGCTAAAGCGGTTTTTAACTAAACGCTGAGAAACCAGCCTTAAAATGAGGTGTAATATTAATGCAAATAGCGCAATCCAAGCCAATACAATCAGGTCGTACCATAAAAATGGGCTTCCCGGAAAATAATCGCCAAACCATTGCAGTAAAAAATCTCGCAGCTGTGCGCGTGTTCCTGTCATTAATACTCCATAAGGACGCTATTATTAATTACTGATTGTTAGTTAAGCAGCTGCAATGTAAAAAGTCTATTTAAGACTTTTTACATTATGTAGTTACAGTTTACCATGCTCGAGTTGCTGGCTGAGTTCTTCAAAAATACTTGGATCATCTATGGTTGATGGAATTTGCAGTTCTTCACCATCAATTAACTGCCGCAGGTTTTTACGTAAAATTTTGCCAGAACGGGTTTTTGGTAATCGCTCTACACACATAATATTTTTAAGGCACGCAATAGCACCAATTTGATTACGCACGGTTTGCACCAATTGCTGTTCTACCTCTTTATGTGAGCCATGAAAATCATTTTTTAGCACCACCATCGCCATTGGGTTTTGCCCTTTTAACGCATCACTAATACCAAATACTGCACATTCAGCCACAGCTGGGTGCGCGGCAACAATTTCTTCCATTTCACCGGTGGATAGACGGTGCCCTGCGACATTAATCACATCATCGGTGCGACCCATAATAAAGAGGTAGCCATCGTCATCAATATAACCGCCATCACCAGATAAATAGTAGCCCTCATATTCAGCCAAATAACCAGCCTTAAAACGAGCCGTATTTTGCCAAATTGTCGGTAAGCATCCCGGTGGTAAAGGTCGCTTTATAACAACCGCGCCTTGTTCATTCGGAGCACATTCATCCCCATTCATATCTAAAATTCGTACATCAAATCCAGGTGTTGCAACTGTTGAGCTTCCCGCTTTTGTAGGCAGGTGTTCAATGCCAACAGGGTTACACGCAATTGCCCAGCCGGTTTCTGTTTGCCACCAATGATCAAGTACTGGTAAAGCTGTTTTTTCTTTGAGCCAATCGTAGGTAGGTGGGTCTAAACGCTCTCCGGCTAAAAATAATCGTTTCAGACTAGAAGTATCATACTTCTTAAATCCTTCGGCATTGGGGTCCTCTTTTTTAATCGCGCGAAACGCAGTGGGGGCACTAAATAGGGCATTCACTTTGTATTCTTCTACTACGCGCCAAAAAGCACTGGCATCGGGGGTTCTAACCGGTTTTCCTTCAAATAAAATAGTTGTGCACCGATACATAAGTGGCGCATACACAATATACGAATGACCCACTACCCAGCCAATATCAGAGGCGGCCCAAAATACGTCACCGGGTTTCATGCCGTAGACGGTTTCCATGCTGTAATGCATAGCAACCGCATGGCCGCCATTTTCACGCACCACACCTTTAGGTGTCCCTGTTGTGCCAGAGGTGTATAAAATATAAAGCGGATGATCGCCACTGACCGCAACGGGATCAACCGGTGTGGCTGTTTGCATTGCAACAGCCCAGTCAATATCACGTTCGGGCATAAGCGGTGCGGTGGCTTGCTCACGCTGATAAATAATACAGTGTTCAACTTTATAGCTAGCAGCTTCAACCGCGTTATCGAGTAATTCTTTGTACTCAATTACAGTATTAACTTCTACACCGCAGGAGGCACTGAGTACCAATTTGGGCTTGGCGTCATCAATCCGTACCGCTAATTCATGCGCTGCAAAACCGCCAAATACAACAGAATGAATAGCGCCAATTCGGGCACATGCCAACATACCAATTACGGCTTCGGGGATCATGGGCATATAAATCACTACGCGATCGCCTTTAGTCACTCCTAAAGACTGCATTACCCCTGCAAATTTAGCGACCTCTTGCTGCAGTTGTAAATAGCTATAACTGCGTTTGCTATTGGTAACCGGTGAGTCATAAATTAACGCTGTTTCATTACCATACCCAGCGATGACATGCTGATCTACGGCTAAAAAACAGCTGTTAAGTTGGCCGTCTGGATACCAGTGGTGCAGTCCTTCTTGATCTTGTGTGTATGCTGTTTCTGGAGCCTTGTACCAAGGAAGGCGTTTGCTTTGCGATAACCAAAACGCTGCCGGGTCTTGTTTAAATTCGTTGTAATGTTGTTTATATTCACCTGACATAAAGGCTCCTGAGTAAAATTTAATCTAACTAAACTAAGCGCTTTTTATCAGCAGTGATATTCGACTATGGTCGGTTAAATAGTAAGCGATGCTTTTAGTTTTTGGCCAACGTAATGATTGTATAGAACTAAAAAGTTCCAACTAATGTAAAATGTTTCAGTAATTAATGAAGAGTAAATGGATATAAGAATGAATCAAATGGTCAGAGTAGGCGTTGCAGTAATAGTAATGCATGATAATAAAATTTTACTCGGTGAACGGATAGGCGCACATGGCGCAAATACGTGGGCAACCCCTGGAGGGCATTTAGAATTTGGCGAAACGGTTGAGCAATGCGCTGTGCGTGAAGTAGTAGAAGAGACTGGGCTCAATGTTACTAATATTCGTAAACTCGATTTTACCAACGATATTTTTAGCGCAGAGAACAAACATTATATTACCTTATATGTGCAAGCAGACTATGAAGGCGGAGAGGTTATAAATAAAGAGCCTCACAAATGTTTACAGTGGCGTTGGTGCGATATTAATGACTTGCCCGCACCTTTGTTTATCTCATTAAAAAATTATCTAGCACAGAATACCTTGCCCACTGAGTATTAAAGTTTTTTTGGCATAGGGAGTTGCCATTTATTTAAAATTTGCTGATATTCACCACTTTCCTTTATGGCATTTAACCTATCGCTAATAATTTTTGCTGTGTGTGAGTCAAGCTGATTACTGGCTGCAAAGTGCAAAGAAGAAGGTAACTCATCTAAGTGGATGCGTTTTGAAATTAAATTAGGGTCGAGCCCAGTACGTTTTAATTCGTTTTCAAGTGTGAGCGTATTAGTAACAACAAAGTCGATGCGATCTTTATATAGCATTTTCCAGAGTTGCTGGTAATAACTGACTAATACTAGGTTTTCATTTTCAGTAAAACCTTTGGCTTCTAAATAGGCCTGCGCAGAGTAGCCGCGGATCGTAGCTACTTTGTATTCTTTAGCGAAGTTTAAATGAATCACTTCATCTTTATGGCTGCGTAAGCTAACTAGGTATGCGTCTGCAAAGTAAACTTTACCCAACCACTTAAATTGATGATGCCTGTTTGGTGTTTTTAGCAGTGACAGCATAATGGCATTAGGATTGGCTCGTTGCTGTTGAAACATGCGCGCCATCGGCATTATTTCAAACTTTGCGGTTAAAGCGGTGCCTTTTAATACTGCTTTAGCTATATCGACCAGCGCGCCCTGTGTTTCACCTTGAGGGTTTTTAAAATGATAAGGCGGTAAATCTTCAGCGATAAAGGTAACAGGAGTGGCGTTGCAGAACGCACTATAAAAAATCAATACAAAAACAGTTAACATCATACGCAAAAGCATAAATAATTGTCTTTAAAGCAATATCATGAGGCTAGTGTAAATAAAATTAGTAAAAAGGTATATGGTAAGTGTGTTTTTTAAGTAAATGGAGTGTTTAATTATTGTTTTTTATAAATTGGCGAGGTGAGCAATGATACCAGCGCTTAAAAGCACGATTAAAAGAGCTTTGATCGTTAAATCCCAGCATAAATGCGATTTTATTTAATGAATAGTGGGGAATATAAGTTAATAAACGTCGTTTTTGCTCTGCTTCAAGCAACGCGGCAAACGTGGTTTTTTCTTTTTTTAGATGGCGCTGTACTGTGCGTGGCGTCATATTTAAGGCCGCAGCTGTCCTAAGTAAAGAGCAATCTTGTAAGTCGTGTTTTGACATTAAAATATGATTAATTTTTTCTGATAATAACTGCTGACTTTTAAACTGGGATAGCTGTTGCTCTGACATTTGCTTAAGCATTGCGTTGATTTGGCTATTATCGGTTTTAAAGGGCAGGGTTAAGTAATTACTTGGAAACTCGATTTGATTAAAGCTAGCTCCAGCTTTTACTGGGCAATTAAACCAATTAGTTAATCTGTGTTGTTCGGTGTTTGAAAAGTGTGTTGAAAAATACACACAGCTAGGTGAAAGCTCAGGATTAAGTAGTTGGCGTACCACGCTGACCCAAGCGGTCATATTTCGTAAAACAGCCTGTGAACTACATTGCGGATCGGCTACCCAGGTTACTTTACACCGTGTTTTTTGTTGCTCAAACTTGGCGCGACCAATATTAGCCACTAGGCTGTCGTAATTAAGTAGTGCAGTAATAGCACTGGCTAAATTAGTACTCGATTCAATTAAATACCCCAATACACCAAAATCAGCGGTGCGTATTTGTTTTCCTAATTCAAAGCCAAATAAGGGATCGTTTAACGCCTGTTGTGCATAGCCAAGCAACGCATTGTAGCTTTTTAAGCTGATACGCGGCGCCAATTGTTGTGACTGTTTATTGGTATACTCGTTAAAATCAATAGCGCTTAAAGCCACTTGGCTATCTAAGCCCTTGGCTTCAAGATAATCCAAACAGCTACAAAAGTAATGATCGGCTAAGGTTTTCATTTGTCGCCTAAAGCTAAAAAATAGTCATCTAATCGCAAGTTTGCCACGGCATATTTTTATATGCTAGTGATCTATAAAAATAATAGGGTGAAGGTCATGGTAAAAATAAAGGTTAAGCGTACTGTGGCAGCAACGCCGGAACAAATACGCAGCGTACTACTAGCACATGCCGATTTAGGACGGTTTTTTAATGCCCACTTTACACTACTAACACCACAAGAGCCGGGTGAAATAACTGGCGGGAAAGGCACGATTAGAGAAATTAAAATGCAAGGCACTACCTTTAAAGAGCAAATAATAGCTGCAGATAACAGTCATATTAGTTACCGTATTATAGGCAGCAAGCCCGTTGCACAGCATCGTGGTGATATTTACTTAAATGCTAATAACAAAGAACCATCGCTCACTGAGGTTAATTACCATATTCGCTGCGTTGCACCTTTATGGCTACCCGATTTTATACTGGCTTTTTTTATAAAAAAAGATGTTAGTCAAGCACTTAAAAAAATAGCCCGTTATTTTCAGGAGCGTGTTGTATGAGCATTGAAATTATTTTACTCGCACTGAGCCCTATTTTTTTACTGTTTGTTACTATTGAGTTTATTAAATTTAGGCGTTACTACGATATAAAAGACAGCTTTGCCAATGCGTTACTGGCTTTATTACACCAAGGTGCTGATGCTATTGCGTTAATTGTACTAATGCCGTTTTTTTACTGGCTGTATCAGTTTCGGTTATTTGATATTGAATTGACGGTACTGACCGTATTAAGTGCCTTTGTATTGCAAGACTTTTTATATTATTGGTTTCATCGTGCATCACACCATATACATTGGTTATGGGCCGCTCATGTCGTACATCATAGCTCTACAAAAATGAATTTTACTACTGCGTTTAGACAAAGTTTAATGTATCCGCTCGCGGGTATGTGGCTGTTTTGGATGCCTATGATATTACTTGGTTTTGAGCCGGTGATTGTTTTTGCTGTGGTTGCCCTTAATTTGGCATATCAATTTTTTGTTCACACCCAAGTGGTAAAAAAGCTGGGTTGGTTTGAAAGCGTATTTAATACTCCATCACATCATCGGGTTCATCACGCTATTAACAATGGCTACTTAGATAAAAACTTTGCAGGGGTACTAATTGTTTGGGATAAGTTATTTGGCACATATGTAGAAGAGGATGAAAACAAGCCTTGTAAATACGGAATTATTGGCCAACTACACAGTAATAACCCGATTAAAATTACTTTTCATCAGTGGCAGCATCTCGTTAAAAGTACCTACAGGGCAAACGGGTTAAAAGCTAAATTAAAAGTGGTATTTGGTTATCCAACAAGTTCTCAAAGTAGTAATAAATAAGCCTATTTTTGAATAAAAAAAGCCAGGAGTAAATAGCATCACTCCTAGCTTATCTCACAGTAAAATTTAATTTATTTGGCCGTTGTGATCACTGTATCTATTAAGTGAACAACCCCATTACTTGTATAAATATCAGTAGTTGTTACATTGCTACCCGCTACTTGTAATGATGTAGCCGGTAAGCTTACTTGCCACCAAATATCGTTCACAGCTTGGCCATTATTCTGACCTGCTGCCGTATCACCTGAGAAGGTATATAAAGGACGACCAAGATAAGCGACTTGCATGCTGTCATCTGAGCGAGCAATTAACGATAAACCTGGCACATTTTCAATTGATGCTGCAGTACCAAGAACCGGTGGCCACGTTGTTGCACAAGCTGCTTCACACGTGCTCATTGCCTCGCCTAAATCATTATCAAATACATAAACTGTTTTGCCTGGCATGGCGTCGGCCATACCCGTTACTAAACGATTATTAGTTGAATCGTAAGCAATGCTGTCTGTTGCTGTGTTTTCTGTGCTGGTAAAGTCTACAACGTTTACACTTAGCATGTTATCAGCAAGGGTGGTCACCGTTTTACCATTGGCTGCAAACGCATCAGTACTGCCTACTTGAGCGCCTAAAACATGTTGAGTCAGTACACCTGTTAGTGCTGTCGTATCAGCCAATAAAGCCTCTAAATCAGCCGTAGGAATTTTGCTAAATGCAGCATTTGTTGGTGCAAATACCGTAAATGATTGAGTGGTATCGTTAAAGGTATCTACTAGTGATGCTGCTTGTAGTGCAGTGACCAAAGTAGATAATGCGGGTGTTTCAGTAGCCACAGTAGCAATTGTTTTAGTCGGAGTCCCAACTTCTGCCGGTGGCATAATCACTTTATTTAATACATGAATAACGCCGTTACTGGCGGTTACATTTGCCTCTGTGATTGCTGAATCATTGATAAATAGTGAGCTGTCTACATAAGAAATAGCTGCCATGTCGCCATTGGCCATTTCTATCTTGTTGCTGTTACTATTGGCAATACTTACTGCGTCATCTGATAAAACTGTTGCGTCAGGAAAAACATGGTACAGCAAAATATCACGAAGCGTATCTGTGTCAGCTAGTAGCGCATTAATTGTATCCTGACCGAGTGCAGCAAATGCAGCGTCTGTAGGAGCAAATACACTAAAAGTATTATCTGGGTCGGCAACTAGTGTATCTAAGCCTGTTGCTGTTAGAGCCGCGAGAAGAGTCGTAAAGTTACCATCAGCGCTCGCTATGTCAGCAATTGTGTTAGTACTTTGAGGTAAAGTAACATCAGAAATAATAACCGAATCAATTACATGAATGACACCATTAGTGGTCATAATATCTTTTACTACAATATTGGCTCCGCCAAACGATAGCATGTTTGTTTCTGCGTTTATCGCCACTGGAAGGGTATTGCCAAGTAGCGTTTCTGCTGATTGACCGTTAAGAGACATTGCAGTAACAGAATCAACTGATCCTACAAGCACATGCTGCTTCAAAATATCGGCTAAAACGGTGGGATTAGCCAGTAACGTGTTTAAAAAGTTGCTACCAATTGCCTCGAATGCAGCATCCGTAGGGGCAAATACGGTAAATTCTGATGATTCATCGGCAAGTGCTGAAGTAAGGGATGCAGCGTCAAGAGCAGCAAGTAATGTACTAAAATTGCCAGCTTGTTGAGCTGTTTCAATGATATTATTAGTTGGTGCTGTTTCTGGCACTGTTTTTGGTGTGAGCACCGCGTCAATAACATGAATGATTCCGTTGTCGGTCACAATGTCGGTCATTGTTACTGTGCTGGTATTTACTAATAAATTCTCACCATTTAAAGATAAAGCAATGTTTTGCCCGTTAACAGTCTCTACAGTGCTGCCCGCTAAGCCAATAGCTGTTTGCGCGTCTACTCTGCCAGCGATCACATGGTAAGTTAAAATAGAACTTAGGGTGTCTGTATCAGCTAATAAGCTATTAATGGTCTCTTCGCCTAATAAAGCGAATGCATCATCGGTAGGGGCAAATACAGTATAGCTGGTAGTTAAATCATCGAGAGTTTCATCTAGACCGGTTGCTTCTAGTGCTGCAACAAGAGTGGTGAACTCTTCAGAGTCCTGTGCGGCGTCAAAGACTGAGACGGCAGGTTGTGGGTCTACAGTTACTGGAGCGTTGTTATCGTCATCACTACTACAGCCTTGAATAAGTAACAAGGGAAGTATGATAGCACCGAGCTTAAATACTTTATTCATAATTGTTCCTTTAATCGAATGTTACAGTGTTACAGCTTTGTGAATTCTACGAAGCTATTAACAGTGTTGATCAAAAAAACATGGGTTATTTTTATACAATTTAATAGGTGTAAGATTTTATTGAATTTTTATTCAAGAAAACGTTTAAATTTTAGTTTTTTTACTGCGTGGTGCGCCAAGTAAAATAAATACATGGCAAATACACACAGATAGAAATGCACTAATTCCCAAAGCGCCACCAAAACCATCAAGAATAGGCACTAGATAGGCAAAAAACAGTGAAAATATAATTGCTGAACTGGCAAGCGTATACACACCAAAACGGTGGGGAGCACTCATTCCAATAAATGTGCCGCCAAAAAAGACGATGCTATATAGCTCAGCGTTAAGGCTCAGCTGCGCAAAAATCAAATAGGCAATAATCGATAGAGCTGCAGAGGCTCGGATCCCATCAAAGCGATTATGTTTAGCCAAGTAAAAGGTTAAAAACGCCCCTAGCAAAGCAAGTAGCGGATAAATAAGCGTCATATTACTAACTCCTTGGCCAAAACAAATAAGGCGACGCTAGCAAATGCAATGCTACCTAATCGTCCGCCAAACCCCGCAAATACATTAATGGTGAGTGTGTATAAAACAGCACCAATGGCAGAAATAATCGCAATTTCCCAGTATTCATTAATTAAACTAGTGGAGCACATACCGGCAAAACTGCCTGCATAAATAGCTGAATAGGGATGGTTTTTGTAATCTGCAGGGAATGGAATAAATGAACCGATAAGCCCCGTTAAACCGGCAGATACAACAATAGGCAATGCGAATGTGGTATGCATTAAAAAACACGACAAGCAGCCGATAAAAAAAGTGATGAATTTTAAAAGTATGAATTTAGTCATGGCGCGCACATCATAATGTATCAGTTTTAGCTTTAATAGTTAAAAACTGATATTTAAGACTAAAATCGATAAACCGCAGCTAAAAGGTGAATTATTACTGTTGAAAATTAGCGATACGCAATGAATGACTAAAAATAACACTGTTAATGTTCTATAAATTGCAAATTATGTATAATGCAGCATATTTCATATATTAAAAGTTATAACCTAAGGTAATTTATGTCTAACTGTTTACATCTGGCTATCCCCGCTGGCGATCTTGAAAAAGCGAAAACGTTTTACTGTGACGTACTCGGCTGTAAAACCGGCAATAGTGAAGCGGGACGATGGGTAGACATTGATTTTTGGGGTAACGAATTAACTCTACATCAAAGTGTTGAGCGTTTACCTACGGTACGTCATGATGTTGATATGGGTGCAGTGGCTGTTCCACACTTTGGTATTCATTTATCAGAAAGTGAGTTTCAAGGATTAAAGCAACGTATTGCTGATGCCGGTCTTGAATATTTAGATAAACCTTACCGTCGTTTTGTTGGTGATGAGTTTGAACAAGAAACGTTTTTTATTGAAGATCCTAACGGTAACGTGCTCGAAATGAAAACTATGGTTAATCCTGAGGTTCTATTTAAAAAGGGTTAAGCTAAGGCTATAGCAGAGCTAGCCTTACTGGCTAGCTCACGTTTTTATGCTTTTAAACGGCGGCTGCTACTATTTTTTCAGCTTGCTTTGCCTTTCTTTCCAATTTCTGTTTATACATTGCTTCATCACCTGCTTTTAAAACTGTGTCTAAGTTATCAGGTGGCTGAGTATAGCTAGTTTGCCCAACACTGGCGTAAATAGAAATGGTATGGCCCTGATGCTCTATAGTTAACTGGTTTAATTTTTGTTCTAAGGTGTTAACTCGCTGGTTAATTTTTTCGTTGCTATTAAACAATGCCATGGCCACAAATTCATCGCCCCCTAAGCGACCAACGGCATCTTCACTGCGCATATGTTGACTAAGAGACTCTGCAACTTTGCACAGTACTTTGTCGCCCACATCATGACCATAAGTATCATTAATTGCTTTAAAACGGTCTAAATCTATGTATAAAAAGCACAAAACGCCTCCTCGTTGCTTATGCTCTGCTAGTAAGTCGTTTGCTTTTAAGCTCCATCCGCGACGATTGTATATATGACACAAATGATCAAAGTTAGCGTGTCGTTCAGCCTGTTTTTTTGCATAACTCAATCTTTGAATTCGTCTACCGACGGCAATAGCAAGTAATAAAGATTCAATTGTAAACGCAATAACAAATCCATAGCGTTGAATGAACGGGCTGTAATCGGTTAGTAGTACCCTAAAAATCATACTAATACACACACTTGCCAGTGCTATAAATACCAAGCTTGCTTCATTAACACCGTACTTTGTTTGTATGGCGCTGAGGATAAAAATAGTGATGACAATAAATAATGATAAATAGCCTGTTACTGCAGAGGTAATATTGGTTATAAGTGGTAGATCGAGCGCTATTTTTTGTAAGCATAAAGTCAGTACGCATAAGGCGGCTACTTTTAGTGTATTACTTATCTTAGGAAAGTATTTAGGTAGCTCCAATATAGCGCTCATAAACCATGTGGCACTCACTATAGTTAAACCGATACTTAACGTATAAAAATGGCTAACGTACGCAGAGTAGTGCTGTTGTTTAAATAAATAAGGCTGTCCTTCTTGAAAGAATATAAAGCTAGCGATGCAAAAAATATAAATGCCATACAGTTTAAAAAGAGGGTCTTTTATGCCGTGACCTATAATTAGTGCATAAAAAATAAGCGTGGCGCAAAGACCATAAAAAATGCCAAAAATAAGGTTGTAGCGTTGAATTTTTTCGACAAAAGGCTGTGTATCTGACCAAGTAAAGCGTGGGGTATAAGCCGCAGAAGTGGTAATCATAAGCTGTGCAGTAAAAACGCCTGGGTCCATTAAAATTGCCACCTGATTGGTTTTTAAAGGTGTTTTATATGCTGAATTTTGCTGCCACGAAAAGTCTTTAAGTGCAGGGCGAGTAAATGAAAATACCCCGCCTTGCTTTAAGTTACAGCTTAATTCAAGATGATTAATACCATTTTTAAGTTTAATATTTGAGGCAACTTCTTTGGATAAAGACACCGAAGTATTGGTTGCTCTTGAGCTGAGCTGACAACGTTCTTGCGCATAAGTAACGCTACTAAATAGCATAGCAAAAGCGCATATAAAAATGCTAAACCTAACCACCTGAGCGCCTAACATGCTAAAAACTCCTTGTCATATCGTACGATATATCATTACTAAGTAGACGAATACTTTTAAGTCATATTAACAAAGTCTAATGATAAAGTATTTAAATAATAACTTGCGCAAAAGTAAGTTAGTTTTAATCACACATGTATTTCACTGGGGGTTTTGTTGAAATGGCGTTTAAACTCACGGCTAAATTGTGACGCACTGGTGTAACCTACTTTAAATGCGGCCTCATTTGCTTTACTGCCAGAGGTGGTTATTAATTCTTTTGCTTTAGCTAAACGCACTTTTTTTAAATACTGCAAAGGGGATTCAAACGTAACTTGTTTAAAGGCACGATGAAAAGATGACACACTCATGTTCACTTCTTCAGCTAAGTGCTCTACGGTAATAGGGCTTGCATAATCACTATGTAATGTTGATAAGGTACGCGCTATGCGTGCGTAATGGCCATCGTGCATTGCAAGTCCAATTAAAGTGTTGCCTTGAGGGCCACACAGCACCCTATATACTAATTCTTTAACTATATCGTCACCAAATACCTCAGCCTCAAGCGGATCGTTTAACACTGTTAACAGTCGATGGGTAACTTGCTCCATAGCTAAATCTAAAGTGGCGCTTTGTACGGCTCCGCTTTGTGTTAAAGGAGTTAAAATAGGCTTATGTTGCATCATTTGGTTAACCAGTTTGTGCAGCATGGCTGGGTTTATATCAATTGCTATCCCCATTACTGGTAAATCGTTATCAGTAAACGCTTCACATTCTAGTGGTACTGGCACTCCCAGTACTAAATAATCGCCTGCACCATACTGTATTTGATGCTCAGGAAAGTGAATAACTTTATGTCCTTGGCCAACAATAATAATACCTGAATTATAAATAAGCGGCTGACGCGCTGAGCTTTTGGTGGCGCGATGAAAGTACACCCCTGGAATAATAGTTTCCATGGTACCTTCAAAGCTGAGCAATTTATTATGCTCTGCGTATTGTTGTAACAAAGTGGCGATGGTCGTCATAAGAACAGCTTAAATTAACGGTATTTGGCATAAAATAACAATGCTGATAGTTTTAGGCAAGCTTTTGACAGGTATTAGGCTTTTTATATATGCGCTATGCCATTATTATGCATCTATCAACACTTTATTTGTTTAAGAATTGATAAAGTGTTTAGTAATTAACCGTCCCCTTTAGGAGCAAAATAATGAAATTTAGCTACGTAAATCCCACTTTAATTCAATTTGGTCAGCAACAAATTGCCGCACTTACTGATTTGATCGCAAAAGATCAAAAAGTATTAGTTGTGTACGGTGGCGGTTCTATTAAAAAGAACGGCGTGTACGATGAAGTTGCAGCAGCACTTGAAGGTTTTGATTGGGTAGAGTTTTCGGGCGTAGGTGCCAACCCAACAATTGAAGTGCTAGACCAAGCAGTAAAAATTTGTAAAGAACAAGACATCGATTTCGTATTAGGTGTAGGCGGCGGCTCTGTAATTGACGGCGTTAAATACATTGCAGCATCTGCTGTATATGATGGCGAAGGTTGGGATATCCCTACAGGTAAGCATACAATTACCAGCGCATTACCTATTGGTGCGGTACTTACATTGCCTGCAACCGGTTCTGAGTCTAATCAAAATTCAGTAGTAAGCAAAGAAGCAACGAAGCAAAAACTACCGTTTGCATCTCCAGAAGTATTACCAAAATTTGCCATTATGGACCCTGATGTAATGAAAACATTACCGCAGCGCCAGCTTGTAAATGGTTTAGTAGATGCATGGGTACATACCTGTGAGCAGTACCTAACATTCCCAGAAGGTGCACTTGTTCAAGAAGGTTATGCAGAGGCACTGTTAAAAGCGCTTAAAACATTGGGTGATAACTTTGAAAGCCAAGACGATGCATGGCGTGCAAATCTTATGTGGGCAGCTAACCAAGCACTTAATGGCTTAATTGGTTCTGGCGTATCGCAAGATTGGGCAACCCACATGATTGGTCATGAATTAACAGCCGCCTATGGTGTTGATCATGCCCGCTCACTGGCTATTGTTCAGCCTTCTTTACTGCGAAATCAATTTGCAGTTAAAAAAGCAAAACTAGAACAAATGGGCAAAAACGTATTTGGTCTTGCACAAACAGACGATTTAGCAGAGCAAACAATTCAAGCGATTGAAGCGTTTTACCACAGCCTTGACGTAGCAACTGAGCTTACTGAGCATGGTGATGACAAAGCGGCTGCCATTGATAATATTATTGGCAAGCTTGAAGCGCATGGCATGGTTGCCCTTGGAGAAAACCAAGCTATTACGTTAAAAGAAAGCCGTGAAATTTTAGAGCAAGCGGTTGCTTAATAACGGTTAATATTGATCCCTAACATTGGTTAGCGGCTTTTTGCAGCAAAATAAGATTGAATGAAATAAAATTTTATTTTGCTGCATTACTTTTTTTGATGTTTTCAGGTACAGTATTGAAGAAAATAATATTTAGATGAGTAATGAGCTTATCTAATCGTGTGTTTCAATAGGGAATTCGTTTAACTGTGCGTTCAAATCGTTTTTTAATTGTAATGTTACTTGTGCTTGTGCATAGCTTTATAAGCTGTGACGGCGCCGCGTACCATTTACAAGAAGACGTTGACCACGTAAATAGCTCATTATCGCAACTAGGTTCATCTGCTGATGATAGCGATAATGCCCCAACAACAGAAATACATGCTCACCAGCATTGCCACAGTGGTTATAGCCACAGCTCAAATCACTCAATAACTCCCGAGAAAAGTAAACCAACTTTAGCGATATGCTATCACGGCTTACATTATCCACCAGACGTACCGCCACCGAATTCATTTAGCTAGTTCTTAATTTAATTTCAATTAATTACTGTGCTTTTAGCTGCCTACACATAAGTGTTTTATGGGCCGTTATAGGCATGTTTAGATTGCTGAGCAATTTACACTGTCGCTATCTTTTGCGTAGGTTGTGAATGGTTTGCAAGTGAACTCTGTTTATTAAAAACGGACAAGCTATATGAATAAAAAATCAATTATGTTGGTGGTGATGCTGTGCACGCTGCCTGCTTTTAGTGCGTTTGCAAATGTTAAAACACTAACTCTAAAACAAGCGTTGATAAATACCGAGCAACAAAATCCGCTATTAAAACGCTACCCTTATCATCAAAAAATACTCAGCGCGCTTAAATCTCAAGCTGCACTTTCGCCTAACCCTATCTTAAATATAGAAGCTGAAAATCTGCTGGGGACAAACGATGCACGTGGTGTGCAAGACGCTGAAATAACCTTGGCATTTAGCCAGCTTATAGAGCTTGGAGATAAACGCCAAAGCCGTATAAATTACGCTACGGCAAACATTAAAGCCCAAGCAATACAATATCAAAATACTCGTTTAGCCTTATTGGCAACCACTGGTGAGCGGTATTACGAGGCGCTTAAATTTCAAACTTTACTTTCTCTCAATAGCGAACGACATCAGGTTGTAAGCCAAGCACTTAAAGCAATAACGCAACGAGCTGATGCCGGCGCTGTATCGCAAGCGGATGTAACCCGTATGCGTTATGCGCTTAGCCAAGTTGAGCTTGATAAAGCTAAGCTAAATAGCGAATTTGAGCGAGCACGTTTATCGCTCAATGAGCTATGGAATAAGCAACATGATTACACGGATTTAGCTGGGAATATTAATACATTAATGCCGCTTAGCTCTGAGCAAGGGTTACTTGATGCGGTTAACCAAGCGCCTGATTTTGCTATGTTACAGCAGCAATACTTACAGCAAGCGGCCAACTTAACGCTGCAAAAAGCTAATGGGCAAAGCGATATTAATATAGGTGCAGGCGTGAGCTACAACCAGCAAAACAATACCAGTTCGTTGCTGTTTTCGTTTTCAATGCCGTTGCAATTGAGTAACTCAAATAGCGGTAATATTGAAGCCGCTAACAGTCAGTTAGCATTGTTACGTGAGCAGCAAGGACTGTTACGGGTTCAATTACGTCAGCAAGTTCGTACTTTGTATGCCTATTACCAAGGTAAGACATTACAGGCACAGTTGTTATCTGGGCAAGTTATTCCCCAAGCCCAAACACTCATTGAGCAAAGTTTAAAAAGCTATCAACGCGGACAAATTTCGGTGTTGCAATTGCTCGATGCTCAACAAGCTCTTTTTGACTCTAAACGCGCGTTGATTAACACATATGCAGCGTTATATCAGACCCATCTCGCACTTGAGCGTTTAACTGGCCAATCTTTAACTGAGACTTTTCAATCATGAACAACACTTTTATCGCATTATTAGTATTTCTCTCGTTTGTAGCTAGCTTAACAAGCACACATGTATTTGCCTCAGCAGAACATGACCAAACAGAGCAAACCCAAAAACAAGGTCCACACGGCGGCTTTTTATTAACTAACGAAAAGCTCACTCTTGAGTTAAAGCTGCAAGAATTGGCAGGTAAAGTTGAGCTGCGCGTATATGGTTATGAGCAAAAACAGCCGGTAGATATAAACGATTTAAGTATAGAAATGAACTTAAAACGCTTAGTAGAAGCGCCACAAAAAATACAATTTACCCGTGAGAATGGCTACCTTGTTAGCACGCAACCTATAAATGAACCACATTCATTTGAGCTTTTGATTACTGCCAATTATAAAGGTGAGCGCGTTACCTTTGAGTACTCTCAGCACGAAGGCCGCACTGTGATTAGCGAGCGAGCAATTAAAGGTGCGGGCATTAAAACAGAGATAGCACAAAGTGGCGAGGTTGATATTTCCGACACGCTGTTTGGTGTTATTGCACCGACACAGCATGGCACAGTAGAAATTATGGCGCCATATACCGGATTGATCAGCGATATTTTTGTCAGTATTGGTCAAACCGTTCAAAAAGGCGATGTACTGGCCAGCGTCACCAATCGCGAAACTTTGCAAAACTACAGCATTAAAAGCCCTATTAGCGGTGTGGTAACCGAACAATATTTAAAGCGTGGCGAACTGGCAAGTGCTCGTGCGCTAATGCAAGTCGTGAACCTTGATAAAGTATGGGTTGAGCTCTCAGCCTTTCCTGAAAATATTGAAAACCTAGCCATTGGTCAAAGCGCTATCGTTTACGATTTACATCATCATTTAAATGCCCAAGGTAAGGTGTTTTTTATAGCACCTATGATGACTGGCGGGCACATTGCACGTGCCCGTATTGAGCTTAATAACCCAGATGGTCATTGGCGTCCAGGTATGCATGTTAATAGTGATGTCAGTATCGATAAAGTTAATGCCCGCGTGCGTGTAAAGCCTGAGGCTATTCAAGAGTTTAATGGTATGACGAGTGTGTTTGTGCGTAAAAATAGTGTATTTGAAGTACGCCCTGTTACTTTAGGCGCAAAAAGTAGCGAGTGGGTTGAAGTGATCGCGGGTTTAAGCCCAGGTAACGAGTACGTCACAACCAATAGCTATGTGATCAAAGCCGACATTTTAAAAAGCGGCGCAAGTCACGCACACTAGGAGGTACCATGATTAACTGGATTGTTTCTTTTGCGGTTAAACGCCGCATGATGGTACTGGCACTAACATTTTTATTTGCTGGGTTTGGTGTGTATAACATCCAAAACTTAGCGGTAGATGCTGTACCCGATATTACCAATGTACAAGTGCAAATTAACTCTAAAGCGCCTGGTTTTACGCCGCTTGAAGTTGAGCAGCGTATCACTTACTTAGTCGAAACAGCGATGGCGGGTATTCCTAAGCTTGATTATACCCGTTCGCTTTCTCGCTATGGGCTTTCTCAAGTAACCATTATTTTTGATGAAGGCACCGATATTTATTGGGCGCGTCAACAAATTGGTGAGCGTATTCAAAGTATTCGCGCCGATTTACCTAATAATGTTGAGCCAAACCTTGGACCTATTGCCAGTGGTTTAGGTGAAATATTTACCTATAGCGTGCATGCAAAACCCGATGCGTTAAAAAGTGATGGTATGCCTTACAGCGCCGAAGATTTACGTACTTTACAAGACTGGGTTATTCGTCCGCAGCTTTTAAAAGTAAAAGGCGTAACCGAAATAAATAGCCAAGGTGGCTTTGAGCGCCAGTACCAAGTTGCGCCCATACCAGAAAAGCTCATCGCTTATAAGCTAACAATCAAGGATGTTATTAGTGCACTTGAGCTTAATAACAGCAATCGCGGAGCCGGTTATATAGAGCGCTTTGACGGCCAATATTTAGTGCGCTCCCCTGGGCAATTAAAAACATTAGCGGATATAGCAAACACCGTTATTGCTAAGCGTGATGATGCTCCTGTACGAATTAAAGACGTGGCAAATGTATACTTAGGAAAAGAACTCAGAACTGGCGCGGCTACTTATAATGGCGAGGAAACCGTATTAGGCACGGCGATGATGCTAATTGGTGAAAATAGCCGTGTGGTTGCCAAAGCCATGGCTGATAAGCTTATACAAGTACAAAAAAGTTTACCTGCAGGGGTTATTATTGAGCCTGTTTATGACCGCACCAATCTGGTTGATAAAACCATCGCCACAGTACAAAAAAACCTGTTTGAAGGTGCGGTATTGGTCATCGTTATTCTGTTGTTATTGCTTGGGAATATCACTGGTGCGCTTATTACCGCCATGGTTATTCCGCTGAGCATGCTATTTGCTATTACTGGCATGGTGGGTAATCGAGTCTCGGGTAACTTAATGAGCTTAGGTGCAATCGACTTTGGATTAATTGTTGATGGCGCGGTGATTGTGGTTGAAAACTGCCTTCGTCAATTAGGGATGGCTCAACATAAACATGGCCGCTTACTTACGCTCAGTGAGCGTTTAGAGGTTGTCACTTCAGCCACCAAAGAAGTGTTTAGCCCCGCCGTATTTGGTATTTTAATTATTATGTTGGTGTATTTACCGCTATTTGCGCTCAGTGGTGTTGAGGGAAAAATGTTTCAGCCTATGGCGTTTACCGTGGTTGCCGCGTTAATAGGTGCACTTATTTTTGCTGTCAGCTTTGTGCCAGCGGCTATTGCCGTATTTGTGCGTGGTAAAGTAGATGAAAGCGAAAACGCAGTAATGCGTGGCGTTAAAAAAATCTACAAGCCACTGCTTAACTTATCGCTTAAATTACCGTGGGTGATGGTGAGCATTGCCACGGTTTTAGTATTAGTGCTTGGCTTTAAAGTTAAAAATATGGGCGCCGAATTCTTACCGCAGCTAGATGAAGGTGACATTGCAATGCATGCGTTGCGTATTACTGGCACCGGTATTGAACAATCGGTGCAAATGCAAAAGCAGTTGGAGCAGGCTTTATTAGAGCAGCCTGAAATTGCGAACGTATTTTCAAAGATTGGCACTGCAGATGTCGCCAGCGATCCTATGCCACCTAACGTTGCCGACACTTTTTTAATGTTAAAGCCGCGTGAGCAATGGCCTGATCCGTCACTAAGTAAAGACGCGTTAGTGCAGCAAATTCGTCATCGTGTGAATGAGATACCGGGTAATAACTATGAATTTACCCAGCCTATAGAAATGCGCTTTAACGAGTTAATTGCCGGTGTGCGTGCCGATGTAGCGCTGCGTATTTACGGTGACGATTTAGCCATACTTAAACAGTTTGGCGAAAAAGCCACTGGTTTAATGCGAAATATTACCGGTGCTACTGATGTTCGTTTAGAGCAAATGGAGGGCTTGCCCACACTTTCTGTTACCCCAATGCGAGACCATATGGCGCTATTAGGATTAACCGTAAACGACATTCAACAAACCCTTGCCGCTGCTTTTGGTGGAGTGCAAACAGGGCTAATTTATGAGGGTGATAAGCGCTTTTCGTTATTAGTACGCTTAGATAAGCGTTGGTCTGATGATGTCTCTGTGCTTGCGCGTTTACCTATTGCGTTACCTAAAAGTAGTAACCCTGAGCTTGCATTTGTACCGCTTGGAGAAGTGGCTACAATCAGTATTGAAAAAGGCCCTAATCAAATAAATCGCGAAAGCGGCAAGCGCAATGTGGTAATAACAGCTAATGTAACAGGACGCGATTTAGCCAGCTTTGTAAGCGATGCCCAAGCGACTATGAACGCACAACTTAACCTACCCAGTGGTTATTGGCTTGAATACGGCGGTACGTTTGAGCAATTACAATCGGCGAGTAAGCGTTTGTCGTTGGTAGTGCCTGTGACTTTATTGCTTATTTTTGGCTTACTTTATAGTGCCTTTGGCTCGCTGCGTGATTCACTGATTATATTCAGTGGCGTACCACTGGCACTAACCGGTGGGGTATTAGCATTATTGCTACGAGATATGCCGCTTTCTATTTCAGCGGGTGTGGGATTTATTGCTCTAAGTGGGGTTGCGGTATTAAACGGTGTGGTGATGCTGTCGTTTATTAAGCAGTTACGAAATGAGGGATTAAGCTTATACCATGCAATACATAGCGGGGCATTACAGCGATTACGCCCAGTGCTAATGACCGCGCTTGTGGCTAGTTTAGGGTTTATTCCTATGGCGCTAAATACCGGTACCGGCGCTGAAATACAACGGCCTTTGGCAACCGTGGTGGTAGGTGGAATTATGTCATCCACTTTGCTCACATTGTTAATTTTACCAGCACTTTATAAATTAGTGCATGCAAAATTTAAAAAGCAGCAAACAGCCTAAATTAGGTAATAACGTAAAAAGCAGCTGAAGTGTCAGCTGCTTTTTTGTTAAGTAAGGAGTTGCTTAGTTATATTGAAATAGGCTATCCCAGCGCTCATCTAATATGGCTTTTGCGCGCTCTAGATTTACCGCGTTATATAGGGTGTTTGTGCAAGTTACTAAATGCATACGTTCAAGCTTTTCAAGCGCGTCGCTAATTTCAAAATCTAGCTCGCATTGGTACTTGCTTTTAAACCACGTCTCTATCTGCTCATCAAGTGCGTGAGCACTTAAGCCATTTTTAGATTTTAGTAAAAAAGTGTAGGCCAGTAGGGCTTCTTTTATGTCTTCTTCTTCGGCGGCGTCTATTAGTGTATGAAAAACACCCGCGTTGTTATCAAGGTTTTTAAAGTACAGATTATCGCTCAGCGCTTTCATAAATTTAATTTTACGGTTTTTAAATTTACTCCACTCTTTAAACACAAAACTGCCAAATACGCCAATACCAATGGCTAACGTAATAAAGTGCTGCTGAGTCATGGTAACGGCTTTATCACTAAACCCTCCCCAAAATGTAAACAAAGCAAACAGTAAAAGTAATGAGGCGCCCAGTTTGGTAACTAATACTACCGCACCGCCAATAAGTGCCGATGAGCCAATAATCACTTTATCAATAGAGCGCATTCGTACTTCGCTATTAGGAAATAGCATTTCTAAGTCAGCTTTTGGCACATTTTGAAATAGTTTTACTATGGTTGAGCTGGGCTCAAACCCCATAGGTATTTTGTTTTTTGATTCAAAATAGGCTTTATCTTTAAAGCGAATAAATACTGCTACGCGGTCGTAGTTGGTAAAATGCAGTGGCTTTTTACGTAACCCCCAAAAGCTGGTTATGGTTTCGGTGAGTTGCGACTCGCCTCTGCGATAAAAAACCACTTCTTCAAAATCCTCAAACTCTACCTCAAGGCGAACTTTAAAAAGCGATTCTTCGTTTAATGCATCTTGTAGGTCTTGATGGGTGATCACTTCAAAATTAGCCGCATTTAATACGTTGGCGAAATCTTTAGCAAAATCTCGTTGGCATTGAGCTTTTTGCTCATCAGTCACGCTGTTTATTAAACGAGTATCGCTATTTGGATCAAAAGGCGCGTAATTGTTTTTTAATGACTCAAGTGTGCCATGGTACTGAAAGTGAATTAAGCTGGCTAAAAGTTCACAAAGCTGCTTAAAAGAAGTTTGTTGGTCTTTATTAAGCTCTTTGGCGCACATTGTAATGATGTCGTGTTTTCTAAAGGGAATGTAGCGAGCAGTTTGCATATTGTGAAAATTTTAAAAGTATAATGGTATATAAAGATAATAAAGCAGTCTTATAATGATTACTATGTTGACTGTATTTCTTCAGGTAGCATTAACCTTATTATGAGATGATTTAGTCACTTACCTAATTGCTAACAGGACGTTTATGGCTATACAAAAAAAGCTCAAGCAAAAAACACGTCAGTTTATTGAGTCTAAAAATATGTTGGGTGGGATTACTATCGCCTCATTTTTAGAATCCACCATAGTGCCCATTCCACTCGAGGCGGTGCTGGTACCACTTATGCAAGCACGACGAGAAAAGCTCTGGCAAATTGCCCTTATGGCAACACTAGGCTGTATTGTAGGTGCGCTATTTGGCTATGCTTTAGGCTATTACTTATTTGATATAATTGGCGATTGGGTTATCAATACATTCTCAAGCCCTGAGCAGTTTGAAAACGTAAAACAAAAAATGCAGGCACAAGGATTTTGGTTTGTATTAAGCCTAGGCATCGTGCCTATTCCGTTTCATATTGCGATGCTAGCCGCTGGCGCAACTAAGTATTCTCTGGCGCTGTTTTTATTAGCAAGCGCTATTGCTCGCTCTATACGTTATTTTGGTTTAGCAATAGTGGTGTATTATGCGGGCAATCAAGCTGAACGTATTATCAGCAAGCACAAAACTAAGACCATGATTGGGTTAACTATTTTAGTTGCAATTGGCTGGGGTGTTAGCACATTAATTTAAATTAATCAGTTTTAGTTTATGGTATAGTTTTTAGCAACAATAATAAGTTTAAATACAGCCTATGATGAATCCGGAAAAAGTGAGCCTCAAGCTCAGCCGTTTTGTAAAAATTACCAGATTAAACAAACTGTTAATTTTAGCTACGCTGGCGTTTATTATTGGCTTTTCAATTTTTTCGTTAATGCGCTTTCCTTTATTGGATTTCAAGCAAAATCTCTACGGCTTTACCACTGACTTTATTAACTTAGTGGTTATTTTTACAATTTTCTTTATGGTGCAATGTTCACAATTAGCTAAAAAAGCCTACGTGTATGTCAGTATCGGTTTAATGTTATGGATTGTAGCATCTACTGCCGATGTGCTTGATGAAGTAATACATCAGCCTCTTTGGATAAGCAATTACGTAGAGGATTTATGTCGCACATTGGGTATGTTAATTACCGTTTATGGTTTATTTAAAACCATGCACTTTATGCAGCGAATGCACACTCGGTTGGCGCAAGAATTTATCATAGATGATTTAACTAAAGTGTATAACCGACGCTGTTTTTATCAGCATGTGAAGGAGGTTGTTAATAATCCTTACACTGTTTTAATCATAGATCTTGATCATTTCAAACGTATTAATGACGATTTTGGCCATGATGTGGGCGATCAGGTGCTTAAACAGTTCGCAGATAAAGTGAACTACCTCTTTAAAAATGAAAATATTTTTGCTCGCATAGGCGGTGAGGAGTTCGCCGCTTACCTACCTAGTTATGAGCTTGATGAAGTGCTTAACTTTGCGCAGACTATTCTAGAAACTGCTCGCACTATTACAGTACAAAATCAGCGTTCTTTAACGGTTAGTATCGGTATTGCGCACCGTAGCAGCGATCAGAGCTTTGAAAATGTAATGAAACGTGCAGATCAGGCATTATACCGAGCTAAAAAAGCAGGCCGTGATCGCCTTGAGGTTGCTTAAACATAGTAATTTTATAAAATAGATTTCGCTCATGCTGTTTTTGGGGACTTGTGTTGCGAGATAAAAAAGGGACTGTATGGATGAGTTAATCGGATTAGCAATTATTGTATCTATTGCGATTGTTGCAGGGGCTATTTGTGGATTAGTGGCCTTAGTGCAATTGAACACCCTTAAACAAGAGGTTGCAGTATTAAAACTAAAACTATTACAGTTCGAGTTAAGCTCAAATGCAGCAAAAAATGAAAAATCCTCCGCTGACCCTCAAGTAGATAACGCAATACCTCTAAACCGCTCAGATATTCGTGCTGCTGTTAATAAACCAGCGAGCATTAAACCTCCACCACCTCGTAAAACGATAACTAAAAAACCATCGAGTATTGAACTGCTTTTTAAACAATTACGTGCAGGCTTTGAACAAAACTGGATGACCTGGATTGGTGCTATTGCTTTGGCTTTAGGTGGCGTGTTTTTAGCAAAATACAGTTTAGAGGCGGGGCTACTTTCACCTGCAATGAGGCTCAGTGCCGGTGGATTATTTGGCATTGGCTTAATTGCAGCTGCGTATTATTTACATTATAAACGTATCGTTTTTGAAGGCTTTAATAATTACATTCCTGCAGCCCTTGCCAGTGGCGGCTTTATGACTTGTTTTGCCTTAATGTTTTTGGCCTATAACAGCTTTAGCATGCTAAGTGCTGAGTGGGCATTTATTGGCTTAGCAGTTATTGCTGTGTGTGCTAGTGCAATGGCAATAAAGCTAGGCCCTTTACTTGCTGTAATAGGCATTATAGGCGCTTACAGTGTCCCTGTTTGGGTAAATACGGGCAGTGGGCAGTTATTTTCTTTGCTTATTTATGTTGCCCTTGTGAGTGTTGCCGCAGCAGTTGTGGCACATAAAGTACAGCGAGTGTGGTTGTGGTATTTACTATGGGTAGGGCATATTGGCTGGTACTTGGTTGGACTCACTCTATTTAACTACGACACAGTGTGGTTAATAGGCGCTTTTGCGTTGTTAAGTATTTTAGGATTAATCGCTATTGCACGCTTAGGCTTGGGCTTTAACACCCTTGAAGTACGCCCGCACAGCTTTAAACGGTTAGTTAATTTATTTCCAGACCACGGTTTGTTACTGGCATTTATTGCTCCTTTAATGATTGCCATGCTGTTGAGTGTGTTTAATTTACAATGGCAAATCGTAGCGTTATTAAGCATCGCTTTGTTACTATTTTTAGTGTTAAAAAATAGTCGTTGGGATGTATGGCAGGGGGTCTCTTTAGTGGTTGCGCTGTTACTAGTGGTCAGCGCTAAACAAACTTATGCCTTTGATGACGCGTTTTTCATTTTTAAAAAAGAATACGGGCTAGGCTTATTACTTGCTCTTGGGTTAAGTGGCTATGGACTCTATTTTGGTAATAAATACCCAAAACGATTAGCTTTTCATTTGCTTGCTTCATTAAGCTTGTTTGTATTGGTGGGCACTTTGTATGCGCTGATCCCAAATACGGCTTTAGCAACCGCTTATCCACTTTGGGCGGTATTGCTATGTTTAATGAGTGCGGCGTTAATTAAATTTACACAAAATAATACAACTTTATGGCAGCGTTTTAGTTATTGGGTGGGGGCAAACGCCAATATCACCTTAGCAATTACAATGTTACTGAATGATAGCGGCCTTACCATTGCACTGGCTGTTCAAGTATTACTGCTGAGCTTACTGATAAAAAAATACAATGTGGCTATGCCACACTGGCCAATAAAAGCCCTTGTGGCAGCATTACTTTTACGCCTTACCTTATCGCCGTGGACGCCTAGTTATGATGAGCTAAGCATATTTGGTTTGCATTGGAGCTTAGTTGTTTACCCGCTGTGTATTGGGTTATTTTTTGCAGCGGCTAAATGTTTTAATACTTCAAAACTAAAAATATGGCTTGAAGGAGCAGCACTGCATTGTTTAGCGTTATTTGTGACAACCGAAACCAGTTATCAACTGGTAGGTCACTACCCTCAGCTGTTTTCTTTAAGTTTTTATGAACAAGTATTGCTCAGTTGTAACTTGCTTGCTTTAGGCTGCGTTTATTTATATCGCGCGCAAAGTGCAGGGCAGCTGGGTAAGTTATACCGCACTGCAGGTTTTATTTTATCAGCGTTAGCTGGCTTGTTGTTAATCAATACAACGTTGGATGATAATCCGTTATTAATGCGTCTTTATGTTGGTGAAACACCAATATTTAACTGGATACTTTTAATTTGGTTCGTCCCGAGCCTGCTGGCGTTATGGTTAGCGAGTTTAGTTAAACCGTTAAATGCTAAATTGAGTCAAATTACACTCGGTGTGTCTGGTTTATTAGCCCTGTTAGCTATCAATACCTTGATCCGCCAATATTGGCAAGGTGGCTTTATTTATCTTGATAAAGCAACCAGTGATGCCGAACTATATAGCTATTCGGTTATTTGGTTGTTACTCGGTGCACTGGTGGTGATAGCCGGGCATTTAAAACAGCAGCGGTTACTGCAAAATGTTGGTTTAGGTATTCTTGGTGCAGTAATCGTTAAAGTATTTTTAATTGATATGGCAAATTTAACTGGGCTTTTAAAGGCATTATCGTTTATTGGTTTAGGGCTTTCGTTAGTCGGGCTTAGTTGGTTGTTTCAAAAACTCAGAAAGCGCAGTCATAGTTAACCCAGTACTTACTGGGCTTAAACTCTTATTAATCGTCAAGTACTGTGATTCAGCAGTGCTTTAAGTTTGCCTGGTTTTACTGGCTTACTCAGGTAATGAATATTTTCGGCTTTGGTGGTTTGTTTTAGCTCGGTGTCACGCACAGCGGTAATTAAAATAGCCGGAATATCGCTTTGCCAAATCTCGCGTAGTGCTTTAATTACAGTAATCCCATCCCAATCATTACCTAACTGATAGTCCATTAAAATAACATCAGGTGCGCTTTGTTCTTTTGCATAAGTTAACACCGCGTCCACTTTATCGAATAGGGTGTAATTTGCCTGCCAGCGCTTCATTAGGCTGGCCATGGCGGCAAGGTTTTCAGGGTCGTCGTCAACGGCAATAATATTTATCGCGGCGCGGTTGTCGACTATATTTTGACTGCTTTGTTTTTGCTGTACTAATTGCGCATCACCATAAGGCACTTCAATGCTAAATCGGCTGCCTTTATTAGGTACTGAAACCACATCAATCGGCAGGCTCAATAAATCAGCCATACGTTTAACCACCCCTAAACCTAAGCCAACGCCTTTATTATCGCCCGCTTCAATTCGGTAAAAGTCGTTAAATATTTTTGCTTGTTCAATACCGCTAATGCCAGGGCCGGTATCCCATACTTCAATCCGTAAACTGTGTTTTCTGTTTCTACAAGCAATTAATACACGGCCATTTTCGGTGTATTTAATCGCATTAGACAGCAAGTTTTGTAGTATTCGACGCAAGTAAGTAATATCGCTGTGTACTATTTGTTTATTTGAACGCACTTTAAATGAAAGCCCTTTATCGCTCGATAAAATCGCATATTCGCTTTTAAGGGGGTCTAAAATATCATCAATGCAAAAGTGACGAGGATTTGGGGTCATCGCCCCTTGCTCTAGCTTGGCAATTTCTAATAAAGCCGACATTAAATGCACGGTGGAATCGAGGCTATCACCTAGCTTATTAAAGTTATTTTTATTGGTGCTATCTAACTGAGTTTCATCAATGGCGGCGAGGTATAATCGTGCCGCATTGAGCGGCTGTAAAATATCATGGCTAGCCAGTGCTAAAAAGCGGGTTTTACTATCATTTGCCTGTTCTGCTTCGCGTTTGGCTAAAGTAAGTGCTTGCTCTGTTTGTACGCGACTATCGATTTGTGCTTGCAGGTTACTATTAATGGTTTGCACCTCTTGGGTACGCGCTTCAATACGGTTTTCTAAGTCCATATTGATTTCTTCGAGCGCATTTTGCGTACTAATATGATTGGTAATATCAGAAAAGCTTGTTACAAACCCCCCATCAGGCAATGGGTTGCCTATCATTTCGTAAACTTGGCCATTACGACGATGGCGAATAAAGTGATGTGAACTGCCATTTTTTAAATGCTGAACACGCTTATCAACATGGCGATCAATTTCACCGGGGCCGCATTCACCGCGCTCTGCGTTATAACGGATTATTTCTTCAATGGGCTGGCCAACTTGTAAAAAACCTTCAGGGTAATTAAACATTTCGCTGTAGCGCTTATTCCAAGCAACGAGGTTGAGATCTTTATCCACCACAGAGAGTCCGTGGCTTAAGTTTTCTAGTGAAGTAAATAATAAGTTTTGATTAAACTGCAGTGCCTGTGTGGTTTCATCAAAAAAGTTTACCACTTCTTCAAACGCCATGCGTTTCCCAGATGATACTGTATGAATAAGTGCTTGCGCAGAGGAAGCACCTAATACGCCTGTCAGTGCGCGTTCGCAGTAGGCAATAAAGTCAGCGCGAGGGTGTGCGTTGTTGTCGTTTAAATCATGATGAAGTGCGTAATGCGATAAAATTTGTTGGCTACGCTGAATGCCTAAAAAGGTTTGCAGTAAAATTTTAAAGTCGTATACCGTGGCTTTTACGTTTTTATTTAAGCGACGAGATAAAATGGCCTGATCTTTGGGATTAACAAATGCCGCCGCTTGAATTTTATCAATTAAGCGCTCTTCAGCTCCTAGTGAAAAGCTAATGTAACAGCCAATATTAGCAAACAACGCGATTAAGGTGCCTCTAGTTATAAGCGTTTGCTGTAGCTCACTGTCTAGTGGGTTAGGGGCTTCTAAAATAGGCAGCATTAAAAACAGTACCCAACAAATGACCCCTGCGAGTAGCCCGGCATAAACACCATAAGCATGGCCTTTTCGCCAATATAACCCACCCACAATAGCAGGCAATAATTGCGACACCAATGAGAAAGCCACTAACCCCATACTGGCCAGCGCACTGCCACTACCAAACCATTGCTGATAGAAGTAGGCTAAAATAAGCACCCCAGCAATGGTAAAGCGGCGCACCAATAAAATGCGGGATTTATAGCTGCTGGTGATTAAATTACGTTTAAATTTACGACGCAACATTAAGGGTAGCACCACGTCGTTGGAGATCATGGTGCTTAGCGTAAGCGTTGCAACAACAATCATGGCTGTGGCAGCAGAAAGCCCACCTATAAACACAAAGGTGGTTAAAAAAGCGTTATCGTGCAGCATAGGCAGTGCCAGTACAAAGCTGTCAGGTGATAAACTACGACCAATTTCTGGATGAATAGCAGCGGTGGCTATAGGTAAAATCATTGCAGCGGTCAATAACAAGTACAATGGAAAAGCCCAGCGAGCAGTAAATAAATGGCGCTTATCTTGGTTATCAACCACGGTGACATGAAATTGCCGTGGCAAACAAATAATAGCGGCCGCCGCCATCAGCGACTGACCTACAAAGTTAAAGCTAAAAAAGTCAAACTGCGCCCAATGCAGCCAAATTGACTCGGCGACTTGGCCAGAACTTTCTGCGGGTAAATTAAATAAGCTATATATTGCAAGCCCTGCTACAGCAGCCAGAGCAAACAGCTTTATTAGCGACTCAAACGCCACAGCAAGCATTAAGCCTGAGCGGTACTCGGTTACATCAACTTTGCGCGTGCCAAAAAATATAGCAAATAGTGCCATCATTAAAGTGGCTGATAACGCCAAAATATCCCCAGATATTTGATTACTATTTTGCAAAAGTAAAAAGCTGGAACTAAGCGCTTTTAATTGCAATGCGATGTAAGGAATAGTGGCCAATAAGGCAATAATGGTCACCATAATTGCAGTGGTTTGGCGTTTGCCGTAACGCGCTGAAATAAAGTCGGCAATAGTGGTGATATTTTGTTTTTTACTCACCAATACCAGTTTACGTAAAAAGCCTTGGCCGAAAAAAAACAGTAAGGCGGGTCCTAATAAAATAGGCAAAAAGCTCCAACTACTAGTAGCAGCGGTACCTACCGAGCCATAGTAAGTCCACGAAGTACAATAAATCCCCAATGCAAATGAATACACAAATGGGTGATGACTAATGCGCTTGGCAAGTGGGGTGGTCTTATCACCCCAATTTGCCAGCCAAAACAGCACGCCTATGTAGCCAAAGGCAACAATGAGTAGTACAGCTGTCATGTTTATTTAACCTCGTAGAGTGTTTTTATAATTTGTCATAACTATACCCAAACTATTTCAAGATGCGAGCGCCAGTTGGAGTTTGCTTATTAACAATACCTAGCTGCAAATAAAGTAGGGGGTATACATTTTGTTTATGTTATCTATAAATAAAATAAAGCTATGATATTTAAGGGTTAATTTGTTTTTGTCTATTTAGTTAGACTAATGTCTTATTCCCACGGTTTGTTTTAATTTGGCTAAAAACTTCAGTTATCAAAATTCATTAAGCTACTGAAATTCAAGTGGTTCATGAGTTGTTTGCTAATTGATCAAACGCAGTTTACGAAAACGTTAATATGTTGTTACGACTATTGTCGCAATTCAATATTTGAATTGCATTGCTAAATTGGTTAACGAATATAAAAAACCACCCATCACAATCGTGATGTTTAAAGGGGAAAATAAAAATGGCTTTTAAAAATGAAGAACAAGCAAAAGCTTATTGGGCAGAAAACATTTCATTACTGTTTAAATTATTAGCAGTATGGTTTGTGGTCTCTTTTGGCTTTGGCATATTACTGGTTGATGTACTTAATGAAGTACGTTTTTTTGGGTTTAAACTTGGCTTCTGGTTCGCCCAGCAAGGCGCGATTTATACCTTTGTGGCTTTGATTTTTGTGTACGTTTTCAAAATGAATACGTTAGATAAAAAATATGGCGTAGACGAATAGGAGCTAATCAATGGATGTTCAAATACTCACATTTATAATTGTCGGTTTAAGCTTTGCGCTTTATATCGGTATTGCAATTTGGGCTCGTGCTGGGTCAACAAATGAATTCTACGTTGCTGGTGGCGGTGTACCTCCACTAGCCAATGGTATGGCAACTGCTGCTGATTGGATGAGTGCTGCGTCATTCATTTCAATGGCGGGTATTATCTCGTTTGCGGGTTACGACGGAAGTGTTTACTTAATGGGGTGGACCGGTGGTTATGTACTACTGGCTATGTGTTTAGCGCCTTACTTACGTAAATTCGGCAAGTTTACCGTGCCAGATTTTATCGGTGACCGTTACTACTCACGTACAGCGCGTTTAGTGGCTATTTTATGTGCCATCTTTATTTGTTTTACTTACATTGCGGGTCAAATGCGTGGTGTTGGTGTAGTGTTCTCTCGTTTCTTAGAAGTTGAAATTGAAACCGGTGTTTATATCGGTATGATCATTGTTTTCTTCTATGCCGTACTTGGTGGCATGAAAGGTATTACTTACACGCAAGTTGCGCAGTATTGTGTACTGGTATTTGCTTATTTAGTACCGGCTATTTTTATCTCTATGATGGCAACAGGTCACTTTTTCCCACAAACAGGCTTTGGTGCCACGCTAAGTGATGGCTCAGGTATGTATGTACTTGATAAGCTCGATGGTTTAAGTACCGAGCTTGGATTTGGCCAATACACTGAAGGCTCAAAGAGCATGATTGATGTATTTGCAATTACAGGTGCTCTTATGGTGGGTACTGCTGGTTTACCACACGTAATTGTTCGCTTTTTCACTGTTCCTCGCGTTAAAGACACACGTATTTCAGCAGCGTGGACACTGGTGTTTATTGCTATTGTTTACACAACAGCACCCGCAGTAGCTTCGTTTGCCCGTGTAAACATGATCGACACAATAAATGGTAAAGACGGAAGTGGTACAGCGTATGCAGAGGCACCAGCTTGGATTAAAAACTGGGAACGTACGGGTTTAATCACCTTTAATGATAAAAATGGTGACGGCAAAATGTTCTACACATCAGGTAAAATCACTGACCCTAATAGCGCAAACGAAGTAAATGTTGACCGCGATATTATGGTACTAGCGAATCCTGAAATAGCCGACTTACCAGCCTGGGTTATTGCACTCGTTGCAGCAGGTGGTATTGCCGCGGCGCTATCGACTACAGCGGGCTTACTATTGGTTATTTCAACCTCAGTATCGCACGATTTACTTAAACGGACACTCAAACCGGATATAACCGACAAGCAAGAATTACTTGCAGCGAGGTTGGCAGCGATGATTGCTATTGTAATATCCGCTTACTTTGGGATTAACCCGCCAGGATTTGTGGCCTCGGTTGTTGCCTTTGCCTTCGGCTTAGCGGCGGCGAGCTTCTTCCCTGCAATTATTATGGGTATTTTCTCTAAATCAATGAATAAACATGGTGCAATTGCAGGCATGGTAACGGGTATCACCTTTACTGCTGCATACATCATCTACTTCAAGTTTGTGAGTCCAGAGCTTAATAGCCCAGAAAATTGGTTCTTAGGTATTTCACCTGAAGGGATTGGTTTAGTAGGCATGATCATTAACTTTGCAGTAGCTGCAGGTGTTATGAAAATGACTCAACCGACACCAGTTGAAATTCAAGAAATGGTTGAAGGTATTCGTAATCCTAAAGGGTCTAGTGAAGCGCATGCTCACTAATCCATATATCTAATGATATAACGCATCAAAGCCCGACTTAAGTCGGGCTTTTTATTTGTTTAAATAATGACTACATTAAATAATCGCTATATTAAATAACCATATTTCAGGTTAAGTCGCTTTTTTATTGAGGATGATTTATGAGTAGTGAGCAACAGGAAGTCGCGCAGTTTATTAACAAGCAAGCACCATTTTCAATGTTACAGGACAGCGCCTGCAGTTATTTTGTTAACCATCTCGATAGTATTTATTTGACCCGAGAAAACCAAACGCAATGGCTTAACAGTGAACAGCCTAAATTATTTTTAATTCGTTCCGGGTTATACGATTTAGTGGATGCTCAAGGCGATACGGTAACGCGTTTAACTCAAGGTGATTACTTTGGTTATCCCTCGTTACTGACGGGAGATTCAATACAAAACAGTTTAGAAGTACAAAAAGAGGGCATTGTCTATATGCTCGACCAAACGGATTTTGATTACTTACGTCGAGAATATAAAGCATTCGAGCAATACTTTGTTCGTGCTCATGCTAATCGATTGCTGTCATCACATTATAAAAGCAATAACGACAGCTGGTCTGAGCGTAAAATATCAGAGATCATGACTCGCAAAGCGATTACGCTGCCCCCCGATGCCAGCATCCGTCATAGTGCTAAAAAAATGCAAGAGCATGGGATTTCATCAATGATGATCACCGAAAATTCGCATCTTGTTGGAGTAGTTACAGATCGGGATTTACGTAACCGAGTGCTTGCTGATGAAGTGGATCCCGCGCAAGCTATCAATAGTATTATGACCAATAAGCCTAAGTTTATATTTGAAAATAACCGCGTATTTTCAGCGCTGCACTTAATGCTTAAGCATAATATTCATCATTTACCTGTGCTTGACGAAAACCACAAACCGCTAGGAATGATAACCAGTACAGACTTACTACGCCAACAAAAAAGCGACCCAGTGCAGCTAATTGGTCGTATTTACAAGGCCCATAATGTGGCTGATTTAAAACGTTACGCGAAAGAAATTCCTGAGCTATTAAAAGGCTTTTCAAATAATATTGATGATATTTCGCTGATCGGAAAGTTACTCAGTGGTTTAACCGATGCGTTGACCTCGCGGCTAATTTTTTTATTTCAACAACACCATGGCGCCGCGCCAACCAGTTTTAGTTTTATTTGTTTTGGCTCTCAAGCGCGCGAAGAGCAAACACTGCATTCAGATCAAGATAATGGCTTGTTATTACCTGATGGTCTAAACGATGAACAGCACGCATATTTTAAACAGATGGGCGAATTTGTTTGTGAAAACTTAGTTGAGTGCGGCATTCGTCGTTGTCCTGGTAACATAATGGCTAGCAGTGATGCGTGTCGAATGAGTGTTAGTGATTGGGGGGCGAAGTTTTTAAAGTGGATCACCAGTCCCACACCCCAGGCAATGCTCAACTGTAAAATCTTTTTTGATCTGCGCTTTATTGAAGGCTCAACCACACTCTATAGCCAGTTTTGTGAAGAGTTGACCCATATTTCTCGCAACGATCTTTTTTATGCGGCAATGGCCAGCGATGTTAACGCTAACAGTGCGCCGATTGGTTTATTCAATAACTTTAAAACCGAAAAAACAGAGCAACACCATAAGTACATCGATCTTAAAAAGCGCGGGGTGGTGATCATTAACGATCTAGCGCGACTTTATGCATTAAAAGTAGGCATTCGCCGTGCTAACACCCAAGAGAGGTTGGATGCTTTATTAAAGTATTCACTATTAAGCAAAGAAGATATTTATAATTTAAAAGATTGTTGGCGATTTTTAACTCAGCTTCGGCTGCGCACGCAAATAAATGAAGAAGGGTTACCTAGTAATTGCATTAACCCAGACAAACTCAATTCGTTAGAACGTCATCAGCTTAAAGAAGCGTTTTACCTAGTAAAACAAGCGCAGCAAGGCGCGGCGTTTAAATTTGCGCGTGGGAGTTTGTAACAATAATGGTTAAGCTGCTTATTACGCGATACTTAAAGCGTCGTCATTTGCTTGCGCAAAGTGCTTTAAAGCAACGTTATTTAGTGATTGATTTGGAATTAACAGGGCTTGATCCTAAACAACATGAAATTGTCTCGGTTGCTTGGGTACTGATTGAGAATCAATGTATCAAAAACAGTCAATCGCAGCATATCGTTAATAAAGAGGTTAAAAGTCTAGAGCAAAGCCCTGTTTTTCACGGCATTAGTACTGACTCGGTGGCACAAGGGCAAAGCCTACAGAGTATTTTAATGTCTTTAAGCGCTCACTTTAGTGACTGCATTTTAGTATTTCATAATGCCATGCTCGACTGGGGCTTTTTAAAGTTAGCACTAAAAAATGCAGGGATCACCCAGCGGCCTAAGCTGATCATCGATACCTTACAAATAGAAAAAAAGCGCTTACTGCAACACGCAAGCGATATAAAATTAGATGATTTAACCTTAAATGAATGCCGTAATCGCTACGATTTACCAAGCTATCATTGCCATCATGCGCTTACCGATGCACAAGCCACTGCTGAATTGTTATTAGCCCAATGCCATCAAATAGGCGCCGGTAAAGAACTTAAAGTAGGGGATCTAACGTAGGTTGGTTAAGGACAGCGAAACCCAACTATAAGAAACCCAACTATAAAGTATGCACTAAGCTTAATTGCATGCAGTTTACTTTTATTCTTGTTTGTATAATTATGGGAACGCGTATTTTATTAAAAATTCAAGGAACGAATATGAAACTTATCACCGCTATTTTTATTACCTTATGCCCTCTTATTACTTTTGCTAATTCAAGCGTGCCAACTAATCGTCATATTTCTGTACATGGCACAGCTGAGGTATTAGTTGAGCCAGATATGGCTCAAATTATATTTGAAGTAAAAAGCATTGAAGATACATTACTTGAAGCTAAACGTGACCTTGATGGCCGGATCAGCGTGTTACTTGAAGAATTAGATAAATATGATTTTGGCCAAGGCGATGTTCATATATCGGGTTTAAAAAGCAAGGTATACACTAAGGTTGGTACAGAATCTGGGGTTGCTTTAAGCGATAATTATTTAGCTCTGAAAACAGTTAAAGTCACATTGAAAGATATTAAAAAAGTCGATGAATTTATTGATTTTGCTCAACGCTTACAAATAGACAATATCAAAAAAATTAATGGTTTATCCTCCAAGGCCACGCAGTTAGAGGCAGAGGCAACACAACTAGCAATTGATAACGCAAAAGCGAAGGGAAATAAGCTCGCTCAGTCTTTTGGTGCTGAACTTGGCAACGTTTATAGTATTAGTTCAAATTCTAGTAGCTCAGATTACGACGCGAGCGGTGTTAAGCACATTGTTTTATCTAGCCACAGAAATAGCATGGCTGCTAGAAATAACGAGAACCCATTTACGCAGCAGCAATATTTAGGTGCAAGAATAAGCGTTAAAGCATCAATAAATGTGGTGTTTGATTTAAAACTAAAATAGCAAATATCGCAAAGCCGAGTTAAAAGTAAAAGCGCATTGCGTGTTGATTATGGCGTTAATTTAAAGTTTCTAATGCTTGGCTCTTATAATCACAGGCAAGGTCGATTACAATACCGCCATCTAAAAGGCGACGCTGCCTTTCTCTGTACGTAACTAGAGTGGATTTTATATTTCATGGCAATCAAACTTGCAATTAATGGTTTTGGTCGTATTGGTCGAAATATTGTCCGTGCACTATACGAATCAGGCTTAAGCGACGAGATCAAAATTGTTGCAATTAACGAACTAGCCGACCCTGAAGCTATTGCCCATTTATTAAAATACGACACCTCTCATGGTCGTTTTACTTTTCCAGTTAAACTAGGTGAAGACACTATCAGCGTTGCTGATGACACCATTGCGTTATTTTGTGAAGAAAATCCAGTTGAATTACCGTGGCAAACGCTAGATGTTGACGTGGTACTTGAATGTACTGGCGTGTACCACTCACGTGAGCATGCACAGTTACATATTGCCGCAGGTGCTAAAAAAGTGTTGTTTTCCCATCCTGCTGATAATGATGTAGATGCCACCATTGTATATGGCATAAACGACGATGAGTTGAAAAACGAGCATACTATTGTCTCTAATGGTTCGTGTACCACCAACTGCGTTGTTCCTGTTATTAAAGTACTCGATGATGCCTTTGGTATTGAGTCTGGCGCTATTACAACTATTCATGCGTCAATGAACGATCAGCAAGTGATTGATGCGTATCACCATGATTTACGCCGAACTCGTGCCGCCAGCCAATCTATTATTCCGGTAGACACAAAATTAGCCCGTGGTATCGACCGTATTTTACCTAAATTTAAAGGCCGCTTTGAGGCCATTGCCGTTCGTGTACCGACTATTAATGTGACCGCCATGGATTTAAGTGTCACGGTAAATACCGATGTAGATTTAAGTGCGGTTAATAGTGCGCTTAAAGCACAAGCTAAAGATAGGCTTGAGGGTATTTTAAGTTACACCGAAGAGCCGCTGGTGTCGGTTGATTTTAACCACGATCCCCATTCTTGTATTATTGATGGCACACAGACACGTGTTAGTCATAAACGGCTGATAAAATTACTAGTTTGGTGTGATAATGAGTGGGGGTTTGCGAATCGCATGCTTGATACCGCTCGTGCTATGATGGCATTTAAGTAATATTTAAAACGTATTTATTGGTTCAGTATCGTTAACTAAGGAGATGTTCATGTCGGTCATAAAAATGGCAGATTTAGATTTAAACGGCAAGCGTGTATTAATTCGTGAAGATTTAAATGTACCCGTTAAAGCAGGTAAAGTGACGTCAGACGCACGTATTCGTGCTGCACTACCTACTATCAAACTTGCGCTAGAAAAAGGTGCAAAAGTGATGGTTATGTCACACCTAGGCCGTCCTACGGAAGGGCAATACGAAGACGAATTTTCATTAGCACCCGTTGTTGATTACTTAAATGATGCACTTGAGCAAACTGTTCGCCTAGAAAAAGATTACTTAAACGGCGTTGATGTTGCAGATAATGAAGTAGTTGTTTTTGAAAACGTACGTTTTAACAAAGGCGAGAAAAAAGACGACGAAGCCTTATCAAAGCAACTCGCTGCATTATGTGATGTTTACGTAATGGATGCCTTTGGTACTGCGCATCGCGCACAAGCGTCAACCCATGGTGTGGGTCTGTTTGCTGATGTAGCGTGTGCCGGCCCATTATTATCGGCTGAACTAGACGCCTTAGGCAAAGCACTTGATAACCCAGCCCGTCCGTTGGTGGCGATTGTGGGTGGTTCTAAAGTATCCACTAAATTAACCGTACTTGATTCGTTATCTAAAATTGTCGATCAGCTTGTTACCGGCGGTGGTATTGCCAATACCTTTATTGCAGCTGCTGGTCATCCTGTAGGTAAGTCACTTTATGAGGCTGATTTAATGGATGAAGCAAATCGTTTATGCGCTGCAGCGAAAGCCAACGATGGCGAAATACCGGTACCGACAGATGTTGTTGTGGGTAATGAGTTTTCAGAGTCAGCTGTAGCCACACTTAAAGATGTAAGTGAAGTCACCAGCGACGATATGATTTTTGATATTGGCCCTGATACCGCTAATCAACTTGCAAAAATTATTGCTAATGCGGGCACTGTTGTATGGAATGGCCCAGTGGGTGTGTTTGAGTTTGATCAATTTGGTAATGGCACTCGCGCTATTGCAAAAGCGATTGCTGATTCAAACGCATTTTCTATTGCTGGTGGTGGTGACACCCTAGCGGCAATTGATAAGTATGGCATTAGTGATAAAGTATCGTATATTTCTACTGGTGGTGGTGCGTTCTTAGAGTTTTTAGAAGGCAAAAAACTACCTGCAGTTGCAATGCTAGAATCACGCGCTAAATAATACCTTAGGGTATTAGCTAGCCGTAAAGCAGATGTGCTAATCCCACATCTGCTACAATTAACGAGTAAATACCTCTCACTTTTATTTAGTCGTTAATAATATGAATTTTAGGTCATATACCTTTTAATTCATGGCGCAGTGATTGCGCCAAACTAACAAATCCGTTCAAACTAGGTAGTAAAATAACTACCGATAAATTGGAGAATACCCAATGGCTTTAATCAGTATGCGACAACTTCTTGATCATGCCGCAGAGCATGGTTACGGTGTACCCGCGTTTAATGTAAATAACCAAGAGCAAATGCGTGCAATTATGGAAGCGGCTGATAAAACAAACAGCCCAGTTATTGTACAAGGTTCTGCGGGCGCACGTGCGTATGCCGGTGCACCTTTTATTCGTCATATGATTTTAGCGGCAGTTGAAGAATGGCCACATATTCCAGTGGTTATGCATCAGGATCATGGTACATCACCGGGTGTATGTCAGCGTTCAATTCAGCTAGGTTTTTCATCAGTAATGATGGATGGCTCATTAATGAGCGATGGTAAAACACCTTCAAGCTACGATTATAACGTTGATGTAACACGTAAAACAGTTGAAATAGCGCATGCGTGTGGCGTATCTGTAGAGGGTGAGCTAGGTGTATTAGGTTCACTTGAAACTGGTGAAGCGGGTGAAGAAGATGGTGTTGGCGCTGAGGGTAAACTTACCACTGAGCAAATGCTAACAAATCCAGAAGAAGCGGCAGACTTTGTAAATAAAACCCATGTTGATGCGCTGGCTATTGCCTGTGGTACATCACACGGTGCCTACAAATTTACTCGTCCACCAACCGATGACATTTTAGCAATTGATCGTATTAAAGAAATTCACGCGCGTATACCAAATACCCACTTAGTAATGCATGGTTCGTCTTCTGTTCCACAAGAGTGGTTAGAAGTGATCAACCAATACGGTGGCGAAATTCCAGAAACTTACGGCGTGCCAGTTGAGCAAATCGTTGAAGGTATTAAATATGGTGTGCGTAAGGTAAACATTGATACTGACTTACGTTTAGCGTCTACCGGTGCGATTCGTCGTCATTTAGCGATGAACCCGTCTAACTTCGACCCACGTAAGTTTTTAGCTGCTGCAACCCAAGCAATGACTGATATTTGTATCGCTCGTTACGAAGCGTTTGGTACAGCGGGTCAAGCAAGTAAAATTAAGCCAATTTCATTAGATGAAATGCACCTTAAATACTTAAGCGGTGAGTTAAACCCAAAAATAAAGTAATGGACCAATAATAGCGATATTATTGCACTCATTCAAAAAGCCAGTTGCGTTTGCGCTGGCTTTTTTGATCTATGAGGGATCAGTATTTTACCTAGTTATTAATTAGGGATCACTCGATTACTAACTTGTCATATCTGGGATCATTACTTTACTAAGTAAAAGGCTTAAAGTGACGTATTTTAAACTTTTGAGTGTTACGCATTATAAAGAGTGAGCACAAAACATACAAAAAATCATTGGTTTAGCTTTGTTGGTGGGTAAAATAGTGATCCGTAAAGGGATCTGCTTGATAAAACTCTGATCCCAGCATTTAAGATCATAATAAGCCTGATCTAAACACTGTTAAGCAGGTGCTAACTTTTATTATTAAGCGTGAAAATTGATGCTAGTTAGTAATTTGATGATCCCATGTTGATACCATAAATAGTGACTTTAATGATTGATTCTTTTTACTGCAAACCGCTTTTTTATTACTGCTCAAGATGATAAAAATATGACAAATTCTATTTTTTGTCACTATTTTGTGTTTTTTTTACACTCATTTTAATTTAGACGTTACACTTTAATAAAAATGTCATACTTAGTCATAATAATGAAACCTACTCAATAGCCTAAGAGATAAATTGGAATGTCACGTAAAGTATTAGTCGTTGATGACGAAGCACCTATCAGGGAAATGTTGGTTTTTGTTTTAGAACAAAATGGGTTTCAAGCCATTGAGGCAGAAGATTATGATTCTGCGATATCAGCAATGGTTGAACCTTATCCAGATATGGTGTTACTCGATTGGATGCTACCTGGCGGTAGTGGAATTCAAATCGCTAAAAAATTCAAACAAAATGAACACACACGCCAAATTCCTATCATTATGCTGACAGCCCGCGGCGAAGAAGAAGATAAAATACGCGGTTTAGAAGTCGGTGCTGATGATTACGTTACAAAACCGTTTTCACCTAAAGAGTTAATGGCGCGTATTAAAGCGGTTATTCGTCGTGTTGCTCCTACCTCACTTGAAGAGGCCATTGAAGTACATGGCTTACGTTTAGATCCTATTTCGCATCGTGTGACCTCAGGTGGCAGTGAGCTAGATATGGGGCCAACGGAGTTTAGACTGTTACACTTTTTTATGACCCACCCTGAGCGTGTATATAGCCGAGAGCAATTACTTGATCATGTATGGGGTACTAACGTTTATGTTGAAGACAGAACTGTAGATGTTCATATCCGTCGCCTGCGTAAAGCAATTGCTACGCTTGGACATGACCGTTTAGTTCAAACAGTTCGCGGTGCTGGTTATCGCTTTTCGAGTAAATTATAAGTTTACTTCGTAAGTCACAATCTATTAACCTAGCACAGTCAAACTTCTGCTAGTGTTTATAAGGTAAAGAGCGTGTATGTATCGAGTTATTAACAAGCAGGCGTTAACCAAACGGCTGTTTGTCTATTTTATACCTTTGCTTTTAATTGGGGTGCTTATTGGTGCCCCATTTTTGATGTTGTTTTTGGGTGCTTTTTCGCTACTTATGTGGCATTACCACCAGCTTTATCGCTTAAGTGACTGGCTGCATAATCAACGCAGCTTTAACCCGCCTGAAGGGGAAGGGTCGTGGGAGCAAGTATTTGAAGGTATTTATCAGCTGCAGCACCGTAATCGTAAAAAGCGTAATGAGTTGGCAGAACTAATACGGCGTTTTCGTGACGGCGCTGAGGCCGTACCCGATGCCGTTGTTGTGCTACAAAACGACTTATCAATTGTGTGGTGTAATCAGCTTGCACTCAAAGTGCTAGGGTTACAGTGGCCGGTTGATCATGGTCAGCGTTTAGATAACTTAATTCGCGATCCTAAATTTGCTAAATATATGCGTCGTAAAGAGTTTAGCGATGCTCTGGAGCTTGAAAGTGGCCACAGTGTTGAGCAAGTTCTTGAGTTTAGGGTGATGCCTTATGCCAATACACAGTTGTTGGTAGTGGTACGCGATGTTACTCGCTTAAAGCAACTTGAGCAGATGCGTAAAGACTTTGTAGCGAACGTCTCTCATGAGCTTAGAACCCCTTTAACTGTTGTTACCGGCTACCTTGAAATACTCGATAGTGATTCACTTCCCCCGCCTGCAATGTGGAATAAAGCACAAACTACTATGCTAGAGCAATGTAAGCGTATGGATAGCTTAGTGAATCAGCTGTTGTCGTTATCGCGCATCGAAGGGGGAAAGCGACACAGTAATGACAAAGCGGTGAATGTGCCACGATTATTAAACTTAATTGAAACAGAAGCGCAATCAATTAATCAAGACAAAGGCCATCAACTTATTTTTAAGATTGATGCATCGCTTGATATTACCGGAGCTGAGGATGAACTTAGAAGTGCCTTTTCAAATTTAGTATTTAATGCCATTCATTATACTAAACCAGGCGGTAAAATTGAGGTACTTTGGCAGCGCAATAATGAACAAGCATGTTTTAGTGTTACCGATAATGGTGATGGTATTGCACCTGAGCATATTAACCGGTTAACTGAGCGTTTTTATCGAGTAGATAAAGCCAGAAGCCGCACCACAGGTGGCTCAGGCTTAGGTTTAGCTATTACCAAGCATGTGCTTACTCGCCATGGTAGTCAATTAAAAATTCACAGCGAGCTGGGTAAAGGTTCTTGTTTTTCTTTCGCGTTTTCAAGCGATAGACTTATCGTTATTTCGCCATTAGTAGCAAGCAACACAAGTAGTCATAAAAGTGTCATTTAAGAGTCACACCATTGTCATGTACTCACTTTAGAGTGAACCGCAGTTAGGAAATGGGACGAACAAACTGGAGAACCCCAAAATGAAATTTAAAAACTTAGTTGCCGCAATGGGTGTGGCTGTTACAACATTTGTATCTGCACAAGCGGTTGCATTAGAAGACGGTATTCCTGAGTATCAAAAAATTAGCGGTGTATCAGGTAACTTTTCATCGGTAGGGTCTGACACATTAGCCAACATGATGACCTTTTGGGCTGAAGAATATAAGCGCATTTATCCAAATGTAAATATTCAAATTCAAGCGGCAGGTTCGTCTACTGCGCCACCAGCACTAACAGAAGGTACGGCTAATTTAGGTCCAATGAGCCGTGCAATGAAGTCAAAAGAAATTGAAGCATTTGAAAAGCGTCATGGCTACAAACCAACACAAGTGCGAGTAGCAATTGATGCGTTGGCAGTATTTGTACACAAAGATAACCCAATCGAAGGACTACGCATTGATCAAATCGATGCTATTTTCTCATCAACTCGTAAATGTGGTGCATCAGAGCAAGTAAATCGCTGGAGTGATGTTGGTCTAGAAGGTGATTGGGCTGCAAAAGACGTGCAATTATACGGACGTAACTCAGTATCAGGTACTTACGGTTACTTTAAAAAGAAAGCGTTATGTAAAGGTGATTTCCGTAATAACGTGAACGAGCAACCGGGCTCGGCTTCTGTTGTACAGTCAATTTCAGCGTCATTAAATGCGATTGGTTACTCTGGCATTGGTTATAAAACATCGGGTGTGCGTACTGTTCCGTTATCTAAAAAAGGCACTAACTTTGTTGATGCCACGCTTGAAAACGTAGCACAAGGTAAATACCCACTGTCACGTTTCTTATATGTTTATGTAAATAAACACCCAAATAAGCCACTTGGCCCAGTTGAAGCTGAGTTTTTAAAGATGGTACTTTCTCAAGACGGTCAAAAAATTGTAGAAAAAGATGGTTATGTGCCACTTTCTGCAAAGTTAGTTGAATTAGAGCTTAAAAAGTTAGGTTTGAAATAAGCAGCTAGCAACCAAAGTAAATAATAAAAAACCGCTCAATGAGCGGTTTTTTGTTTTACTTAAAATTATTTAGTTCGTTGCTTTACCTAAGTTTTCAGCTTGCACTTTGCATTGATTGTAAGCCTCAATACATTTTGATGAGCAAACCTGCGATTTAAGACTATCGGTGGTTGTTTGCTGCTCACAGCTGGTTTCACATTGATAACTTTGTTGAGCACATTGATTAAGTGCTGGATTACCCGCTTGGCTCTGGCAGCCAGCAACAACTGCAAACGAAAAAGCCACGAGGCTAGTTTTAATAAAAGTTTTCATGCTTATCCTTAAAATGAGGCCACACCAGTATTAAACTTCAACCTGAATATTGTCGATTAATCTAACACTACCTAAAAAGGCGGCAGCTAAAATTACAAATCGTGTATCTTCGAGTGTAGCAGCTTTTAATGTATCTCGTTGAGCTATCGAAAAATAATCTGGTTTTAGGCCCGCGTCTTCTAATGCGCTCTTCGCTTCACTTTCCAGTGTGGCAAAGTCTTTATTACCGTTTTTTAGTTGCTGCGCACAGTGTTTTAAGGTGTTAAATAAAACAGGGGCGGTTTGTCTTTCCTCAGTTGATAAATACCCATTACGAGAGCTCATGGCAAGGCCGCTAACTTCACGCATGGTGGGTACACCAATAATTTCTACTGGTATCGATAAATCAGTGGCCATAGTTTTAACAACTTGTAGCTGCTGAAAGTCTTTTTCACCAAAACAAGCGTAATCAGGTTGTACTAAATTAAATAGCTTAGTAACAACAGTTGCTACGCCTTTAAAGTGACCTGGGCGTGAACCGCCACAATACCCCATTGAAATACCAGGCACATCAACAAAGCTTTGCGCGCCTAAACCATTAGGATAAATAGTTTCTACACTGGGGATAAACAAAATATCTGTTTCAAGATCGGCTAACCCTTGTTTATCAGCATCTAGAGTACGCGGATAGCTGTCTAAATCTTCGTTAGCGCCAAATTGCATTGGGTTAACAAAAATACTCACGACCACTTTGTCGGCCAGTGTTTTTGCTTTTTCTACCAGTGAAAAATGACCACGGTGTAGATTACCCATAGTAGGCACAAGCGCCACGCTTAAACCGGCCTGGCGCCAAGCTTTAACTTGACTGCGTAATGATTTAATTTCAGTGATTGACTGCATTATTTAAACTCGTGTTCAGCGCTTGGGAATACGCCGTTTTTGACATCGTTACAATACTTTTTAACAGCAGCAGGCATATTGCCTGTTTCGAGTAAAAAGTTTTTTGAAAATTTAGGAATATAACCTGCAGAAATGCCCACCAAGTCGTGCATCACCAAAATTTGACCATCGGTTACATTACCTGCACCAATACCGATTGTAGGGATGCTCAATGACTCTGTAACGCGTTTTGCTAAGGCACTTGGAATACATTCAAGCACCAGTAATTGTGCGCCTGCCGCTTCTAATGCTTTTGCATCGGCAATAATTTTTTGTGCTTGAGCTTCTTCACGGCCTTGGATTTTAAAACCACCGAATACATGCACTGATTGCGGTGTAAGCCCCAAATGGCCACATACCGGGATACCTTGTTGGGTAAGCGATTTAATACTGTCGTACAGCCATTCACCGCCTTCAAGTTTGACCATATTAGCACCAGCACGCATCAGCTCTGCAGCATTTTTACATGCGTCGCTTGGGTTTGCGTAGGTCATAAACGGTAAGTCAGCTATAACAAATAAGTCACGGCTTCCCGCGCGCGCACAGCGAGTATGGTAGGCAATTTCTTGGTTTGTAACCGCTAAGGTGTCGTCGCCACCTTGTAATACCATACCCAAAGAATCACCAACTAAAACAACATCAACGCCGTTATCATGAAATAACTTAGCAAAACTAGCATCGTATGCTGTTAACGCAGTGATCTTATTACTTTCAGCCTTCATTTTATTCAAAGTTGAAACGGTTATTTTAGACATAATATTCTCGCAGACAATGGCCTTAATTAATTACCGTGGTAATTGTTGTAAGTCGTTAAGCGGTAGGGTATTTGCTATCTGTTGGATAGATGCGCCGCTAGGTAAAATCAGTTCCGGTGCAATTTCTTGCAGTGGGTAAACAACAAATTCTCGCTCAGTTAATCCGTAATGAGGTACGGTTAAACGTTCGGTATTTAAAGTGTGTTCACCAAATAATAAAATATCAATATCCAATGTGCGTGCGCCCCAGCGCTCGGCCTTTCTAACTCGCCCATGTTCCAGCTCAATGGCTTGGGTTAAATCAAGCAGTTGCTCTGGCTCAAGTGAAGTGTTAATACAGGCGACAGCATTCACATAATCGGGTTGATCTTGTGGTCCCATAGGCTTGCTCGCATAATAATGCGAGCAGGCTATAAACTCGCTGCTTGGCAAGCTTTTAAGTGCAATAACAGCGTTATCAAGTTGTTTAATAGGGTTGTTAAGGTTTGCACCGAACCCCAAATAGACACGTTGCATTATTTACTCAGTAGGTTTTTTTGTGGTACGACGGCGAGGTCGCTTACGTGGTTTTGGACCGCCTTGATGACCAAGCTCTCGCACCATTTCTTTTTGGCCATTAATATCTTGGCCTAAGTACTGTGTCCACCACTGTGCCAGCTCTGTATGCTCAGTTTCACCAGCATCAACACGCAATAGTAAAAAATCATAAGCGGCTTTAAAGCGCGGCTGCTGTGTTAAACGATAGGCACGTTGGCCAGCACGTTTATCTAAGCGTTGTTGAATATGCCAAATATCACGAGCACCTAAAGTAAAGCGTTTTGGTACGGCAATATGTTGAGCATTCTCACTAAGTACTTTATTAATTGCCTGAGCAAATGCATCGTATTCTGAAAGTTGCTCTTGGCGTCGAATTTTTTCAGTTCGTTCAATCAGTGGGAACCACAATAATGCTGCAAATACGAATGCAGGAGTTACTTTCTTATCTGCATTAATACGTATGTCGGTGTTTGCAAACATCTGCTTTATGAAGGTTTCTTCAAGTCCGCCTGGGTTTTTATCTAAAATACGGTCTAGCTCAGGAAATAACGATTTAAATAAGCCGTACTGACGTAGCATTATAAAGTTTTGCTGTGCTTTGCCGTTTAAAAATAGCTTGAGTATTTCTTCAAATAAACGCGCTGGCGGAATATTATCAAGTAAGCTCGCTAATTCGGTAATCGGTTTTTCGCTTGCTGATGCTATTTGCATATCTAACTTAGTGGCAAAGCGCACTGCGCGGAGCATACGTACCGGATCTTCACGGTAGCGTGTTTCAGGATCGCCAATTAACTCAATTTGTTTTGCTTTGATAGCGGCTAAGCCATTTGCGTAATCGTAAACACAAAAATCATTAATTGAGTAGTACAAAGCGTTGATTGAAAAATCACGACGTTCTGCATCTTCTTCAATACTGCCAAATACGTTATCGCGAAGAAGTTGCCCGTGCTCACTTGACTGACTAATTTGATTTTTATCTTCTTGTGCTTCGTGATGGCCGCGCATTGTAGCCACTTCAATAATCTCACGGCCAAAAACAATGTGCGCTAAACGAAAGCGACGACCAATTAAGCGACAGTTACGAAACAGTTTTTTTACTTGCTCAGGAGTGGCATTGGTTACAACATCAAAATCTTTAGGTTGTTGACCTAACAATACATCGCGAATGCAACCACCAACTAAGTAAGCATCATAGCCACCATCTTTTAGGCGGTAGAGTACTTTGATTGCATTTGGGCTAAATTGTTTGCGAGAAATACCATGCTCACCTCTAGGGATCACTAACGGCTCACTGCTGATTGCGACATTTTCGTTATTGGCACTTGGGCCGATAATTTGTCGACAAAATTGAAAAAGCTTGGAAATAATAGTCTGTCTCCTAGAGAAGCGGTTGATTGGCTCGCTATTGCAATCAAAATCACAGCAAGTATTCACTTAAAGCGTCATTCTTACCATTTAATGTAATTAGCATATATTTAGGCGGCTATCATATACCAGCAAGGTAAAAAAATTAAGTTGCAGCGCTGAAATTAAGCCATTTTTAACGATTTTATTTGAATTAATTCCACGTAATACGTAAAGGGAGGTTAAATCTGTATTTCGCGCTTAGCAGGAACAAGGCTTAAGTTAAAATGCGCCACGCCCCAAGCGAGTAATTGTTCGCAGGTTAAATCCATTAGTTGCTCATGTACTGGCAAGCCTAAAAATTTAAATACAGCTATTAAAGTTGGTTTTGGATTTTGTTTGCAAATTGCAGGGGCGTAATTTTGCTTAGACAGTTTAAACCCTGGTTTTGCTACTGCCAAAGGCAAATGAGCAAATTCCGGAATAGGGTAATTTAGTTGTTTAAATAAACTAATTTGACGCGCAGTCGGTTCAATTAAATCAGCGCCTCGTACAATTCGGTTGATCCCTTGCTCAATGTCATCAATTACCACCACCAGTTGATAGGCAAATAAACCGTCACTACGTTTTATTATGTAATCTTCATGAGCGAGAGCTGGATCAATGTCAATATGTCCTTGAATAAGGTCTTTATAATCAACGGTCGCATGGCATTGAGTTAAACGTAGGGCATGACCTTGCTCACTTAGTTGGCTGTGTTTACATTGCCCTTGATAAATACCGCCGAGGGCTTTTATTTGCTTACGAGAGCATTGGCAGGCATAAATAAGCTGTTGTTGTGACAGAGAGTGAACGGCATCTTGGTAAATAGTAAGACGCTGTGTTTGATACACAACGTTTTCATCCCAATTGAGGTTGTAGGCTTCTAAGGTATTTAGGATATCGGTGGCTGCGCCTTTTACAACACGAGTGGTGTCTATATCTTCAATGCGAACTAACCACTTTCCTTGGTTAGTTTTTGCATCAAGGTAGCTACCTACAGCCGCCACAAGTGAGCCAAAATGTAACGGTCCGGACGGAGACGGTGCAAATCGGCCGCGATAGTTAGATACTTGCGCAGTAACGGCTGTAGAAGACATGGCTATAATTAATTAGCCGCGTCCAGATTGCTTTTCTTTAATTTCAGCAAGTGTTTTACAATCTACACATAAATCAGCAGTAGGGCGCGCTTCTAAGCGGCGAATGCCAATTTCAATACCACAAGATTCACAAAAGCCAAATTCGTCTTCTTTAATTAATATAATTGTTTTTTCAATTTTTTTAATTAATTTACGCTCGCGGTCACGCGTTCGAAGCTCTAATGAGAACTCTTCTTCTTGTGCTGCGCGGTCAACGGGATCAGGAAAGTTAGCAGCTTCATCTTGCATGTGTGATTTGGTACGATCAACTTCGTTACGTAAATCATTACGCCAAGTTTCTAAAATTGTTTTAAAATGAGCACGTTGTGCATCATTCATGTACTCTTCACCCGGTTTTTCTTGGTATGGTTCTAAACCGGCTTGAGCCAATAAACCATGTCTTTTTTGGTCTGGCATAACTCTCTCCTAAATCCTTAATTTAATGCCTCAGCATTAGCCGGCGGTATAAATAACAGAAACTCATACCCTAGGCAAATTTATTTTTAAATAATCGAATTAGCTTAACCCTGTTTGGTGATATAAAAGTAGTAAAAGTATTGTATATACTTTTTATCACAGTATTGGTTTATAAACTGGCGTAGTTATATGGGCAATAACAATAAAAACAACTTATTTTTACTTTTTGGTTAAGTATTTTTTGGGCGTGGCGAAATACCAACGTTTAAATGCGCGCTTTTTACTCAACAAATGCTACTTTCTCAACTAAAGTTACTTCACTGGCAGAGATACGGGCTTTATAAGCTAATACTTCTACACCTTGCTCAATCGCTTCGCTAAGTAATTGTGCATAGGTTGAATCTATATGTGCCGCTGCACTCACTTGTGTGATCCCTTGATGTAGCACCGCAAATAGTAATACCGCACGATGCCCTTGTTTTACCATTTCGATTAATTCACGAATATGCTTTTGCCCACGAACTGTTTGCGCGTCAGGGAAGTAACCTTGCCCGCTTTGTGGATGCTCTTCACTTAGGAGCGTGACTGATTTAACTTCAACATAGCAATTGGCTTTACTGCTGTGGGTAAGTAAAAAGTCGATGCGGCTGTTTTCACTGCCATATTTTACTTCACTTCGAACTTGCTGATAGCCTGTCAGCTCTTTAATCACTTCAGCGTTAATCGCTTCTTCTACTACTTTATTAGCAACGGCTGTATTTACACAAATAAGCTGTGATAAGTTATTTTGCGTCAGCTCTAATGACTGTGGGTACTTTCGTTTGGTGTTACTGCTAGTGGAATAAAAGGCATTAAAACCAGAGTCAGCACAGCCCGTCATTTTCCCCGTATTAGCACAGTGAGCGGTAAAAGTGCTGCCATCACTGAGCTCTAAATCAGCTAAAAAGCGTTTGTAACGTTTTAATAACGTAGCAGATTGTAATGGCGGGGTGTACTTCATTAATGACTTCCTTATATAACCAGGGTTCAGGTTAAGTAAAATAAGACTTTACGGGCTATTTGAGGTTATTTACCGCAAGCAGTTGGGAACTTAAGCGCGCTATAGTAAACTCAACCACACATTTAAGTGCAAGGATATTCTAACATGAGTGAAAAATTTGTTGTTCAATTAAGCGAGCAATCGGCACCAGGACACTGGGGCGAAAGTGCGTCATTATCTTTTAACGAACACGGCGCAACGGTTCATTTATCTGAGCAAGAAACATTAAAAAACGTGCAAAAAGCAGGTCGTACTATTGCAAGCCAAGGTATTAAAAGTGTTGTGCTTGAAGGCGATGTTTGGTGTACAGAGAGCCAATGGGCATTTTATCAAGGCTTTGTATCACCAAAAGTACTGCACGGTGTTGAGTTTGTTGATAATGCACAATCTGATTTAAAAGAACTTGCTGATTTAAAAGCTTCAGCAACGTGGGCACGTGAAATGGTTAACGGCACCGCCGATGACATTTATCCAGAGAGCCTAGCAGAAAAAGCGGCTGAATTTATTCAATCACTGGCACCAGAACATGTTAGCTACCAAATAATAAAAGGCGATGCGCTATTAGAGCAGCAATGGATTGGTATTCATGCTGTAGGTCGTGGTAGTGAACGCCCACCAGTGTTACTTGAGCTTGATTACAATCCAACTGGCGATGATAACGCACCAGTAAGCGCTGCACTTGTAGGTAAAGGTATTACGTTTGACTCAGGTGGTTACTCAATTAAGTCTAGCGAAGGCATGTTAGGCATGAAATGCGACATGGGCGGAGCGGCAACAGTTACCGCAGGTTTAGCATTGGCGATTAACCGCGGTGTTGAAAAGCGTATTAAGTTGTTTTTATGTTGTGCTGAGAACTTAATTTCCGGTCATGCATACAAACTAGGTGACATTCTTACCTACAAAAATGGCACAAGCGTTGAAATTGTAAACACAGATGCTGAAGGTCGTTTAGTATTAGCTGATGGCCTTATGGCGGCAGGTGAGACAGGTGCACCACTTATTATTGATGCAGCAACATTGACGGGCGCAGCCCTTGTTGCCGTTGGTCAAGAATACAACGCGTTATTTGCCCTTGATAAAGAGCTAGTGCGTGAAGTAGAAGACTTTGCATCACAAGAAATGGAAGCCGCTTGGCCATTACCGCTTGAAAAGTGGCATCAACAAAACTGCCCATCACCGTATGCAGATACAGCAAACAGCCGTGCACAAAAAGGCGGTGGTTATGGTGGTGCTTCAAATGCAGCAGGTTTCTTATCTCGCTTTGTGCCAAACGATGGCAAAGGTTGGGTACACATTGATTTAGCGGCTGCATTTAATATGGGTGGTGGCACTAGTCAGTGGGCTTCAGGTGCAACTACCCAAGGTATGCGTACAGTAGCGCGCACCTTGCTTGAAAAGGCCTAATCAATTCAGATTAAGCAATTAGTTAAAAAATAGGTACCTTAAGGTGCCTATTTTTTTATCCGCCATACAAGCAATTTTGTTTTATTTACGGTAAAATCCTTCGCCAATACGTGTTTGAGCATCTATTTTATTTAAACCTCGCTCAAATATTATACATACCACTGGGATCCTTACTATGTCAGAAAAGTGCTATATCACGGCTCAACAATTACTTGAAGATTCATTCCGCGTAGCGGCACAAGTGTATAAAGATGGCTTTCGTCCAGATTTTATTATTGGTATATGGCGCGGTGGTGCTCCAATCGGGATCGCAGTTCAAGAATATTATGACTACAAAGGCATAGAGACCGATCATATTGCGGTGCGTACGTCGTCTTATTACGGTATTGGCAAGCAATCAAAAGAAATCAAAGTGCATGGTTTACACTACATTGTTGAAAACGCGAATGCGGGTGATTCATTATTGATTGTGGATGATGTGTTTGACTCAGGTCGGAGTATTGTGGCGCTAAAAGAGAAGCTTTCTGAACTAATGCGCTTAAACTTACCGAGTGATATTCGTATTGCTTGTCCATACTACAAGCCAAAAAACTCAAAAGTAGATACAGTGCCTGATTACTACATTCATGAGTCTGAAGAATGGTTAGTATTCCCGCATGAATTATCAGGGTTAACGCCGGATGAAATTATTGAAGGCAAATCTGATTTAGCTAAAATCCACGATATTTTACTTGAAAAATAAACGTGATTTTGCACAATAAAAAAGGCCTTAATGGCCTTTTTTATTGTCTTTAAAGCTGTGCAAAGCTATCTACATAGTCACTGAGTTTAGGAATATCGACAGCTTGCAGCCCTTGTGTGCTTCGTTGCACTAGGTTTTTTTCTACTAACTCACTCACTACCCGACGATATGCACGCTCAGTAGTTGCAAAGCGCTCTGCTTCGGCATTTACCGTAGGATAAGCACGCAATAAAGTGGGGTTGTTATTCTCCGCACGTAATAAACAGTCTTTAGCAATGTTGTAGCTTAAGGGAAGTAACAGTTTATCTAAGTTAATTTTTTGATTTTCTTGAAACTTAGCGGCAATAGTTTGCGCCGTGTATAGGCTCAGTTCTGGTTTATCGAGCAATAATGAGCGCCAATGTTTTAGCTCAATAAGATTATACGTGACATCACTGAAGCAAGTTACTGTGTAAATACACGGGTTATTATTCAGTGCTTCAATTTCGCCAATCAAGGTGTTATTACAGTCGAGCTGGCCAAGTAGCAGGCGTCGGCCATTTCCTACATCGTAACTAAACGATACAGTACCACTTCGCACCAATACCAACTTAGTGAGTGGTTGGTCTTGCTGTATTAATATTTCTTTTTTTGATTGCTGATAACTACTGCCGGCAAATGTCAGCAGCTGTTCAACAAGGTAACTGGAAAAATGGTATTGAAACATCAATCATGCTCTTCGGACAAATGTCCTATTTATTACACCTTAATGACGATAGCATTAAGATTAAGAATTTACGCTAACTTACCCACGCCGTTATTTATTTAATGGCGTTAAATGACCTTCATTCTACCGTGTAATGATTAAAAAATTGTGGGTAAAACCAGTATATTTTAAGGTTTTATTGGTAAGTTAGCTTTTTTATTTAAACTGCTAAGCAGCAGTTTTTAATAATGTACTAAAATTTAACTAGTAATATTAACCTAAAGCCTAGGAGAGAACAATTGAGTTGGGAATATTTAGGTTATTTAGCATCCGTTTTACTAGTTATTTCTTTGACCATGACCGATGTAACCAAACTGCGTTGGTTTAATTTATTGGGCTGTATTGCGTTTACTTTTTACGGTACAGCAATCGGTTCTGTACCGGTGGCATTTACTAATGGCTTGTTAGCTCTGGTCAATATATATCACATTATTAAGTTATATCGTCAGTCTAGGGCTGATACAAAAAAGGGTTAACTTTTAAGTTAACCCTTTTTTGTTTTTACTCAGGCTTTGCTGAATCTTTTTGGTAACGTAATTTACCTGCTATCCACGTTTGCAATACCTGAGTTTTATAAAGCTGCTCAATAGGCACTTTAAAGTAGTCTTGATCAACCAGTATAAAGTCAGCCCATTTACCTTGCTCTAAACTACCTACTTTAAACTCTTGATGCGCTGCATACGCGCCGCCAAGGGTAAACGCACGTAATGCATCTTCTCTGCTCAATACCTCACTGGCGCGCCAACCGTTTTCAGGCAGCTGATTATGATCCATGCGCGTTATCGCAGAATATAAACCATCAAATGGGTTCGCTAGTTCGACAGGGTAATCAGATCCCGCCGCAATCGTTGAACCTTGGTTTAAAAGTGTTTGCCAAGCATAAGCGCCTTGTAGTTGTTTGTCGGTTAAACGCTGCTCAGCCATATGCATGTCTGATGTGGCATGCACAGGTTGCATAGATGGAATTATTTTCAGGGTTTTAAAGCGCGGGATATCCTCTGGCGAGACTATTTGTGCATGCTCCATACGATTGCGCAGTAGTATGCCACCGGTTTGTTTAAATACATTTTGATAGGCATCTAGCACAATTTTATTTGCTCTATCGCCAATTGCATGCGTGTTAGCGCTAAAACCATTTTTAAAAGTCAGGGTAAATAATTGCTCTAGCTTTTGTTGGGTTTCAAGCATAAGGCCAAAATGGTTGGCTCTATCAGCGTATTCTTCAATAAGCGCAGCACCACGTGACCCTAATGCGCCATCAGCATAAATTTTTACACTGCGGATAGATAAAAAATCTTGTGAATCTTGATAACGACCGGCTTTAAGCATCATGTTTAAATCTGGGCTTGCTGCACTTAACATTGCTACAATTCTAAGCGGTAATGTACCTAACTCGGCGCGTTGTTTGTAAACTTGCCATGTGGTTTTATCAATACCTGCATCATGAGTTGAGGTAATGCCTAGGCTTAGTAAGTGTTTACCTGCGGCATCTAATGCATTACTGACCGATTGTGCAGACGTTGCAGGCATATGTTGAGTAACCAAGGTTTCTGCTTTATCAATAAAAATGCCGGTGGGCTTACCAAACTCATCTTTTATAATTTCTCCGCCAGCTGGGGCTGATGTATCAGCGTTAATATTGGCAAGTTCTAATGCTTTTGAGTTAACCCAAATGGCGTGACCATCTACTCGCGATAAAATAACAGGGCGATCGTTAACGACTTTGTCTAAGTCAGCGGCCGTAGGAAAGCGAGTATTTGACCATAGCTCTTGGTTCCAGCCTCGACCAATGATCCAACCTTTTTTATCTTTGGCAAATTCCTTGAGTTTAGCGGTTACTTCATCTACCGACTTTGCACCGCGCACATCAAGTTGCGACAAATTATTACCTAGCCCGATGACGTGTCCATGCGCATCAATGAGCCCTGGGAGTAGGGTTTTGCCTTTCGCGTCAATTAGGGTTGCACCCGGAAAGCTATTTTTCAAGCTGTCTGGACCTGTCTTAACTACTTTGCCATCTTTTATGACCAAGGTCGTAAACGTGTTTACTTCGCCATGGCGCATTTTTCCTTTATACAAAGGTGAGTAGCCATTAGCATTATAAATGACTTGAGTTTGTGCTATTGCCACGCTAGTGACGGCACAAAGGCTTGCTAGCAATATCGGTTTTATTAGTTTTATTAGTTTTATCAGTTGCATAAGACGCACATTGTTATTATTTGTACTATCACAGTAGCAAACTCAAATTTAGAATACCAATAAGACGATTTTTTGTTGATACAATAGCGTACCTATAGTAGGTTAAACAGTAATCATTTAAAAAATAAAAACTAATTAAAACTTAACTTTCATGCATAAGGAAACGCAATGAAACCACTTTACCTCACAATTCCGTTAACATTACTTCTCTGCGCATGTAGTGCAACATCACCTGAGAATAAGGTTGTTGAAAAAATAGACTATATTGATTTGTCAAGCGCAGAACTTCGTGATTCGGGAAAAGATTACTGGAATATTTTTAAAAGAGTGGAGCCTTTATACCCCATTGAAGCTGCTAAAAAAGGGCTTGCAGGGTGTGTTGAGCTCGTAACTATGATTAATCAGGAAGGAAAGGCGCAAGGCTATAAAATACTTTCTTCATACCCTCAAAAGCTATTTGATAAAGCAGCCGCAAAATCCCTCAATTTATGGAAATGGCTTCCGGCTGAAAATAATAAAAATAAACAACCCATTCTTACGCACATTAGAATGGATTTTATGCTCGAATCTAAAGACGTTAGTAAAAAATATTTGAAAAACTGCCCCCCCACCGAAGAAAAATTTTTGGTAAAAGGAAAAGTATATAAACGTACTTTATAACATATTTTCTTTATTTACTGGCGTACAAGCTGTATTCGCTTAATGACAATTGTGCGTCTTTATCACGGTCATAACTGCCAAAACGTGACCATAAAGCAGGATCACTGGCAGCTTCAGAACGAGTCAAAAAGCCATCTTGGTTGCGGTCAAGTTTTTCAAACTTTTCGGCAATATAACTGCTTGTTGCAAAACTCATACAGCTAAAAACAGTCAGTGTTAGTAAAATAATATTATGAAAAGGCTTCATATAAATGCTCAGTACAGGTTAGTGGTTAAGTAGTTTTTAAACTCAGTTAAAGAAATTCTGTTGTCTTGATTTTCATCCCAATTTGAAAATGAGTTTAATAGCTGAGGCTGAGCAGCAAGCTCGCTGTGGGTTAAATATCCATCATTATTTTTGTCCAAGTGGTCAAAGCGTTGCTTTACATCAAGTGCGAATGCACTTTGGCTGATAAAAAGTAAAGCACCAATAAAGGGAAGCAGTATTCTCATAGTTGGCGTTCCAAGGTGTATTTTAATTGCTGCAGTATTGAAAGAAAGCACTTGCCATAATTTAACTCCCAACATTAAATCCGTTTACACACTCCCTCAGGGATTATGGCAAATGCTTTTAACTCTATAATATAAAACTTAACTTGAATCTAAACTTAAGGTTTAAAGTTTTCGAACTCTTTTTTAGAAATCATCTCGTTATTGTCTTTGTCTAAATCAGTAAACTGCTTAAGCAGCTGCTTATCTTGTTTGGCCTCAGTGAGCGATATTTGGCCGTCCATATTTTTATCTAAATGCATAAAACGTACATTTAACGACGATGCCAATGCCGTCGCGCTAATAGCTAAAAATAGTAGCGAAAAAGCACCAATTAATTGTTTCATAAATATACTCCTTTATTTTACAAACTGTTTAAATTCATCGAACGATAATTGTCCGTCTTCATTCTTGTCTATTTGTGCAAAATTCTCATGCAGTAATGCATCTTCGCCGGCCTCTGCTTCGCTTAATGTACCGTTGCTGTCTTTATCTAGGCTGTAAAATGCTGTGTTCACATCAAGCGCAAATAAATGGCTACTTGTGAAACATAACGCTATTAAGGCAGTAGATTTTAAATAACCTTTAGTCATTCCTTGGCCTTTAAAAATTAATATTTATAAGCGTATTACAATTATAGTGCCATCTTTAATTTTTATTAAAAATCAATGGTTTAATTTTTTAACTTGTTTTTAATGAGTAATATTTACCGACGGTTGTGTGTTTTATGCAACATTTTCTTAGTTAGAATTTTTTACTATTTTTAAATCAAGTGTTTAACTTGTCGCAATTGTGCGACATTGCAACGGTTTTACTCTCAAAAATGTATTTGGTTCAGCGAGTGTATAAGTTGAGCGCTTAATAATAGAGCGCTTAAAAGTAGTAAAGGATTAGTGTATGCCTGCAATCATGGCTGAAAAATATAAAGCATTGGTAAACTGGCGTCCTAATTTGATTGGCCAGTTTGTAATGAGTATGCTGTTGTCACTTTTGCCTTTGTCTATTGTGGTTATTGTATTTTTAAATGTATTAAATAAACAATTAGCGGTCACACAGCAAATTGTCAGTAATAACTATCAAGTAACCAAGTCGTTTAATGCACTTAAACAAGAGCTCAATAGTTTAGAAAGGGCAACAAGGCAAAACTGGGTTTTAAAAAGCGATTCACTCGATAAACTTATCGTGGATAAATGGCAGTCATCGCTGGACAATATAAATGAGCTTAAACAGCTTTCTAGCAGCCAACAAAGTACTCAACAATGGCAACGGTTAACAGATACGCTAAAAGCAGCGCATACCAAACTGGTGGTTGAAGCTCGTGAGCAAGCAGAGTTGTTTGTGCCAATTAGTGAAATACTGGCAGATCTAACAATGTGGTTGCGCGAAACCAATGAAGCCAAAATCACTCAAAACCAAATTAAACTGACAAATTTACAAGCCTCCTTTATAAACTGGTTAGTGGCACTTACGCCTTTAACCTTACTTGTTGGCGGTGGGTTTTTATGGCGGATAAGTGGCCGTTTAAAAGGTTTAACCTCCGTTATTGATAAATTAGGCCAAGGAGATTGGCAGCAAAAAATATCAGTGCAGGGATCAGCTGAACTCATTGAACTAGGTAACAAGTTGCAGTGGGTGCAGGCGCAATTGCATATGCTAGAGCAGCAAAAAGATACGTTTTTACGCCATGTTACTCACGAATTAAAAACGCCTTTGGCCTCTATGGTTGAGGGCACTGAGTTATTAGCCGATGAAATTGTTGGGCCAATTAATAATGAGCAAAAAGCAGTGCTTGAGTTAATTAGTCAATCTATGGTGCGATTACGCACTATGATAGACAGCTTGTTAAGTTATAACGCGATTCGAACTAGTAAAGATAATGTTAGTGAAGTGGAATTTAACCAGCTAATAAAAAAGGTAAGTAATCATTTTGAACATAGGTTAAATGCACGAGAGCAGTCGCTTATTTGGCACAATAGCTTACCGACAGTTGCACTTAATTTACCGAGAGAATTAATTGAAATGATTTTAATTCAGTTAATCTCTAATGGTTTAAAGTTTTCCCAGTCAAATCAAGCAGTGTCGATTAGCTTAAGTTTAGAAAGTAATAGCTTAATTATACAGGTCGCTGATGAGGGCTGTGGTATTAAAGAGCATGAAAAAGAATATGTTTTTGGCGCTTTTTATCAAGGTAAACACAGTAAAGAGATTAGTCTTCAAGGCAGTGGTTTAGGCCTTACCATAGTAAAAGAGTCGGTTGAACAGTTACAGGGTAAGTTAACTATTGAGCATAATGAGCCGCAAGGCTGTCGATTTAACATTGTCATCCCCTATAAAAATAAAGGAGTTAAATAATATGTCTGCGCGTTTAATGGCTATTTTATGGCTAACCAGCAGTCTCGTTTTTTTATCTGGGTGTGAATTAACAAACACTCAAACACCAGCTAAACCTGAGCTAATAGCTCAAACTCAGCCCGATAATAAAAGCAACCAGCCCAATCCAAAGCCGCGGCCAAAACTAGATCTTATGTATCCGCCCGCAGCGCAAGTTATTGCATGGCATGCCCATCAGTGTGGTGGCTTTAAATTAACGCCTGACAATAAAACTTACTTAGGGGAGCAAGCACTTAAGGCATTTTTTAATACCGCATGCGTCAACCTTAGTCGCGACCCTGATACTGTTATGAGTCAATTGCTTAAGCTAGATCAAGCTTACTATTGGCCAGACGATATAAAACACTATTTATGGCTGCAAAAGCAGCAGGTATTAATGCAAATAAATGCAAAAAAACAACAACAAGCATTAAACGCTGAAATGCAAAAAACCTTATCGTCATTAGCTGCAATTGAACAGCAACTTTTATTACGTGAAGAAACCAAGGAGCAGTAACTATGTCAGTCACACTTCCATCAAGCGCTAAAGTGTTACTCGTTGATGACGATGCCAGCTTACTGCAGTTACTGGCAATTCGAATTCAATCAAAAGGTTATGAAGTAACAACCTGTGATAGTGGCATGAATGCATTACAAATACTTAAAAGCCAAGTATTTGATGCGGTGATCACCGATTTAAGAATGGATGAAATGGATGGAATGGCACTGCATCGACAATTGCAAAGCCGCTACCCAGCATTACCTGTAATTATGATGACGGCTCATGGTTCAATTCCTGATGCGGTAGAGGCGACTAAGCAAGGTATTTTTGCCTTTATTACTAAGCCAGTTGATAAAGATGAGCTGTTCGATAGCTTAGCTAAAGCCATAGAAATACATGGGGTGAATAATGATGATATTATTCCGCAAAGCAATATTGTTACTCGCAGTGGCGCTATGCTGCATTTGCTAGAGCAAGTTAAATTACTAGGCCCTACTCAGGTAAATGTACTTATCTCTGGTGCTAGTGGTACGGGTAAGGAGCTGCTTGCACAGGCAATTCATCAGCACAGCCATGTTAGTGATGGCCCATTTGTGGCTATTAACTGTGGTGCAGTCCCTGGTGAGTTATTAGAATCGGAGTTATTTGGTCACAAAAAAGGCGCATTCACAGGGGCGGTAAAAGATCACCAAGGCCTGTTTCAGCAAGCACAAGGGGGGACCTTATTTCTAGATGAAATTGGTGATATGCCGCTAAATTTACAAGTTAAGTTATTACGCGTGCTGCAAGAAAAAACCATTCGCCCAGTCGGTTTTCAAGAAGAAATCCCCATTAATGTGCGAATTGTTTCAGCGACCCATAAAAACTTGCCTGAAGCTATTAACAATCAAGAGTTTAGAGAAGATTTATATTATCGTTTAAACGTAGTAAACCTCAAACTTCCTCCGCTGCGAGAGCGCCGTGAAGATATTAGCTTATTAGCTAATTTTTTTAGCGCTAATATTGCAAAACGTATGGAGCAAAAAGAAAAACGTTTTGCAAACGATGCCATGCATGCATTGGTAAGGTATGATTGGCCTGGTAATATTCGTCAATTACAAAATGTGGTGGAGCAGGTGGTTGCCTTAACACCAAGTGACGTTATATCTGAACATTTAGTGCTTAGTGCGTTAAATAGCAATGAAAATAACGTTGAGCCACTTTCGCTTAACGACGCTAAAAAAGAGTTTGAGCGAGATTACGTTATCAATACCCTGAAAATGGCAGGGGGTAATGTGGCCGAAGGTGCCAAGCTTGCCAAGCGTAATCGTTCTGATTTTTATAAGCTGATTAAAAAGCATGAAATTGACGTAGATAGCTTAATGTAATTTTAAAAAAGGAAGTGAGCATGCAGTTATTTATGGTGTATTTAGGTGGGCGTATTCAAGGTTGCCACATAGAAATGCACGACGTACGTTTTGTGGTAGGTCAAAACATTGAGCAAACTTATAGCAAGCTTAAAAGTCAGTGGGTAGGCGACAAAAATAGCGTACACATGGATAGCTATATGGCGGTTAATCACATTGATGGTTATAAAGTCGAGGTAGTTGATAGTTATGTAGAGCAAAATAAGCAGCTTTATTTTGTTAACTTAGGTGCTTACAGAAGCGACTCACTAGCAGAGCAACACGACTTTGCTTTGTATGTTGCCAGCAGTAGTGAAGAAGCAAAACAGCGCGCTAAAAATGATTTACTCGCAGGGCTTAGCCATCTACATAAAGATGATTTACATGATGTTGATGATTGCTTTGCTATAGATTTACTCGATAGCCAGCTTAATATTAAACTAACCCCAAGTGGTCAAGCACAAACAATTAAACCTGACTGGTTTGGTTATCATGTATTATAATAAATGAGGATTTATTAAGTTTATTAGGATGTTGTGTGAAAAAGTATGCGTTTATACTTTTGCTAGTTGGCTTAAGTGGCTGTAAATCACTGTCGGGTTTACCGCCCGTTGTTGATTTAAATAAACTGGTAAAGCAAGTAAAAAACGATCCTACTGACGTGGTTGCAATTCACAAGCAAGCACAAAAAACACACCGTTCTATTAAGGCACAGGTTGGTAGCGTAAAACAGCTTTTAGCCGCATTAGAAAGCGTTGTTGGGCGCAAGTGGGGTAAACAAAACACTCAGCAACCTAGTGCCAAAAAATACGTAAAATACAGTAATGATTACCAAGCTCGTGCCATTATTGATTTTGAGCAAGGCACTGTAAAAGTAGAAACCATCGCGTTAAAAAATACAATAAGCTTGTTACAGCAGGCCATTGTTATGACCTTACTGACCTCTAGCGATCCCGATAAAACCGATATTTTTACCAGCGAAGCGCCAATTTTAGAAGGCGAGCCGTTTTTATACCAACAAGTGCTCGATCAAGATAAGTTACCCATAAAATATAGCTGGCGTGCTAATCGATTTGCGCGTTATTTAGTAAATAATAATTTAAAAAAGCAACGTCAATATGGGCACGTTATTTCGTCGGTTAGCTTTGATTTAGTAGAGCAAAATGCTCATTTAAGAAAGCAAAAGTACAGTGCTTATGTGCTGGCGGCTGCAAAAAAATATCAAATATCGGCAGCACTTATTTATGCCATTATTGAAACCGAAAGTAGCTTTAATCCACATGCGGTGAGCTCATCAAACGCCTATGGATTAATGCAAGTGATCCCGGCTACCGCAGGGCGCGATGTATACCAAAAAATAAAAAAAGTACCTGGGCAGCCAACCAAAGCAGTATTGTTTAATCCAAAATATAATATCGATATAGGCAGCGCCTATTTAAGTATTTTAAAAAATAACTACTTAAACAAAATTAGTACCGACAAAAGTAAGCACTTTGCCATGATCTCGTCTTATAACGGCGGGGCGGGTAATGTTCTGCGCATATTTAATAAAAATAGAAGTGTGGCGTTTTCACAAATAAATCAGCTTACTGCAAGCCAGTTTTATAATATTCTCACCACTAAGCACTCACGTGCGGAATCAAGACGCTATTTATACAAAGTCACTAAAGCAGAAAAAAACTATCAGTAACTTATTTACTCATCATTTTCTTGTTGTTCACTTTTGGCTGCCATTTTAAAGGCTATTATTACTAAGCCAAACATAGCAAATGGAATTGCAGCTAACAAATACTCAACCAAATGGCTATCTTGAAAATTAGCCTGTAGCAAGAAATGCCCTGCAACACACATAATAATAACCACCAAAAGGATGGGCAGTAACATAAGTTCTTTTTTTGCTGAGTGGTTTTTCATTCGCTGTTAGGTATTAAAAAATAATGCGCTATTGTAATGAGCTTAATAAAGCTTGGCAAACAACACAGATTTTTTAATGACTATTAGGTATGATTAACATCAAAGAAAAGCTTAAAAGTAGTGGTTGGGAATAAAGTGCAACAGAGTTTAAAGCAAGTTTACCTAGTGGGTGGAGCAGTGCGAGATAAACTGCTAAACATACAATCAAAAGATAATGACTATGTTGTTATTGGTGAAACGCCAGAGACAATGGAAGCACTCGGATTTTTACCCATTGGCAGCGATTTTCCGGTTTACTTACACCCAAACACTAAAGAAGAATATGCACTAGGGCGCACTGAGCGTAAAAGTGGTAAAGGTTATACCGGCTTTGTGGTGGATGCCAGCCCAAACGTAACCCTTGAAGAAGATTTAGCACGCCGAGATTTAACCATTAACTCTATGGCGCTAGACGAAAACGGCACTATTATTGATCCATTTAATGGTCAAGCTGATTTAAAAAATAAAATACTGCGTCACACCACCCAAGCATTTGTAGAAGACCCTGTTCGGGTATTGCGTATTGCTCGCTTTTTAGCGCGTTATGGTAGCGACTGGTCTATTCATCCAAGTACTACTGCATTAATGCATGAGCTTAAAAATAAAGGCGAGTTGGAACATCTAGTACCAGAGCGAGTCTGGCTTGAAACAGAAAAAGCGCTTGGCGAAAAACACCCTGAGCTTTATTTCCAAGCATTAGATGGGTTAGGTATTTTTCCTGAAATAGAACAGATGAAAAACACCCCGCAGCCGGCAAATCATCATCCCGAGGGCGATGTGTTTGTCCATACTATGCTAGTGCTTAGACGAGCAGCCGATTTAGGCTTTAACCTAGAAACGCGTTTTGCTGCTTTAACCCATGACTTTGGTAAAGCGCTAAGCTATAAAAAACGCGGTAATTTACGCGGCCATGAGCGTGAAGGGGTTGCTGTAGTTGAGGCGTTTTGTGAACGTTTAAAAGTGCCTAATCGCTTTCGTGATATAGGCGTGCTTACCAGTGATAACCATACACTTTGCCACACGCTTGAACAGTTAAGGCCGCAAACTATTCATAAATTAATCGTCACTAATTTAAATGCGCTAGTGCATCCAGAGCGTTTTATTGCTTTTACTCAAGCGTGCCAGTGTGATGCACAAGGACGAGGCGAAACGCTGGTGGATAAGCCCTATCCACAAGCCGCTAAATTACGTGCTATTCACAACGAACTACAAAAAATGGATAAAAAACAGATAGTGCAAGACGCGCTTAAAAGCGGCAAAAAAGGCCCCGAAATAGGCGAAACGGTCAAACAGGCAGAAATAGACTGCATTAAAGCGTTTTTAAGCGATGAGCCAAGTACGGTAAGCTAATTAGTGAAGATTAAATTAAGTACCGAGATACGCCTTATACCTTAAGAAGTGGTACTTTTTGAAGGTCGTTTACCTGAGTGTTGTGGTTTAGTTGCTTCAGGCTCAGCGTTTTTATCTGATTTATATAAACTAAAAATAAAGTCGAGCTCTTCTCGTTCAAGTGATGGCAACACGGCAAATCCTACTGCTGAATGAGTTAATATAGCGCCAGAGTATGTGAACCCGACTTAATTAAAAGTGAATGATTACAATTAATTAAATCGCAGTTGCTCATACCTTTAAAGCAACGACAAAACAATCAGTAAACTCCCAAAAAAAGAGTTGGATAACATTCAAAAGCTCATTGTTAGATTAATATCGTAGAATCTAATAAGCTATTTAAGGAAAATCTGTAGCTGTTTCTTACCATCCTTAAATGAGCTCGACATTTGTTGCGGTTTATTTAAGGATGGTAAGGGAGCAATATTTAAAGGCCTTTTTCTATTAAAAGCACCTAACTCATAGCTATTTACTGTTGTTGAGAGCATCTTCAAAGTCTATAGAGCCAGGAAGATTATTTTAAAGTAAATATTTGCTCTACAGAAATAGCGAAATAAGCCGCTATTTTTAGTGCAATAACCACCGACGGTGTAAAACGCCCGGTTTCTACTGTACTAATAGTTTTTCTAGAAACGCCTATGGCATCCGCTAACTCTTGCTGAGATATTTTATGCTGTAATCGAAGTTTGTGAATATGATTATCTAAATCTTCATTCATAAAGCTCTTCCTTGCCAAGTTGCCACAAAATTAATGTGCCATGTGTAGATGCTGCTAGGCAAAGCAATACTTGAAGTGCATCTGTGGGGTTGAAAGGGGCTATTAATTCCACAAACCACTTACTGTCGCCACTATATGCGAGAAATGCTCCGCCAATTACCATAATGTGACATGTAACGCGCAGGCTGAGCGAACTAACATAATCCACATACTCGTCGTTAAATTTATATGTCCAGAAACCTAGTTTTGATATGTGCTTAGCAAACTTCATGGATTTAGTACCTAACACAAGAAAATAGATAAAACTCGCAAATAAAGTTAAATCTACTAGCAAATATATAACTGAATCGGTTTTGCTGATGACTGTTGAAAGCAGCTCTGCTAACAAGAAAAACGCTAGAGCAATACTGGCTTTTCCAGTAATTGTTAAATATTGCTGTTCTTGTTCTGGTAGTACTGATATTGATTTTGCCATCTGTTGTATATCCCTTTTTAGTGACGACCAAATAATGTCGCGTTGTGTTTACTCCACTTAAGGTTTTCATGTGATACCTAAACACACCATATGTAACCTTCAGGTATCAATGATACCCAAAGGTTACATAAAGGCAACCTTTTTTTATTTTTTACTTGGGTTAAGTGATTATTGATTCAGTATTAAACTAATTCAGTCAGTAAAAACGCAAACTCGATTTAATTTTTTGGCAAGCCAAATCAGCCTTTCTCATCTACCACACCAAAATATTCCTGCTCAAGCGAAGATATCATCTATTCTACTGGTATGCGTTTAAGGGGAGGTAGGTAAAGTATATATGGCAAGCTTTAAAGTGTACGGTCAGTCTTTGCTTTTTCATCTTTTGCACTATTTAATGCCAAGTTAAGAGAGTACTTATTTTTATGGTGAGTTTTTGTATGGTGTATGGGTACTAAATCGTTTGATATCTACAGGGTATGTATTTGTAATTTTATACATTGGTCATATTTACTTAATTTTAAAAGTTATCAACTAGTACTTTCATTAAACTTTGGTAAAATAATGTGTTACGTTTTTATGCCCGTTTAACCCACTATTTTTCTGCTTTGCTCGTTGCTTTACTAATGTTTTTAATCGGTAGGTATTAGGCTCTTAGATTTAATTTAATCTTATTAGCCAGCCCCGCTAAATCAAGCTAAAACTAATTAAGACTAAAAAATCATTTAACTAATTTGCTAACGGTAAACTCACTGTAAAAGTGACCCCATTACCTTGAGCATTATTGTGCGCCGTTACTGTACCTTTGTGGTAATCACACACTAGTCTTACAATATAAAGCCCTAAGCCTAAATGCGGTTGTTGCTGCATTTGTTGGCTGCGCACCGATACCATAGAATCAAAAATATGTTCAGTAAGTCCCTCAGGCAATAAAGTACCTGTATTACTTACCGTTAATGTTGCTTTGCTTTCATTTTGCTTAAGGCTGACTTCAATTGCAGTGTTAGCTTCACTAAATTCCAAGGCATTATTAATTAGCTTATCGAGCAGTTGCGCTATAAATTCAGGGGCACCTTGCATTGGCAGTGTGCTTTGGCAAATGTTGAGTGTAAATAACTGGTTAGGATAAGTAAGCTGGTAGCCCTGCATACAGCCACTAATCACTTTTTGTAAATCAAACTGCTCTGGCTCATTACTTTGAATACTTTGCTCAAGGCGGGTAGCTTCGCTCATAGTGGTAATTATTTTCCCTAAGCGCTCAACCCCTTCGCTGGCACGTTCAAGGTATTTTTGACTCAGTTCACTTTGCTGCAAGCTTTGTAAGTTTTCAAGAGATGAACGGACAACCGCAACCGGTGTGCGCAGCTCGTGAGATAAGCGCGACGACATATTTTCTAAATAATCGGTATAGCCACCAAGTCGGCTCACTATATTTGAAAAGCTACGCGACAGGTCGCCAATTTCGTCATTGGCATCGCTGTAATTTATATGGCCCGTTACTCGTCCTTGCGCATCAATGGCTTGCTCTGCTGTATCTCGTAGTCGCCTAATACGGCTCGATATACGCGAAGCAAAAAAGAACAAAGTGACTGTGCCAATTAACATGACCGCTAAAATTACATTAAATAGCTTTTCCAGCGATTTATTACGCAGTGTACGCACGCCATTGGTGGTTTCTTCAGCTATAACTGCCCCAATAACTTTATCCTCAATCCAAATAGGATACGCAGCCGATAATATCACCGCTTTGTTATCGGGAGTGAGCCGCCACGACGAGGCCGGTTTGCCTTTAAGTGCTTTGGCTAAATGAGCGCCTTGCATTGAAGCTACATCGTGTAAGGTATCTATAAATTCATCTTCAGGACGAGTTAAAATTTTATAATACATAGGATGTAAATAGGCCTGTTCAAAGCGCTGCCACGCAGTTTTTGGCGCTTGATTTTTTAGCCCATCGGCCCATACGCCATCGGCATTCTGAATACTGCCCGATTGCGCTAATACACGGTGATGGTTATCGACCACCCATATGCGACTGCCGCTGTGTCCCATGCCTTTTAATATACGGTTTATTTCAGGGGAGGGCACCAGTACCGAACCTAAATCATTCGGGTTATTTAAGTTCGATGTAGACATAATACTAGGGGGTTGGTTTGGTTGTTTACTATCAACATCGGCAATGGCAAATCCCAGTTTATTGCCAAGCATACTCAAAGGAAAGCGCAGCTCAAGGTTGTAACCTGTTTCAGTTTGTTTAAAGAAACCCTGAATTTTAGTAAAAGGCATTTTACTGTTGGCATCAAATGCGTTGACCCAGCCATCTTGGCGCGGAGCAATAACATAAGTATTAAATTGCCCATCGGGGTTTTTTAGGCCAACTTTTACGTAATCGTTATTGGTAATGCTGAGGCTGTTTTTGGCACGGTATACTAAAGCATCGTCAGTGACTTTAAATACTGCATATAAGTAATTATCAAACTTACCTACCATGTGGCTAAATGATAAGTTGCTTAGCTGATGGTTATCATCGGCTGTTTGTAAGTAGCGTTTGTCATAAAGCCAAAATAGCGATTGGTAAGCGTCCCAGTCGCTGAGTTTGCCATCGAGTTGAATTGGACTCTTTAAATTATAAGCATAGAGATCGCGGCCTTTTACAACTTGATCTAAAAAGTTGGTTTGTTCGTCAAATAAAGCGGGGCGTTCGTGCAGAGCCGTTGCCAGTGCGCGTGTAGTACCTACTAGCGTTTTTTCTTGGCCTTGGCGTAAAAACTTTTCCATTTCCCATACGTATTCGTAGCCTAACCATGGCAACAAAAACAAAAAGCATGAAAGTAGAATAAATTTACTGCGTAGGCCAAATCTCAGCATGTGGGTTGCTCCCACCTGTAACCCATGCCATACACGGTATCAATGCAGTCAAACTGGCTATCGAGTGCTATAAACTTTTTACGAATGCGTTTTACATGAGAGGTAATGGTACTGTCGTCTACATAAATTTTAGCATCGCTCATTAACTCATTACGGCTTTTAACGTGGCCAGGTCGTTGGGCGAGTGAATGCAGCATCCAAAACTCAGTTACGGTTAAATCAACCAACTGTTGTTGCCAAAGCACCTGCATGCGTTGCGTGTCGAGTGTTAGTTGACCGCGAATTATTAATGCGTTGGCATCGGCGGGTTGCTCTAATGCTTCCATGCGGCGAAATAGCGCACCAATACGCGCGGCTAAATGCGCTAAGCTAATATCTTTGGTTAAGTAGTCATCGGCGCCCATGCGCAGGCCGCATACGGTGTCTATTTCGCTGTCGCGAGCGGTTAAAAAAATAATTGGTAAGGTTTTAGAAAGTGAACGCAAAGTTTGGCACAGTAAAAAGCCGCCATCTATTTCATGGCCTAAGCCAATATCAACAATGGCTAAATCGGGGAGTGCTTCTTTAAAAGCTACTTCTGCTTGAGGGCGGTTTTCATAACCACTTACCTGATAGCCTTGAGCGCTCAGCATTTCTATGTAGTTTTCGCGAATGGCAGTTTCATCTTCAACGATAGCTATTTTTTTCATTTTTATTAATTACTCATATTGACTTAGACGCACTATAACGAAGTTTTTGTGCTAAGTAAGGTTAAAAAGGCAATTGCCATTTTTTTGCCACAATTGCTCAGCAGTTTGCCATTTTTACTCCCCTTTATTGCCACTTCACGGTGTTTTAATACAGCTATTGAAATTATCAATACAACGCAAGTGCCAACCAATAGCTTGCCAACCATTATTAATAGTAAGGAATAGACCATGAAGAAAACATTAATCGCACTCACACTTGTTAGCACTTTTTGTACGCCAGTATTTGCTGCGGATACCCCATCAAAAGAAGCAAAAAAAGAAACAATTGTTGGCCTGAGCACCGGTGCCATTATTGGTGGTGTTGTTGGTGGGCCAATCGGCGCGTTTGTAGGCGCATTTGCTGGTGGTTTGATTGGCGATGCCAAGGTGGCTGAGCAAACCATTGCTGAGCAGCAGCAAGCTTTAACTGTAATGGCAGAGAAAACCAACGACTACCAGCACGTACTTAATCATAACAGTCACCTAGAGGCGCAACTTGAACTACTGGCGCAGCAAAATGAGCAATTAACTCAATCGCAGCTTAATAATTTATTGGCAATGACAGTGCAATTTAAAACAGGCTCTAGCGATATTGCTCCACATTTTGCCAAGCAGCTTGATCAATTGGTAGCGTTATTAAAAAGCCAACCGCAACTCGCACTCGATTTAAGTGGCTTTGCCGATCAGCGCGGTGCAGAGCAAGCAAACTTATTACTTTCAAAAGCCAGAGTAAACGCCGTACAAAGTTACTTAATTAAACAAGGTGTAAGCCATACACGTTTAAGCGCACAAGCATTTGGCGAGCAACAAAGCATAGCAAATAGTAACACCCTCGAAGATAACTTTTTTGACAGACGCGTTACCCTGACTACCCGTGCGCTTAATCAAACGACTGATCAAACAGCAAGCAATTAATCGCAAGGCGTTCGATGGAGTGATTTATGTTGAGTAAACCCACCAAAGTGCTTACCAAGGTAAGCCTTTTTATTTTTATTATTATCGTGCTTTTGGCCAGCTTTAAAAGCCATGCACAGTCGCCAAAACTATCTTTGTTTGATAGCCAAGGAGTGGCGGTTAACCCTGGGGTTATTTTAAAAAGCGATGCAAAAATGACCCTAACAGGGCTAATTAATCATGTTGTAGTAACGCAGCACTACATAAATGAAAACCCTTTTGCCGTAAATGCACGTTATGTATTTCCTTTACCCGGTGAAAGCGCCGTGCAAGCAATGACCATGCGCATTGGCGAGCGAGTTATCAAAGGTAAAATAGCAAAAAAACGCCAAGCTGAAAAACAGTACCAAGCTGCCAAAAAAGCAGGCAAACAAGCTTCATTGCTGCGACAGCAGCGTGCAAATATGTTTATTACAAATGTGGCAAATGTAGGGCCAGGAGAAGAAATAGTTATAACGCTTGAGTATCAAGAGATTATTGATTACCAACACGGAACCTTTGCGATTCATTTTCCAACCACAATTACGCCACGCTATCATGCAATAACAGGGGAAGTTAACGATGAACAAGATAAGCATGCGATAAAAAGCGCTAATGCACCTTTGTTCACTCCACAGGGTTGGTTAAGCCCTGTTTACACAAAACAAACCAATGAGGCGACAAATGCCAGCGATTTAAGCTTAACAATTAATATGGATATAGGCTTAGAATTGGTTGATATAAACGCTAAGTACCATCAAGTTAATATTGAAAACCCTGCATTTGGGCAATACAGCATTGTGCTAAAACCACAGCAAGCCATAAATAGAGACTTTGTACTTGAGTTTAAGCCACTACAAATAGCGCAAGCGCAAGCTGCACTTTTTACTCAGCAAGCACAAAATGGTGAGCAGTATGCGTTAGCAATGCTAATGCCGCCAAGCGATAGTTTTACTCAATCTCAGCGTTTACCGCGTGAAATGGTGTTTGTAGTTGATACCTCGGGATCTATGCATGGGCAGTCTATTGAACAAGCTAAAAAAGCGCTGTTTTACGCATTATCATTATTAGATAGTGATGATAGCTTCAATATTGTCAGTTTTAATAATGAGGTTGCAGCCATGAGTGAGACTCCATTAATTGCCAGTGACTTTAATTTACGTCGCGCAGAGCGTTTTATTTATAACTTACAAGCCGATGGCGGAACTGAAATAAAAGGCGCACTTGATGCAGTACTCGATGGTGCGCAGTTTGAAGGGTTTGTGCGCCAAGTGGTATTTTTAACTGATGGTAGCGTAAGTAACGAAGATCAATTATTTAAACATATTGCGCATACCTTAGGTGATAGCCGTTTATTTACCGTGGGCATTGGTAGTGCGCCTAACCGTTATTTTATGCGTCGTGCCGCTGATATAGGTAAGGGAACTTACACCTTTATAAGCAGTGCTCATGATGTGCAGCCGAAAATGCAGCAGTTGTTTGATAAACTTGCTCATCCGGCTATGACTAATTTAGCGTTAACAAATACAAATGGAGACAGCTTAGATTTTTGGCCCTCACCTTTGCCTGACCTATATTTTGCTGAGCCTATTATGGTGGCTATTAAATTAGACAATACCGATGCAATTACTTTTACGGGGCAAACGGCGCATGGGGAGTTTAAGGTTAAGCTTAATCCGCAAGCAAGTTCAAAAGCCACTGGAATTGATAAGCTTTGGGCACGTCAAAAAATAAAGTCGTTATTGTTATACAACCAACAAAGTGTTGTAAAACAGCAAGTGCAGCAGCTCGCGCTTGAGCATCAATTACTTAGCCCATTTACTGCGTTTATTGCCATAGAAGAGACCACTATTAAAGAAGTTGCTAAACAAAGCACACAAGTGGCTAATACTATGCCACAAGGAATGAGTATGCGCTTGCCGCAAACTGATGGGCAAAGCAAAGTGCATATTGTGTTTGGAGTATTACTGCTTCTAGGTGGTCTTTTGTTAGTGAGGCGCTGTAAATGAAAAAGTGGCTAAGCATAGGTTTACTAGCCTTGGGGCTGAGCTTGTTTGGCCATGGTGTATACATGCAGGCAAAGGCGTGGCTTGCACAAGTGTTAATAGAGCAAGCTTGGCAAACGACCCTTAAATCGCCCAATAAAAAAATTAAGCCGTGGTTTTATGCTGATAGTTACCCCGTGGCACAAATAATATGGCCAAAGCATAATAAACGACTAACCGTGCTTGATGGTGCAAGTGGTAGAAACTTAGCGTTTGCGCCGAGCCACTTTTTACCAGCTGGGGATTTAGGTGGGGCTGATTTTGGTAACTCGCAAGGAGCACTTATTGCTGGCCACAACGATACCCACTTTGCGTTTTTAAAAAACGCTAAAGTGGGGGAGCAATTTTCTCTACAACTTAAAAATGGCCAAATACAGCATTATTCAGTAACACACGTTGAGGTAATTCATCAGCACAACACCGATTTTTTGCAGCAATCAGGGTTGTATTTATTAACCTGTTACCCTTTTGATTCACTGGCCTCGGGTACCGATTTAAGATGGTTAGTGTCGGCAGAAATATTCTCACCCGAAGTTGAGTTAGGAATATCAACCACTAGTTCTTGATGGCGTTGGCTAATCATTACGCCTATAAACACCACAAATATGCTGATCCACTGCCCAAGAGTTAGTACTTCGTTGAGGATAATGGCTGACAAAATTAAAGTGAAAATAGGGATTAAATTAGAATAAGCCGCGGCGGTTAATACCGACACTTTACTAATCGCATAGTTGTACATGCCGTACCCACCCAAAGTAACACAAGAGCCTAAGTACAATATGCTCATTAGTGCGGTTAAATCGTGTTGGTTTTCACTGGGTAGGTCAATAAACAGTAAAAACGGAGCAAAAAACAAACTACCACTCACGCCTTGCAGAGCAATCAATGTGAGTGGGGAATAACGGTTAGCTAAATGTTTTATACACACGGTATAAAATGCCGCGCACACCATGGCCATTAATTCTAAAAAATTTCCCAGTAATGGGTTTGGGGCTTGGCTTGAACTCGGTGAGAGCAAGGTAAGTAAAATACTGCCGCCAATACACAGCGTAAAACCCACTACAATAGCTCTACTAATATGCTCTTTGAGCATGAAAAACGCTAAAAATGCCACAATAATGGGTAAACAAGAAACAATCACCCCCGCCTGAGACGCTGAGGTATATTCCATTGCGTGGCCTTCAAATAAAAAGTACAAGCAAGGCTCTGCCAGCGACATGCCTAATAAGTACTTCCAATCGCCTTTTAAATATTCAAAGCGAATTACGTAACGCCATAAACATAACGAAATCAGTAAAGTGGTGAGCATACGTAAAAATATCACCAAGGCAGGGTCATAAATCGCAATCGCGTATTTAAGTGCAATAAAGGAGCTACCCCACAAAAAGGTGGCAATAATTAAACATAAACTGGCAGGCATAAGGTGTAATTTAATCGGTTGAATATATTGCGATCCTAGCATGCAGAGGGGGTGATTGAATATTTTTTACTTGTTCAAAAATACCGAACTGGTATAAATAAATTCATCATTTATTGCGCTAAGTAAAAAACATGCAAAGGGATCAGGTCGTAGTTGTAAAGCTAGGTACAAGCGTACTCACTGGCGGTACCGATAAGTTAGACAAAGCACATATGGTGGAACTTGTTCGCCAATGCAGTGAGCTAAAAAAGCAAGGTCATCACGTTATTTTAGTATCAAGCGGTGCGGTTGCCGCAGGTCGCGAACAGCTATTAAAACCCTGTGGGCGCACATTAATAGACAAACAAATGTTGGCCGCCATTGGACAGGGGCAGCTCATTCATATTTGGCAAAGCTTATTTGCGTTGTATGGCATTAACGTCGGGCAAATGCTACTAACGCGCGCGGATGTTGACGACAGAGAGCGCTATTTAAATGCACGCGATACCCTCAATGCCCTATTAAATTACGATGTAGTGCCGATCATTAATGAAAATGACGCAGTTGCTACTAGCGAAATAAAAGTAGGTGACAACGATAACTTGTCGGCATTGGTGGCTATTTTAGCCAATGCCGATAAATTGCTGCTACTGACCGACCAACAAGGGTTATTCACCAGCGATCCGCGCACCGACATTAACGCCACCTTGATTGACGAAGTTACCCATATTAATGATGAGTTACGCCAACTTGCGGGTGGCAGCGGTACGAACCTAGGCACAGGGGGTATGGCAACCAAATTACAGGCCGCAGATATTGCCAGAAGAGCTGGGGTTGAGGTGATTATTGCCAAAGGCGCTGATGAAAATGTGATTTTAAAATGCATGAGCGAGCAATTACCAGGCACCCGTTTTTTAAAACTTACCGCGCCTAAAGATGGTCGAAAAAAATGGTTATTGGCAGGGCCTAAAAGTAGTGGCCAAATTTTAATTGATGCCGGTGCGGTGCATGCATTGCAATCTAAGGGGGCTAGTTTACTTGCTAAAGGCATTACGCGTGCAATAGGTGAATTTGAACGTGGAGATTTAATTAACTTAATTGATGTAAACCAGCAAATTATTGCACGCGGGTTAACTCGCTTTAGCCATCTTGAAATCGATAAAATAAAAGGCGCACACTCTAATCAAATCAGCCATTTACTTGATTACGATAGCGGCGTGGAAGTGCTACACAGAGATGATATGGTGGTGTTGTAATTAAGCACTTTTTTAACGATATAGCGCAACGTATAATCCGCTTATAGTGTTGCGCTTTTTTGTGTTAAAATCTTGCACCTTAAATTTGTTGTAAAGAGTATTGAAGATGAAATTAGTTCGCTGGGTTTTAGGTTGTATCATCTTATTTTTTAATTTTGTTTTTACGCCGCGTAGCAAAAAACGTGATCCGCAAGAGCAAACTAAGCTTGATCAGCAAACCGCACAATTTAAGCTCTATCAATTCAAAGCATGCCCTTTTTGTGTAAAAGTGCGCCGTTCAATTAAGCGTGAAGGCTTAAAAATTGAAACACGCGATGCAAAAAATGATGAGCAATACCGCCAAGAGCTATTAGAGCAAGGCGGAAAAGTTAAAGTACCTTGTTTACGTATTGAGCAAGATGGCCAAGTAAAATGGCTTTATGAATCAAACGATATTATTGCTTACTTAAACAAAGTAGCCGCTTAAAATATTTATTGGTATTTCATACCATCTCACTTATTAAAAGAGACATTACCATGACAATTCGTACCCGTGTTGCTCCGTCGCCAACTGGTGACCCGCATCTTGGCACCGCTTACATTGCCTTATTTAACTACTGTTTTGCTAAACAGCAAGGCGGTGAATTTGTACTTCGTATTGAAGATACTGACCAAGTTCGCAGCACACCAGAATCTGAACAAGCCATCATGGATAGCTTACGCTGGTTAGGCCTTGAATGGGATCATGGTCCTGATGTAGGTGGTGAGTTTGGTCCATACCGTCAATCTGAGCGCAGTGATTTATATAAAAAATACGCTCATCAGTTAGTTGAAGACGGCAAAGCATTCTACTGTTTCGCAACCAGCGAAGAACTGGACCAAATGCGTGAAGAGCAAATGGCCGAAGGTCTGCGTCCTAAATACGATGGTCGTGGCTTAAACCATACAGAAGACGAAATTAAAGCAAACCTAGCTGCTGGTAAACCGTACGTTATACGTATGAAAATCCCAAGCGAAGGTACCTTTAAGTTTAACGATTACCTACGCGACGAAATTGAGATCCCGTGGGAAAACGTAGACATGCAAGTGCTATTAAAAGCGGATGGTTTTCCAACGTACTTTTTAGCTAACGTGGTGGATGATCACCATATGCAAATTAGCCACATTTTCCGTGGTGAAGAGTGGATAAACTCAGCGCCTAAGTTATTAAAACTGTATGAAGATTTTGGTTGGGAAGCACCGGTACTAGGTCACTTACCATTATTGCGTAATCCAGATAAATCAAAACTGTCTAAGCGTAAAAACCCAACGTCTATTAATTACTACAAAGAAATGGGTTACTTACCAGAAGCGGTACTAAACTACTTAGGCCGTATGGGTTGGTCAATGCCTGATGAGCGTGAAAAGTTCACCCTTAATGAAATGATTGAACATTTTGACATGAAGCGTGTATCGCTTGGTGGCCCAGTATTCGACGTAGACAAGTTAAGCTGGTTAAACGGTATGTGGATCCGCGAAAACTTAACTGATGCAGAGCTAATGCAGCGTTTTGTTGACTGGAAATTTAATGGCGACATGCTGGCTAAAGTCTTACCTGAAGCTAAAACGCGTATAAATACACTCTCTGACATGGTTGATTTAGCAGGGCACTTTGTAGGCGGCATCCCGACCTACGACCCAGCGCTATTAACAGCCGGTAAAGCTGACGAAGATGTTATTCGCCAAGCATTACAATTTTTTGTATGGCAGTTAGAAGGCTTACGTAGCTTTGAAAAACCAGCTATTTTTGCAATTGCAAAAGAAGTCGCTACCTTCCACGAGCTTAAAATTAAAGACTTCTTAGAGCCTATATTTGTGGCTATTACCGGCAAAACATCGTCTACCTCGGTATTAGATGCAATGGAAATTTTAGGGTCTGACCTATCGCGTGCACGTTTACGTGTTGCGCTTGCCCATTTAGGTATTTCTAAAAAGCAGGCTAAAAAGATAGAACGCGCATACCGTGATTATCCAAGTGCGTAATCGCGTATACAGATTCAAAAGCCGCTTAATTTAAGCGGCTTTTTTGTGCCTGTAATTCTAAGATGGAGTTGCCAGCATAGGGTAAGTAAATAAGAAAAAGTGAAACACATTAACGAGCCAATGACATAAAATGGCCCATTCTAATCGGCTTGTTTTATAGTAAATATAGCCATAACCAAAACCTGCTACGGCCGCCACAAGCATATAATGAGTACCCGCTGAAAAGTGTGCCAGTGAAAATACACAAGTACTGATCACCGGTGCGAGCAGTGCAAACCTGCTCGGGGTTATTAGTTTTGAAAGCTTAGTTTGTATCACTCCCCTAAATAATGCCTCTTCTGCAACGCAGGTAAAAAGTAGGTTGATGGCTATAAATAACAACCAAAATTCAGGTACTTTTGGCGCAAATTCAACAAGGTTTAACGTTAAAGCAGTTATAAGCGCCGCTAAAATAGTGATAATTATGATTAAAGCAGGGTAGCCGATAGTCACTGGCTTTGCCGTTTTGTTTTTTGCAAAAAAATAAGCGCTCAGCATTAAACCCGCTAATGCTTTATCAAAATTAGCATACAAGGTAAATGCAATTGCGTTACTGGTGACTTGTTCATTAACAACAATTGGCAGGTTATTAAAACCCGCAAACCAGTGTAAGGCCAACCCGAGTGAGGCTATTATAAATAAAGACGTTAGAACATTACGTTTTAACGCTGAGGTTGCCAATAGCATAAAGTGAAACAATCCCACATAAACAGCTATAACAGCAACCGCGGTTAAGTTTATATATTCTTGATAATAGGCAGTAATAACACTTAGCAGCAATAAGTATTGCCATAATGGTTGGCGAAATACAGTGAGTTTACACTGTGGGAAAACACATAAAATAGCGGCAGCTAAAAAGTAAAAAGTCATTGGCAAATACAGCTTGTTGTTTGATAGAGGGAATGAGTGAAAACGAATTACATAGCGTTATAGTCTCAATTAGATAATTCAGAGCTATTAATAATTATAGGCTTGTCCGCTACAAATAACGGCTAAATCACAATTGTAGCGGGATACTGATTGGCACTGCTCTAGTGTAAATGCATTGCCACCTAAATAAAGCACATCGTTTTTAAGGGATTCTATAGCTTGTGATTTCAAACGGTTATAGCTAATTGAGGATGTTCGCGTATCATCTGATACATCGCAGCTTTCGCCTTTTATTCCACCAAGGGGGCTTGCACCTCTATCGATAGCGTCCTGAACACTGTAAAACTGCTCTAGGCCACGTTTTTTAATATGGCTTGAAACGTGTTCTGATAAAACGTCGTCGTCGATATTGGTTGTGTAAGTAACGTTATTACAGCCAGTTAAAAATGAAACCGCACATATTAATAAAGAAAAATACTTCATTAGTTAATCCCTTAAACTCGTATTTGCCTAATTTACTTAGTAAATTAGCGAGTTGCAAATTATCATTTTTCACCTTTATTAAACAGATTCGACCTCTCAAGATTTTTTTTCTGGTAGTATAGCTAGGTTATAAGCAGTTTAAGCAGTGAACACACTATGTTAAGTCCTTACTATCAGCAGCATGCTGATTATGTTTCAATTTCTCGTGAGCAAGGTTGTCGCTTTGCTAAATGTGTAGCCGACGACTACAACCCGCTTCATGATAAAGACGCTAAAAAGTTTTGCGCACCAGGAGACTTACTTTTTTCTCTAGTGTTAGACCGCTATGGCATTAGTGAGCGAATGGAGTTTACCTTTGCCGGTATGGTTGATGAAAATACCAAGCTAAATTTTCCAGAACAACCTGGAGAAGAGTTTGATGTAAACCATGGCGAAAAAGTAATTTTAAAGGTTAAACGCGACGGTAAAACCAGTAAATGCCCAACACTTACAAACAGTTTAATAAAAAATTATGTTGAGTTCTCAGGTGCTGCGTTCCCGCATGTAATTATTCCTTTAATGGGCAAGCAAGAGGTAATGATAAACCCTGCGCGCCCTATGATTATTTATGAATCAATGATCATTAACCTTAATAACATTGATATTAAATCACCGACCCTAGAGTTTGCAGAGCCAAGCTTTGAATACGCTGGTAAACGCGGCAAAATAACCTTGCGCTTTAATTTATTAGAAAACGGCGAAAAGGTGGGTTTTGGTGAAAAACACATGGTGGTATCGGGTATTCGTGAATACTGTCAAAGCACCGTAGATGATTTAATTGCATTTTATAATGAGCGTAAAGCCACATTAAAACCGGCTTAAATACTTCATTTTACTTAGGCGCTATTTAGCGCCTTTTTTATTACTTAAGCTCAGGTATAATAGCGTTCTTTGTTATTTTAAAGCCAAGCTTATGTCTGCCACATCGTTCTCATCACTAGCCCTAGACCCGTTACTATTAACGGCAATAGAGCAAAATAATTACACTACGCCTACCGCCATTCAGCACAAAACGATACCGCCAATTTTAGCGGGCAAAGACGTTATGGGCAGCGCTCAAACTGGTACTGGTAAAACAGCCGCGTTTGTTTTGCCGCTATTACATAAGCTTTTAAATTCCGCTAAAAAAGACGAACCAGGCATTGCCCGTGTGGTTATTTTAACGCCTACTAGGGAGCTTGCTCAGCAAGTATTTGCAAGCTTTGAAAAATACGCACAAGGTACAGATATAAAAGGTGCACTTGCCTATGGTGGCGCAAGCATTGGCCCACAAATCAAAGCACTTAAAACAGCGCAAGTAATAGTGGCAACGCCAGGGCGCTTGCTTGATCACATAGTGAAGGGCAGTGTGGTGCTTTCAAGCGTGGACTCTTTAGTATTTGATGAAGCAGACCGTATGCTTGATATGGGTTTTATTGACGAAATTAGACGAATACTGCGTCATATCCCAGGCGATCGTCAAACCTTACTGTTTTCCGCCACTTTTGATGACAGTGTATTTGAGCTGAGTAAAAAATTACTTAAAGACCCAGAGCTTATTGAAGTTGATAAGCGTAACTCTGCTGCTGTAGAGGTTGAACAAGTTATTTACGCAGTAGATGAAGACAGAAAGCGCGAACTGGTATCGCACATGATTGGCATGAAAAACTGGCGCCAAGTGCTTATATTCACTCGCACTAAACAAATGGCCGATAAGCTAGCCAAAGAAATGTGTAAAGATGGTTTAAAAACCGAATCTATTCATGGTGATAAATCACAAGGTGCTCGCGATCGCGCTCTTCATAACTTCAAAGAAGGCAGTACACGTGTTCTAGTGGCCACCGATGTAGCAGCGCGCGGTTTAGACATACCGGCACTTAAATACGTAATTAACTTTGAATTGCCATACATAGCTGAAGATTATGTTCACCGTATTGGCCGTACAGGACGAGCTGGCGAGCAAGGCCTTGCAATGTCATTAGTGAGCTTAGATGAGCAATGGCTGCTTGAAGAAATTGAAGTATTGCTTGATACCCGTTTAACACCACAATGGCTTGAAGGCTATGAACCTGATTTAAATAAGCCACCTAAAGATAACCGCAAAAACACCAACAAAGCGCGTAAAGATCGCGATAAAAAACGTATTACAGGGCAAAGAGCGCCAAATAGAAGACGTAAATAAAGAATTAGGACCTCATCTTATAGGTAGTTCAGAGTGATAAGCGGTCATTGATATTGGCTAAATATCGTCGTTAATTGATTTGTTAAACTGTTCTTTGCGCATATATTCATGAAAGTGAGCGCTGCGCGCATATTGGTTAATTTAACTTTACCTAAAAAAGTTAGAAAACTTAGTGATAGTAATACCTTAGGTAATTTGTTAAAACTATATAATGTAGAAAAATGAGCGTAGCGTCGGCAGAAATATGCGCGATGAGCGCACTATTAAATTGTTATGTGTTTCTCAAGTTTGGTAATAAATTAAATGTTTGGTAGATGCAAAAATTGTCATTTTGTTAAAAGTAATCTTGCTACCAGAGAGGATATGCTTAATTGCTTTGCCAAGCTTCGACAAGGTGTGGATGCAAAAAAACTCACAGTGCTTGAACCAAATGAAGAATATCAATTTGGCTTGGTTGAGTTTTTACAATTACCAATAAAGCCACCTTTACCAGATGTGGTTTTTGTTAAAGTAAGTTGTAATATTTGCAGTAAAAATTATAGAGTTTTTGCAGACTGGTATCATGTAAAAGATCAGGTAAGTCGCATAAACACATAACAAGAATTTCAAGAGGGACAAAATAAAGTTGGCTGTTTTGTTCACTCCGTTCACCTATTTTAGCCAACTCTATTTTGCCCCTTAAATGGGCGTTATGTGCTTAGGTAAAACTTAAACTACTCGGTTGAATTACGTGTAGCATTTAAATATGGATACATATGAGTAAAATAAAATGGATTAGTGCTCCTTTAGGAATAAAAGGTGACTTAGAAGCTTGGAAGTCTTTTATGGAGCAAAACTACCCAAACCCAATTGTAGGGAATATACACTTAATTACCTATGACAACGGTGATCGAGTTGGTTATTTATTTAAGGGTATTCACCCTGCCTCAGGTGACAAGTGGTGGGAAAGGGTCAAAGAAGAAGTTATAGAAACCTATTTTGATGCTTGGTTAGAAAGTGCAGTTATGGGAAATGAAGACTCTGTATTGGAAGGTATGACTCAAGCGCTTGAACCTGAAGTCAGATCTGGTATGGAATCCCTGTATGATGAAGGGTTTGATGATGAAGTATTAGCCGACTTTGCTCACCAAATGAGCAAGCGATAATTTCAAGCCTGACTAGTCACGTAAACGAATCAAAGTCCGTAATTTAAGCATATAATAAAACACACATAACAAGGCGCTTAAGTCTGATTCGCGAACGCGTGCCATTTTCGCTTCGCTCTACTTTTGGCACACTTTCGCTCACAGCTTAGCTTGGCGTTATGTAACTTTAGAAAATGATGCAACCTGAAAATCCAGTGACAGAATTAAGACAACTAATCAAAGATGCTCGCTGGGCTATTTGGTCATTCGTCGTAATTAATGCCTTTGTTCTTCTTTTCTTTTTTGTTGACGGTATTTTTAACGAATTTGTTTTTGTAGCTTTGTTTGTTCAAGGTTTACTATTTACAGTTTGGCTTTTACCCGTATTTTGTTATCAGGTGTTTTTTAAAAAGTTAAGTGTTAAATTCGCCTTTTACAAAGCTTTAGCGTCATATAAAGAAGCACTTGGTCACGTATCGTGGTAGCGTTACATAACAAGCTAATTAATAAGGACATTGCTCCTCAACATTTTAGCAAACAATTTTTTGCCCATTATTAGGGCGTTAGCAGTATAAGGTGTTAAATGGGTATTTGTGCATACTGTAAAAATGAAGAAAAATTAACAAAAGAACATGTTATGCCTTCATTCGTATATAAATATATGAAAGATATGGGGCAAGGATCTTCTTCTGGTTGGAATGAAAAAGCTCAAAAACAAGTTGGAAGTGAGTTTGTAGTCAAAGATGTCTGTGCCCCATGCAATAACGTTGTTTTAGGAGAGCTAGACGCCCATGCCAAAGTTGTAGTATCAGAAACTGGTGTGTTTACACCCCTATTTACAGCAAAGACCGTAAAAATAAATTATGAATATGATTTACTCCTTCGATGGTTATTGAAAGTTGCATTTAACTCATCGCGAGGTAGCGGAATAAATGAAGGTGTATTTGATAAATTTACAAATTTAATTTTAGGTAAAAATTGTGATTATTCAGAAGTTGTAATTTCAGCCGGTTTGCTTAGACCTTATAAGCTAGAACTCGCGGAAAGACAAAAATATGGTAAAGATCTTAATGCTAATAACTACGGGTATGTAAACCCATTTTTTACTCGTATTTCATGGGCTCCAAATACGCCAAAGGAATTTTATACTAAACAGATAATAATAGGAGCCTTAATATTTCATGTTGTTGTATTTACTTCTGGAGTAATACGCAATGACAGGAAGCGTTTAAAGAAAGAATATTTAAAAATGTGCAAAGGGATGACTATTATTCGTCAAAATACCTCAAACACATTGATAAAACAAACACCTCTTTCATTCATTGATTCTATGGAGCACCAAGTTTTAAGAGAAAGTCAGCTATCAACTTAAAATACTGCTAACAAGCAATTCAAGTGGACTCATAACAGTTGGCAGTTTTTACTTCGTTAAACATTTTAGCCAACTATTATTTGCCGCTTAATTGGGCGTTAGGAATCTTGAGGAGAATCGGCGTTGCTCGATAAAATGTTAAATATTTTATTAAATGAAGATGAGCTTGGTGCAGTTGTAAGAGCACATATTCTTATTGAGCAATATGTAGATCATTTTTTGTCGCTAGTCGTTCCTAATCATGACTACCTAAATAAGATGAGTATAGATTTTTCTAATAAAGTAAAACTTGCGGTTGCAATGGGGTTAGATGAAGAAATATATAAACCTATAAATTCTATAACAAGTATAAGAAACAAATTTGCCCATAGAGCTAATTTCAAACTTGATTCATCGGATGTTAAAAATTTTTATGATAGTTTTGTAGCTGAGGATCGTGATGGTATTCAGGCTATTATTTCTAATAATCCAGACCGACCTACTGGGCTAGCTGACAAATATTCGCGGTTATCTATCAAAGAAAAACTAGTAGTAATGGTTATATTACTTGCGATACGTATTGAGAGTGAAGTCAAATTCGAACTCGATTATGTATTAGAGCAGATAGACGATAGTGAAGATGAAGTCGATGCCTAACAAGAGTGAATGGGGTCAAATCTTGACTTCAGACATTAAAACCTTCGATGTCTGCTCATGGCACAAATGCGACAGTCAGATTTGATAGAGTCCTACAGTTCAAACCTGACAGATCAAGTTAGTACTTATTAAAATAAACGAAGCTAACTACTTGAATGGCTTATTCTATGTCGCTTATCATTGTTGCCCGAACCCCGAACCCCGAACCCCGAACCCCGAACCCCGAACCCCGAACCCCGAACCCCGAACCCCGAACCCCGAACCCCGTAATTAAGCTATCAGTTTCTCCGCAAGGTTAAGCTCCATTGTTGCTTTTAATAAACGATATAAATTAATAGACGCGTCAATTTCTTCTTTACGGTTGGTTAAGCTTTCAATATTTAAGCCCAGCGGTACACCTAAGTGGGCACAGCTTTTTAAAATCGAGTCGAGGTTTTCGCGACAAATACGCACCGATTCGCTTAATGTATTTTCCGAATCAAGCATGCGCCATTTAGTTGCCTCTGGCACTGAGATGCCTAGCCACTGCATAAACTCTAAGGTTTTTTCACCACCACAAGGCGTAAAGGTTAATATAATCCGATTAGGTGTAAGGCCTTGTGCTTTGCATGTGCGCGCATAACTGGTTATTAAATCTATGGTTGCTTGTGCGTTGTAAACGGCTTGAGAGATAAAAAACTGGCACCCTTGTGCTGTTTTTTCTATTAAGCGTTGGTGCTCGTTGCGCTTATTGGCATGGCGTTCAGCAATGGTTACGCCACCTAAAAAGAAGTCTTCAGACTGCTCTGCCAGAGTTTTGTAGGCATTCGGTAAGCTTAGCTTTATATCACCCGCTGATGATGGGCTGCCCACTAACACCACGTTTTTTAAATCGTAGTCATTTTTAGTTTCATCTAACCACGCTTTAAACTCACTCACACCGCGCTGAGCTACACTTTTATAAGTAATTACATCAAGATCAGATAAGCCTCGTAAGAGTTGACTGTACTCGCGCGGATCAACTGTTTGCTTAAATGCAAATGGACGCGCTTGCTCTGTACGGCTGCTTTCATCTTGAATGTCATAAATAATCACACCGTCATATTCAATTTCGTGTAAACGGCCTAATAACTTTTCGGCAATGATTTTTAATTGCGCTTTATCAGTCCCAATTTTTGGCGGTGTTGTGCCAATTAGGTAAACACCTTGGTTGGTGTCCTGTATTTTTTCTTGAAGTGATAAAGCCATAATCCCCATTCCAGCTTAATTTGTGATGATGGATTTAATATAGCAGCCATTTAGACGTCTAGATAGATTTATTTATTGAAAGTTTCTCAACTAACGTGAATTATTTTCATGATTAAACCAAGTTACCAGCAATAACTGACACAGTTGTTTACATAATTAATAGGCTTAGGGCTCTTATATTTAATTACTTTACGGCATACTTAGTTTGGTAAATGTTTTAAAAATTGCTCAATTTAAAAAGGGATAACAATGAAATTTAAATTATTGGCAACTAGCCTAGCGGTATCGCTGGCCTTAACCGGTTGTGCTATGCAGCAAAGTCAAAACACGCAAACAGCAGCTCAACAAGAACAAGTTAATAAAGCAGATGAGCGTGTTTTTTCACAAGATTATCTAATAGAAGAGCTAGATAACGGCCTACGTGTGATGGTAGTTAAAACCGATTACCCAGATGTAGTATCGCTACAAATACCTGTATCTGTTGGCTCGCGTAATGAAGTGGAAGCAGGTAAAACTGGTTTTGCTCACTTTTTTGAACACATGATGTTTAAAGGCTCTGAAAAGTTTCCGCAAGATGTGTATTCAGATATTTTAAAAAATTCAGGGGTTGATAACCGCGCCTACACAACTAACGATTACACTAACTACCACTTAAATTTTTCAAAACAACACCTTGATAAAGTACTTGAAATTGAAGCGGATATTTTTCAAAACTTAAGCTACACCGAAGAGCAATTTAGAACCGAAGCACTAACGGTTAAAGGCGAGTACTTAAAAAATAACGCCAGTCCAATTCGTAAATTATTAAGTGCGGTACGCCAAGAAGCGTTCGAAAAACATACCTATAAGCACACTACAATGGGCTTTTTTGAAGATATTGAAGCCATGCCAGATCAAATGGCCTACGGTAAAGAATTTTTTGCTAAGTTTTATAAGCCTGAATATGTATCGCTTGTGATTGTTGGTGATGTTGATCCAAAAGAGACCATGGCGATGGTTAAAAAGCACTGGGGTAACTGGCAAAAAGGCGACTATGTTGCTGATATTCCTAAAGAGCCAACTCAGCAAGCGCCAAAATATGTGCATGAGCAAAACGAGGGATTACCTGGCCATTGGTTACTTGTGTCGTATAAAGGGGCCGCATGGGAGCCTCAGAAAAAAGACAGAGCCGCATTAGATTTACTGTCGCAGCTTTATTTTTCTAGCAATTCAGATATTTACCAAGAGCTGGTAGTAGAAAAGCAAATAGCGAGTCAAATGTTTACCTATAACCCAGAGACAAAAGATCCAGGGTTACTGCATGTATTTGTAAAAGTTGAAAATGCCGATGATTTAGCCACAGTGCGTGATGCTATAAACCGTACGTATGCCAAAGCGCGTACCGAGTTGGTTGATAGCCAAAAACTCAGCGATTTAAAGTCTAATCTTAAATACAGCTTTATAAATGGTTTAGATTCGTCGCAAGCAATTGCCTCTACACTTGCCAGCTATATGCATTTTGAGCGCGATCCTGAGGTAATTAATCAGCTGTATAAATCGGCAGACAATATCACTAGCGAAGATATTAGAGCCGTTGCCAATAAGTATTTTGTTGATAATGCGCGCACCACAATTACTATGTCAGCACTTGATAAAGCCCCTGGTTTTGAACAAGAAAGCGACTTAAATGCGTTGGTAGCAAAATATCAGCAAGTACCGAGTAAGCCTATCTTTAAGGTGCTTGATAAAACCAATAGCTCGCCGTTAATCGATATTAACTTATTATTTAATACCGGTGCCGCTGCCGATCCGCAGGGTAAAAAAGGCGTGGCAGCACTCACTGCCGCAATGCTGGCGCAAGGTGGCTCAACCTCAATGAGTTACAAAGATATTAAAAAGGCAATGTACCCACTGGCGGGTAGTTTTGGTTATCAAATAGATAAAGAAATGCTGTCGTTCCAAGGGCGTATTCATAAAGATAATGCTGCTCAGTGGTATGCCTTAGTGAGTGAGCAGTTGCTAAACCCTGGCTTTAGAGAAGATGACTTTAAACGTCTGAAAAAAGAAATGATCGATGGCATTAAGTCGGGTTTAAAAGCCTCTAATGATGAAGAGTTGGGTAAAGAAGTGCTCTACAGCGTACTTTATAAAGGTCACCCTTATGAAAGCTATAACTACGGTGATTTATCAGATTTAGAAGCGCTCACTCTTGATGATGTTAAAGCGTTTTATAATGCCGAACTTACACAAGCTAAACTTACTGTGGGTTTAATTGGTGCTGTGCCTGAAAAACTTAAAGCACAAATGTTAGCTGACTTAGCGACACTTCCAAAAGGCGAACAAAGCCGCTTAACAATCCCTGATGCGCCAGTGCTTGAAGGTCATCATGCAACAATTGTTGAAAAGTCAGCGCAATCAACGGCTGTATCGTTTGGCTTTCCTATTGATACCATTCGTAGCAGCGACGACTGGACTGCATTGTGGTTAGTGCGCTCGTACTTTGGTGAGCATCGTAGTTCTAACAGTTACTTGTACGAACGTATTCGTCAAACCCGTGGTATGAATTACGGTGATTACGCCTACATTGAATACTTCCCTAGAGGTATGTTTCAAACTAAACCGGATGCAAACTTAGGGCGGTCTGAGCAAATATTCCAAGTGTGGCTGCGTCCACTGCGCTCAAACAACGATGCGCATTTTGCTACTCGTACCGCATTATTTGAGCTAGATAAGCTAATTAAAAATGGTATGACCGAGGCAGATTTTGAAGCCACGCGTAACTTTTTAATTAACTTTGTGCCGCAAATGGTTGCTAGTCAAAATCGTCAGTTAGGTTATGCGCTAGATAGCGAGTTTTATAACACCGACAGCTTTGTAAACTATGTAACAAACAAGCTTAAAACATTGACTGTTGACGATGTAAATCGAGTGATTAAAGACAACCTACAAACTGAGAATATTCACTATGTGTTTGTTACCGGTGATGGTGAAGATATGCAAAAACGTTTAGCAACTATGCAAACCTCACCTATGGTTTACAACACCGATAAGCCTGCCGAGTTAGTGGCTGAAGATAAAGTGATTGCTGATTATAAATTAGCAATTCCTGCAAAAAATATTGAAGTAGTGAAAGTGGATAAAGTATTTCAATAATTTAAGTTTTTAAGTATTAAAAAATGCCCTGATGTATTAAGACATTGGGGCATTTTATTTTGTAGATTGTAAATACTAGTTACTAACTAATAGTACTGAGGCTGCACCAAGGGCAAAACTAATAACAGAGCTAATAACTAAACCAGCAATAAAACTTTTAGATGGGCTGTTATTGGCATCATTTTGGTTGTTTTCATCAAGCTTAATAAGCTCACCTTGGCGTACTTCAAATACCGCACATAAGGCCATGGTGGTTTCTTTTGAGGCTGCACCTTCTTTTTCTACCCGTTGAATAGTTCGTAAGCTTACATCGCAGGCATCGGCAAGCTGTTGTTGTGTCCAATCGAATGTGTGCCTAAGCGACTTTACCGTTGTAGGGTTTAATTGCATGTTAAAGTTTCCCTACAATTAGCTCTACGACTGTTGCTGTGGTATAGCCAAATACTGCACCACCTAACGCGCAGCCTAGAATAAAAAAAGCCGCTTTTTTAGGATCGCTAGGAAGACTACTTTGAACTTGCTTGGCAAGCACTTCTTGATCTTTGTAAAGAGTGCATTCAAGTCGTCCTGTCAGTATGTTGAGCATGTCAAATTTCACTTGGTACTGCGAATTTTCAAATTCAAATTTGTGTGAGCTTTTTATATTAACACTGCGTCTGCTGCTAACTAAGTCATCGTTAATATAGACTTCTTCTTTACCAGTAAAGTAGCTTCCAAAACAGGCTATTTGGTTATCGCCATCTTGAAAGTAAAATTTATAACCAAGTTTTTTTGTATTTAATATGTCGTTTTTCATCATCGTTATCCTTGTTGAGTTGATGATGCTAATTTAGCGTTTATTATTATTTTTTACGCCGTCAGCAGTACGCCAGTGGCCATTTTGGCACATGACACACGTGCTGTCATATGTTGTTATTTACTGATTTTTATTAACTTATTTTATTTTTGCATAAATGCTTAAACCTGCCTAGCTGTCATATAGTATGGCTTGAAAAAAGTAATATAAACCTGAAACTTAACTGGTTATATCTAATAACCAGAACAAATAACGAAGGGATTAACACCTAGGCGGCTAAATCCGTTAGAATTAGCGGTAGGCTCTTTGTACTAACTTAAGGCATTATTATGCGTCATGAAATTTGGCAACAGCTTCGTAGCGAAGCAAATGAAGTAGTAACTCGTGAACCCCTTTTAGCGAGCCATGTGTATTCGTGTATTTTAAATCATGAGTGCTTAGGGTCGGCATTGAGTTTTATTGTTGCTAATAAACTAGCTGATGCTGTGGTTTCTGCTTTTACAATCCGTGAGTTGTTTGACCAAGCTTTTGTAAAGTGTGACCGCATGCTGACACATGTTGCTCATGATATTAAAGCAGTAAAAGATCGTGACCCTGCAGCCGAAACCTACCTTACTGTGATTTTAAATTTAAAAGGGTTTCACGCGATTCAAGCACACCGTTTAGCAAACTGCTTATGGCAGCAAAACCGTAAAGAGCTTGCACGCTTTATTCAAAGCCGTACCTCAGAGGTGTTTGGGGTTGATATTCACCCTGCCTGTAAAGTAGGCCAAGGCATCATGTTTGACCATGCCACTGGTATTGTTATTGGTGAAACCGCCGTAATTGAAGATAACGTATCTATATTACAATCGGTTACATTAGGTGGTACGGGTAACGAGCAAGGCGATCGCCATCCTAAAATTAGAGCGGGCGTACTTATTGGTGCGGGTGCTAAAGTGTTGGGTAATATTGAAGTGGGCGAGGGCGCACGTATTGGTGCAGGCTCTGTGGTACTAAGCCCTGTGCCGCCTCACACAACTGCTGTTGGCGTACCTGCAAAAATTATTGGTCGTCCTGATTGTGAGTGCCCGGCAGAAAGTATGAACCAAAACTTTTTAGAATACCCCGAGCCAGAAAACGAATCGCACACCAGTGCAATGCTTTAATTTTTGAGTACCTAGAAATGATATATAAAAGTAACCTTGTGGCTATGCTGCTCTGTTTTTCTTCAGGCGTGGCGTTAGCAAGTGGTTACTTTTTGTTTTTTAAAGATTCCACTCGTGTTTCCTTAGCGCCCAAACAAGCTGTAATCTCTTCGGCTAACACTCAAGTCAATAATCAGCCAACTACTTTGCAAGGCCTAGTGCAGGTTAATAAAGCCCAAGAGGCTGATCAACAAACTCAGCTAGCACAACATGTGGTTGAGCTTAATCAGCGGCTTGAAAAAAAAACAATCCAGCTTAAGCAGTCTCAACAACAGTTAAAGTTAAATCAATCAGAAAGTGTAGAGCTTGATGATGAGCTCGCAATACAGTTTGAACAAGAGGCTGATAATCTCGAATGGAGTTACGAGCTTGAAGTCGCGTTAACTGACTTTTTAATTATTAATGAGTTTGCAGATAGCGCTGAGCTTACAGCGCTAAAGTGTAAGCAAACAATTTGTAAGTTTGAGCTTACCATTAACCAACATGCCGTTAATTATGGAGCTAAATTATGGCGCGAGCTAAACGATAAGCTTCATCTTGAACCTTGGTGGCAGCAATTTAAACTCAGTGCATCTCAATCTAACGATGCCCGTATTGAGTTTACTGTTAGTACGCAAGGCTAGCGCTTAGCAATATGGCTAAGCTTCTACCTTTGAAATAACCTGGCCATCTACTAACTCAGTGATCAACACATCACCCACTTTTACATCTTCCACTGATTTAACCACTTTATTTTGCGCCGTTTTCGTTATGCTGTAACCGCGCGCCAATACATTAAGTGGGCTGACCGAATCAAGCCGACTTGCTTGTAAGGCAAGATTATTATTTGCGTGTTGTAGTTGCTGCTGGATAGCTTGGTTTAGCCTTGCATGAAGCTGTGCTAACTGATGGTTTGCAGTTGCTAGCTTTTTATCTGGTGATTGGCGTATTAGGCGTGGAGTTAAATTAGCTAACACGCGTTCTTGCTGGTATAAACGCTGACGCATTGCCTGTTGCAGTGCAATACTCAACTCATCTAAGCGTTGTGACTTTTGGTTTAGCTGATTGCGCGGGTGGCACAAATTTAAGCGATGCTGTAGTTGAGTTGCCAGTGCACGTTTATCGGCAATGTCGTGTTTAAAAGCATTCGCTAAACGGCTAATTAACTGATTAACCCTATTATGTAGCTCTTGTGTATTGGGGCTTACGAGCTCTGCGGCTGCAGAAGGAGTTGCAGCACGTACATCAGCAACATAATCGCTAATCGTGGTGTCTATTTCATGGCCAACAGCGCTCACAATGGGCAGCGAGCTTTGGTAAATAGCGCGAGCAAGTTGTTCATGGTTAAAGCACCATAAATCCTCTAATGAACCACCGCCGCGCCCGAGTATAATAACGTCGACCTCATTACGTAAATTTGCCAGCTCTATTTGCTTTATTAAATGGCCATGCGCTTCTTTGCCTTGCACCATCGCAGGATAAATAACGACTTCTAATTGCGGCGCACGACGTTTTAGTACTGTTAAAATATCTTTAATTGCGGCGCCTGTAGGTGAGGTGATCACCCCTATGCGATTTATGTTTTGGGGTAGGGGTTTTTTATAAGCGGAGCTAAATAAGCCCTCTGCAGCCAAACGCATTTTTAGCGCGTCAAACTCTTGCTTAAGTTGCCCTTCGCCGGCAGGCTCCATATGTTCAACAATAAGCTGGTAGTCACCACGGGGTTCGTACAAAGATACACGTGCTTTAACGGTTACTTGTGCGCCGTTAATTGGTCGGTAACTTTGGTTGCGATTATTGCCTCGCCACATGGCGGCTTTAATTTGCGCTTTATCGTCTTTTAACGAAAAATACCAATGCCCAGAAGCAGGCGCAATAAAGTTAGAAATTTCACCTGTGAGTATTAAAGACGCAAAACCTTGTTCAAGTAAGGCACGTATTTCACGATTAAGGCGAGATACGGTATAAACCGTTTGCGAGGGCTTAGAAAACATAAAAACTACCAAAAAACATTTATAAATCTAGCTTATCATAAATAAATACAAAATATTATTTACTAGTGCCTACAACGCTGTTAAAATTTGGCCGCAATTCCTTATCTTAGATCCACATGTGAGAAGTTGCCAAAATGCTTAGAATCGCTAAAGAAGCTCTTACCTTTGATGACGTACTTTTAGTACCTGGTCATTCTACTGTTTTGCCACATACGGCAAATATTTCAACTCGCTTAACGCGTGGTATCAAACTTAACTTGCCGCTCATTTCAGCATCTATGGATACTGTTACAGAAGCTCGTTTAGCTATTGCCCTCGCGCAGGAAGGTGGTCTTGGTTTTATTCATAAAAACATGACCATTGCAGAACAAGCGAAAAATGTTCGTAAAGTTAAAACCTATGAAGCAGGTATTGTTTCATACCCTGTTACAGTAACGGCCGATCTGACTATTGCAGATGCTGTTGAATTGTCTCAGGAAAAGGGATTCTCAGGTTTTCCGGTCACCGATAGCGAAAATAACCTTGTAGGTATTGTAACTAGTCGTGATATGCGCTTTGAAACTAAGCTTGAACAGCCGGTTTCAACAGTGATGACGAAAAAAGAAAACCTAGTAACGGTTAAAGAGGGAACTGCTCGCGAAGATATCTTAAGCTTAATGCACGAACACCGCATTGAGAAGATTCTTGTGGTTGATGATGCGTTTAAACTTAAAGGCATGATCACCGTAAAAGATTACCAAAAAGCACAAGACAAACCAGATGCATGTAAAGACGAGCAAGGCCGTTTACGTGTAGGTGCTGCGGTAGGCGTTGGCGCAGGCACTGATGAGCGAATTGCTGCATTAGTTGAAGCCGGTGTTGATGTACTACTAATCGATACTTCTCATGGTCACTCTCAAGGTGTTATTGACCGTGTTGCAGCGACTCGTCAAGCTTACCCAGACTTACAAATTGTTGCGGGTAACGTGGCAACTGCCGAAGGTGCTATTGCCCTTGCAGATGCCGGTGTTGATGCTGTCAAAGTAGGTATCGGCCCAGGTTCTATTTGTACTACACGTATTGTTACTGGTTGTGGTGTACCACAAATAACAGCCATTTCAGATGCGGTTGAAGGCCTTAAAGGTCGCGATATTCCAGTGATTGCCGATGGCGGTATTCGTTTTTCTGGTGATATTGTAAAAGCATTGGTTGCGGGTGCATCGTGTGTAATGGTTGGCTCTATGCTCGCGGGTACTGAAGAAGCACCAGGTGAAGTTGAACTTTATCAAGGTCGCTACTACAAGTCTTACCGTGGTATGGGTAGCCTAGGTGCGATGGATCAAAAAGAAGGTTCATCAGATCGCTACTTCCAAAAATCAAACCAAGCTGACAAGTTAGTACCTGAAGGTATTGAAGGTCGTGTTGCTTATAAAGGGCCAATTGCGACAATTATTCACCAACAAGTGGGTGGTCTTCGCAGTGCAATGGGCTTAACCGGTTGTGCCACAATCGAAGAGCTAAACACTAAACCACAGTTTGTACGTGTAACTTCTGCTGGTATGGGTGAGTCGCATGTTCATGATGTGCAAATCACTAAAGAAGCACCGAACTACCGTTTAGGCTAATCAGCCTTTAACAACTTGAAATAAGTGGGCTAACCTTTGTTAGCCCTAATATAGTCACACAGCTTAAGCTGGTGGCGTTTAGCACCTGACTTTACGAGATACTTCATGAGCAAAGACATTCACGATTCACGAATCCTCATTTTAGATTTTGGTTCACAATACACGCAGTTAATCGCCCGTCGCGTGCGCGAAATTGGTGTTTATTGTGAGCTTTGGGCTTGGGATGTAACCGAAGAGCAAATTCGCGAGTTTAACCCACAAGGTATTATCCTTTCTGGTGGCCCAGAATCAACTACGCTTGAAAATAGCCCGCGTGCTCCTGAGTATGTATTTGATGCTGGCGTACCCGTACTTGGTATTTGTTACGGTATGCAAACTATGGCAACACAGCTTGGCGGCCGTGTACATAGCTCAGATAAAAAAGAATTTGGTTACGCGCAAGTTGAAAAAGTGGGTAACTGTGCATTATTTGATGCCATTGAAGATCATATTACTGATGGCGGCAATGGTGTACTAGATGTGTGGATGAGCCACGGTGATAAAGTAATGGAAATTCCAGATACTTTTAATACCACAGCTAAAACATCTACTTGCCCACATGCGGCAATGTCTAACGAAGAAAAACGCTTTTACGGCGTACAATTTCACCCAGAAGTAACGCACACACATCAAGGTCAACGTTTACTAGAGCGTTTTGCTATTGATATTTGTGGTTGTGAAAAATTATGGACGCCGGCAAAAATCATTGATGACGCCATTGAGCGTATCAAAGAAACAGTAGGCGACGACGAAGTTATTTTAGGCTTATCAGGCGGTGTAGATTCATCGGTTGTAGCTATGCTTATTCACCGTGCTATTGGTGAACGACTAACCTGTGTATTTGTTGATAACGGGCTACTTCGTTTAAACGAAGGCCAGCAAGTTATGGATATGTTTGGCAATAAGTTTGGCTTAAACATTGTTAAAGTAGATGCCGAAGATCAATTTTTAAATGACTTAGCTGGTAAATCAGACCCAGAAGATAAGCGTAAAGCCATTGGCCATACGTTTATTAACGTATTTGATGAGCAAGCTAAAAAGCTTAAAAACGCAAAATGGTTAGGCCAAGGTACAATTTACCCTGACGTAATCGAATCAGCAGCTTCAGCGACTGGTAAAGCACACGTAATTAAATCGCACCATAATGTGGGCGGCTTACCAGATGATATGCAAATGGGCTTAGTAGAGCCATTACGTGAGTTATTTAAGGATGAAGTACGTAAAATTGGTTTAGAGCTAGGTTTACCGTACGACATGCTTTACCGCCACCCATTCCCAGGGCCAGGTTTAGGTGTGCGTGTACTTGGCGAAATCAAAAAAGAGTACTGTGATTTACTTCGCCGCGCTGATGCTATTTTCATTGAAGAGCTTCACAAAGCAGAGCTTTACCATAAAGTAAGCCAAGCGTTTACTGTATTCTTACCGGTTAAGTCGGTAGGGGTTATGGGTGATGCACGTAAGTATGATTGGGTTGTTTCACTTCGTTGTGTAGAAACCATTGACTTTATGACTGCGCGTTGGTCACATTTACCGTATGAGTTCTTAGGTGTGGTTTCAAACCGTATCATTAATGAAATCGACGGTATCTCACGTGTTGTTTATGATATTTCAGGTAAACCACCTGCAACTATCGAGTGGGAATAATTGTATGCTGCAAGCCATTAATTTAATGGCTTGCTTTTTCTTATTGAGCTCAACTTTTTAATCACCATCCAACCACAAAAACACCCAGCTAAACACCTCTAAGCAAAACCTTATCAAAAAAGTCACGCTTGTAGCAGCGTAAAAATAACAATTTAAACTTTCATAGCATTAAATAAGCTCAGTAAACTGCGGTTATAGACATTGTAAAAAGAGCTGCTAAATTAAAAAACAGTTCTATACTATAAATAAAATCAAACAACTCAGGTATGAGAATATAATTTTGTCCCTATTTGCAGTTTAAGCTCTCCCGTTGCAACTAGCTAAAAATTAATAAAAAAAATGTATTAATACAGGGGAAGAGTAAAAGCGTTTTTATTGGAGAAGGGGATTGTTAAATACCATCCTAAACCTTTGATAGTTTCTTATTAGGTCGCAATTTGATATAGGGTAATGAGGGGTTTTGTGAGAACTGATGAGTCAGCGGTAAATAGGTTCGAAGAGCAAATGCAACTTTTCATCCTTTAGTTGTTGTGTGTGGGTGGATTGTTAACTGCAGCTAGCTTATTTATACTTGAGTTGCCGAATAATACATTGTCATTAATGATAATTGCTGTGTGGGAGTTATGTGCATTAAGCGCTATTACCTTTAAAAAAATTCGACAACGCTTGTTAACTCTATTGGCTATTTTGATTACCTTGGCTTTTCCCTTTATTATTTTGGTAAATGGTGTTGTCCCAGCTAGTTTAGCTCCGCTGTTTGTGGTGGTGTTAGTGCTCGTCCTAAAGGGTCAAACGCGTATTATCTGCATGTGTATCTTAAATATTACGCCATTAATGTTACTTGCCAATGGTGAGCCCCAAACCACGGCGATTGTGGTACGCGTTGTGTTTAGCACTATCGTTCTTTCCATCTTAATTTATTACCTTCTTAGTAGTTATCAAGCATTAGTCGATAAAACTCAATTGCAATTAGATACAAATGAACGAATATATGGAGTCATTGGGCATGAGTTGCGAACACCCGCTGCAACCATAAAAATGCTAATAGATATTGAGCTTGAGCAAAACTGTTCGAAAAATATTTTAGAGTTGCAGCGGTTATCCAGCCACTTACTATGTGTGTTGGATGATATGAAGACGTCCTCTAGTAGTGCTACCTTAGCTGTGTACAAGAATAATGAAACTATATCGGTTCATGATACCGTTGAACGGGCGATCGAAGGAGTAAAGCCTTTAGCCGAAAAGTATAATTTTACTATTAACTTCTCAGCAAAAAAAGCAGTTACAGAGCATCATATAGGCTCCACTAAAGCTATCTTCCAAATTATTCAGAACTTAATTAAGAATGCGATATTACATAGTGGTGGCAGCACAGTTACTGTAATGAAATCAGCCGAATCCTTAAGCCATGATAAAACCCATTATCGTATTAATGTTATTGATGATGGTAAAGGTATCGATGTTAAATTTCGAGATAAGATGTTTAATGCATTTGAACGTGGCGATACATTGAGTGAAGGTACTGGGCTGGGGCTTAATATCTGCAAGCAAATAGCTAACACTTTGGAGGATGGAGATTTAAGTTATATTAGTAGCGAAAACGGTGGCGCTAATTTTGAGTTAGTCTTTGTTTTGCATAGTGTTGATGAGCATGATGCAGTCTCAGTAAAAGTGGATGATTTCGAATTACTGCAAAACCTAAAAATACTGCTAGTCGAAGATACACCTATGCTGCGTATGATAGCCAGTAAGATCCTTACCCAAAATGGCGCGATAGTGACTGAAGCAGAGGATGGTATTATTGGTTTAAATCAGGCAAGCACAGGCGATTTTGATTTAGTCATCACGGATATCATGATGCCAAATTGTGATGGCTACGAGTTAACTGTTAGACTGCGCGAGCAAGGCTTTGTTAATCCCATTATTGGCGTAACAGGTGCCACAGTTGGCAGCGAAGCTGAACGGTTAATTGCGTGTGGTGCGAATGCGGTTTTGCCTAAGCCACTAACACTTTTGAGTATTACAGAGGAGCTGAAAAAGTTAAAAGTAAATAAAACTTAAGTGTCTACAGGCAATTACGCAATGGCAAGTTTGAAGTCATAACCGCTTTAGTTTTATTGAGTGAGCTAAGACGCTACAAGCAATTGAGACTGAATAGTATAATAGTTGTTAAAAAGTGAAAAACCATAAATTAGCATGCTAATTCGCCGTTTTGTTTATTTAAAAAGCAAACAAACCAAAAAGTTGAATTTTTACTTTACCTTTGTCAAAAGGTCTTTATAATTCATCGTCATTGCAGGGGCGTAGTTCCAATTGGTAGAACAGCGGTCTCCAAAACCGACGGTTGGGAGTTCGAATCTCTCCGCCCCTGCCATTTCTTCTTTACATCGTTTTGATTACTTCATATATTATTCAACTTACTAATTCCATCGAGTCGTTATGCATTCACGTTACGCATCTGTTTTTGGTATAGAAAAGCTTGAACTTAATCAACACTTTCGCCCAGCTCCATTAGAGCAGTCAGCTAATTCATCGTTAACACTCTGTGATACGTTAAAAGATGATATTGAGCGTGCGTTTGCGCCTGTAATAATTAACAAGATTGTTAAGTCATCAACTATTGAGTTTAATGAGCAACAATTAGGCTTGCCTGATTCTTCCCTGTCCAGTGCACAAAAACGTGCGTTATGGGCATTAATGAGTGAACACCTTGATACACTTTAAATCGGTTACCGATGAGAATACCAATGAGCTTATGGCCATTGAAACCAGCTGCCACACACATCCTTGGACATTAAAAACAATGCAATCATGTTTGCAGGGACGTTATTTTAATTTAGCGGCGTTCGATGAAGAGCAAATGATAGGTTTTTATATTGGTGAAAAAGCAGGACCCGATTTTACTCTAATGGATATTTGTGTCGCCCCAAGCTTTCAGGGACAAGGATTTGCTCAGCAGTTATTAACGCAGTTTATAGCGTATGGTGAGCAACAAAGCGCCGAAAACTTATTTTTAGAAGTACGCGAATCTAATACACGAGCTATTGCTTTGTATGAACGAGCAGGCTTTATTGAAATGTCTGTACGTAAAAATTATTACCCCAGTGACGCACCCAATAAAAACGGCTTTGAAGACGCGATTTTAATGGGCATGGCACTGGGTTTAAATTTTTAACGATTACTTATTAGCGATGGCTTGCTCTATTGCGGCAATAAGTTCTGCAACGTGTTTTTCTCTTTGTGGCATATCATTGCCTTTTAAGCTTTGTTCAACCGCTGAGGCGCTTTGGTAAATTTCATCAAAGTTAAAACAACCAGCGCTGCCTTTAATACTATGGGCAAGGGCGCGTAATGTCTCACAGTCACGGCTGTTATATAGTGCTTTTATCTGTTGTAAATAATCAGGTAAACTTGCTAAATAATTAGCATTTATTTGCTGAAACTTCTCACTCTTCAATAAGCTATCCCACTTGTTTTGGTTATCACGTTCAAGGTGTAAATAGCTGACTAATACATTTTCTAGTGCGTCTTTATCAATGGGTTTGCCCAGCGCTTTATCACAGCCTGCTTCAAGGTAAGTATCAATATCATGATTCATCACATTCGCGGTCAGAGCGATAATTGGGCCATCATAGGCCGCATCTCTGAGCATTTTAGTTGCTTCTAAGCCGCCCATAACCGGCATTTGCATATCCATGATTATAAGCTGGTAGTCGTTTACCAACGCCATTTCTACAGCTTGTGCACCATTGTTGGCTATATCGGGCTCTAATCCCCATGTTTGTAATAGCAATTTAATCAGTAACTGATTATCGGGGTTATCTTCTGCTACCAAAATATGCGCATCAAAGCTGTTGCTAGCAAAAGATAGCTGCGGATCCTTTTCTGGTGTTAGTTGAGAATGCTCGGTTAATAATAAATTGCCGCCAAGGCTATTATGCAAATGGCAATCTATATCGATGGTAAAGCAACTACCCACACCCACCTCACTGGTTACACTTACATCACCACCTAGTAACTGAGCTAAGTTTTTTGAAATACACAGCCCTAACCCCGTACCACCAAACCGACGTGTCGTTGTAGCATCGGCTTGCTCAAATGGCGTAAATAATCGTTTTATTTGGTTTGACGACATACCAATGCCGGTATCTTCAATAACAAAGGTAAGCGTTTTTGGTGCTTGGTATTTAGCGGTTATTGTAACCTGACCTTGCTCAGTGAATTTAACCGCATTACTGGCAATATTAATCAGTATTTGTTTTAAGCGAGTAATATCACTATTAATAGTATGCGGTAGCGGAAGTGCATAATTAATTGTAAATGACAGCTGCTTCTCTTGTGCTAGAGGTTTAATGATTGATTCAACATCATGAATAAGTTGTACAACATTTAACGGCGTTTGCTCAACCGCGAGTTTTTCGGCTTCAATTTTTGAAAGATCGAGAATGTTATTAATAAGCTCTAACAAATGTTTTGAGTTACGTAGAATAGTGCCTAAATGATGTTTGTCATTGGTTGGTTTTTCGCTATGCAGTAGTTGCTCTGTAAATCCCATAATGGCTGTAAGCGGAGTGCGAATTTCATGACTCATATTGGCTAAAAAGCGGCTTTTAAGCTGGTTTGCTTGTTCTGCTTGGGCGATGGCGGTTTCAAGCTTACTGTTCATCGACTCAAGCGCCTTAGTCCGACTTTCTACTTTGTCTTCTAAGTGATGCTTATATTCTTCTAGTTGCTGTTGATAATGCTTAATTTGGTTAATCATGTGATTAAAGTCGTTAAACAGTATTCCTACTTCATCTGTAGTATATGCAGGGAGTGTAACAGAGAGGTCGCCATCACCAACGCGATGACTTGCTTCACCTAATAATTCTATTGGGTTAAGCAGTAAATTACGCACCACAATAAAAATTAAGATTGGTAGGGTGATCACAGAAATAATAACAATTAGCCCGGTGATCACACTAATTGCTTTGCCTGACTGATACAATACTGCTTTTGGAATGGTCGACACATAATAGTAGCCGCCACTCATTTGGGCTGCAAAAATCAGTCGCTCTATTTTATCAACACTTGAAAGTTCAATGGTTGATAAGCTGCCTATATCCGCTAAATCGTTAATTTTATTTAGTTCATACTCGCTGACATAGTGGCCACGCATTTTATAATCGGAGCTAAATAAAATTTTACCATCGTTGGCCAGTAACAAATTTAAGGTGTTGTTATAAGGCGCTTCTAAAATGCTGGTGTTTAAAATAGAGGGGTCGACTTTAAGAATAATAAAGCCTAGCTGTTGTGGGCGTTTTAAATAATAGTCGACGCTATATATGCGCTGTACAAAGTATAAGTTGGTGGTGCCATCTTCTTTTTGCACCATAAACTGCTGCTGGCTTAAATTACTTTGTTTTACTTGATCAAAAAATGGGTAGGATTTGGGCGCTACGGTTAAATTACTGGAGTAATAGGCGTCACTTTTACCGGTTTTTGAGACTAAGTTAATACTAATAATGTCAGGGTAGGCTTCACTGTAACTGGCAAATACGTCCATTAACGCGCCAAGCCGATAGGTATAGCTGGCGTCTTCAAATAAATCTTTAGCTAAAAAGTCACTTAGTACCGGTGAAGCAGAGAGTAACTTAGCCGTTGCATGAAAAGAATCGATATAGTTGAATACTTTTTGCTGTTGTTGTTCTACAAAGCGACTCATAATCAAGTCGGCCTGCTTTTGCGTAGAGTTGGTCACATTAGTGAGCGTAAAGCCCCCTAAAAATAACAATGGCAGTATAACCAGTGGAGTTATATACCATAATAATCGAATACTTAGCTTACTGGTTTTCATTACCCAACATCAAATCCTCCATGTAATCGACCAATAATATGATTTACAGCACTATTACTCAAGCTTGGTGTTAAGTTAGTGGGCAATTTATAGCGTTATTGTTAATAATCGCTGAAAACACCAAACTTAAAAAAGATCCGTTAATAACCAACCATTGATTGTTTATAAAGCCAAGATCAGCGAAAATAGTCTTTAATTACGATTAACTTAACGGATAGCGTCACAAGAGCTAATTTGGGTTCTTGTTGGGGTATGTTGAGCTTTAGAGGTTAGCTTGTTTTTAGCCTTGAAAGCTCAGCATACTAAAATACAAATACATCCGTATATCAACTAAAAGAACCTTTTTAATGGCAGACCAAAATCTCCTTAGCGAAATTAATAAACGCCGTACCTTTGCGATCATCTCGCATCCGGATGCGGGTAAAACCACTATCACAGAAAAAGTATTGTTATTCGGACAAGCAATTCAAAAAGCTGGAACGGTAAAAGGCCGTGGCTCTAATCAGCATGCTAAGTCTGATTGGATGGAAATGGAAAAAGAGCGTGGTATTTCTGTTACTACTTCTGTAATGCAATTTCCTTATAACAATGCGTTAGTTAATTTACTTGATACCCCAGGACACGAAGACTTCTCTGAAGATACATACCGAACTTTAACCGCGGTAGATTCGTGTTTAATGGTAATTGATGCTGCTAAAGGTGTAGAAGAACGTACCCGTAAGCTAATGGAAGTAACACGCCTGCGTACCACGCCTATTGTTACCTTTATGAATAAATGTGACCGTGATATTCGCGACCCAATGGAACTACTTGACGAAGTAGAAACAGAGCTAAATATTGCCTGTGCACCTGTTACTTGGCCAATTGGCTGTGGTAAAGAGTTTAAAGGTGTTTACCATATCCATAACGAAGAGACCATTTTATATAAAACAGGTCAAGGTCACACTATTCAAGAAGTACGCAGCATTAAAGGGCTCGATAACCCTGAGCTTGACCAAGCCATTGGTGGTGAACTTGCAGCGCAGTTACGCGATGAACTAGAGCTAGTTATTGGTGCATCACACGAATTTGATTTAGATCTATTCTTAGCGGGTGAGTTATCGCCTGTGTATTTTGGTACCGCACTTGGTAACTTTGGTGTAGATCATGTTTTAGATGGGTTAACTCAGTGGGCGCCAACCCCATTACCACGTGAGACAGAAGACCGCCAAGTTGTAGCCACAGAAGAAAACTTCACTGGGTTTGTATTTAAAATTCAGGCCAACATGGATCCAAAACACCGTGACCGTATTGCCTTTATGCGTATTGTGTCGGGTAAATATAGCCAAGGCATGAAAATGAATCATGTGCGTATCGGTAAACAAGTCAGTATTTCTGATGCGGTAACCTTTATGGCGGGCGATCGTGAGCGTGCGGCTGATGCTTACGCTGGTGATATTATTGGTTTACATAACCACGGTACGATTCAAATTGGTGATACCTTTACCCAAGGCGAAAAAATTAAGTTTAGCGGTATTCCAAACTTCGCCCCTGAATTGTTCCGCCGTATTCGTCTGCGCGATCCATTAAAACAAAAACAGTTATTAAAAGGATTGGTACAGCTTTCAGAAGAGGGCGCAGTACAAGTATTCAGACCATTAATTAATAATGACTTAATTGTAGGTGCGGTAGGTGTGTTGCAGTTTGACGTGGTTGTAGCGCGTTTAAAAGCTGAATATAACGTTGATGCAATTTACGAAAGCGTTAATGTAAATACAGCCCGCTGGGTTAGCTGTGATGATGTTAAAAAGTTTGAAGAGTTTAAGCGTAAGTGCGAAAGCAACTTAGCACTCGATGGTGGCGATAATTTAACTTATATCGCACCGAGTCGTGTAAATCTTAACTTGTCGACTGAGCGTTACCCTGAAGTGACATTTAACCACACGCGTGAAAACTAACACTTAGCCACTAGAATTAACACAAAGCCTGCTTTGGCGGGCTTATAAAGGTAAATAATATAATGAATATTCGTACTATTTTAGTAGAAAAAGCCATTGCCGCTATGACCGCCGCAGGCCTGCCAGAAGATACTAACCCAGCAGTTACGCAAAGCACACGCCCACAGTTTGGTGATTACCAAATTAATGGCGCGATGGGCGCGGCTAAAAAAATGAAAAGTAACCCGCGTGAATTGGCGCAAAAAATTATTGATCAGTTAGATGTAAGCGACATTGCCGAAAAAACTGAAATTGCTGGCCCTGGTTTTATTAATATTCACTTAAAGCCAGAGTTTTTAGCACAAAGCGTACAAGCCGCTAATAACCACGCAAAACTTGCAGTAAATGAGCACGCCAAACCACAAAAAGTAGTGGTTGATTACTCATCGCCGAACCTTGCAAAAGAAATGCACGTAGGTCATTTACGCTCAACTATTATTGGTGATGCGGTAGTACGCGCACTTGAATTTAGAGGCGATACCGTTGTTCGTCAAAATCACATGGGTGATTGGGGCACACAGTTTGGTATGTTGATTGCGCATTTAGAAGATCAAATTAACCAAGGTGTTGACTTAGATACTGTTGCGCTTGCTGACTTAGAAACTTTTTACCGCGATGCTAAAAAGCGTTTTGATGACGAAGAAGGCTTTGCCGATAAAGCACGTAACTACGTAGTTAAACTGCAAAGTGGCGACGCACACTGTGAAAAACTGTGGAAACTATTTATTGCCACTTCAGTGAAGCACTCTGAGGAAGTATATAAGCGTTTAAACGTAACCCTTACGCCTGCCGACATTATGGCTGAGAGTGCTTATAACAGTGAACTTAACGATATTATAAGCTTATTAAAAGATAAAAATATTGCAGTAGAGTCGCAAGGCGCACAGGTGGTATTTTTAGATGAGCTGGCGAATAAAGACGGTGAGCCTTCAGCGTTTATCGTACAAAAATCGGGTGGCGGCTTCTTATATGCAACCACAGATTTAGCCGCGTGTGATTACCGTTCAAACAAACTAGGCGCTGAGCGTATTTTGATATTTGTTGATGCGCGCCAGAGCCTTCACTTTAATCAAGTAGAGCTTACTGCGCGTAAAGCCGGTTTGTTACGTGATGAAACCAGTTACGAGTTTTGCCCATTTGGCACCATGATGGGCGCTGATGGTAAACCATTTAAAACCCGTACAGGCGGCACGGTAAAATTAGCTGATTTACTTGAAGAGTCAATTACTCGCGCAGCAGCCAAACTCGCTGAGCGTGAATCAGATTTATCTGACGAAGATCGTAGTGAAATTGCTCGTAAAGTGGGTATTGGCGCGGTTAAATACGCAGACCTTTCTAAGCATCGTACCAGCGATTACATTTTTAACTGGGACAGCATGTTAAGTTTTGAAGGCGCAACAGCCCCTTACTTACAATATGCGTATACGCGTGTTCGCAGTATTTTCCGTAAGTCAGGTGTTGACGCTGCAAGCTTAAAGGCTGATGTGAGCATTATTGAGCCACAAGAGAAAACTCTCGCGCTTAAATTATTGCAGTTAGAAGAAGTTCTTGATCTGATGATCAATGAAGCCACACCGCACGTATTATGTGGTTACTTATACGAACTAGCTAGCCTATACATGACATTCTACGAAGCTTGCCCAGTACTTAAAGAGGGCGTAGAGCCAAGTGTTCGTGATAGCCGTTTAGTATTGTGTAATTTAGTGGCAGATACGCTGCGCACAGGATTGGATTTACTAGGTATCGAAGTCATGGAGCAAATGTAATCACCGTCGTATTTTAATCTAATACTGCGTTGTCCACTCGACTGACCCTAATCACATACAACTACGTATGCTCATAGGGATAAGTCGAGTGTCCGCCTTATCTTAGACTAAACTACTTAGGTGAGCGTCTGCTGCGTGTAGTTCGCTTTAGCTGCGTTGGTAAAACTATTTAGCCTAAGTCACATACAAAAGTAACAAGGTACTAGGAATAAATAGGCTTTAGGCACTAGGAAAGTGTGACACGTATTACAGAGCGCTTATAAACTTTTGACGAACCTAGAACCTAGAACCTAGAACCTAGAACCTAGAACCTAGAACCTAGAACCTAGAACCTAGAACCTAGAACCTA